>JAYVTU010000126.1:0-29725 GCA_043788485.1 Planctomycetota bacterium
CAGGGCGGGGAAGGCGGCGGGGGCCCGGCCACTTGCGAGGCCGGGCAGGGTCGGGGGAGGTAGCGGGTCGGATAGCCAAGGGGTCGGGGGAAACCTTACTATAAGCAACGCTGACTCGGCGATCAACATAAATCCAAATCGTGATATTCACGACTCTTAGTCGGTTATTAGCGTCACCTTCGTCGGCATCGCGACGCGCAAGAGTTGCCGATTTCACCGCAGCTCTTGCGCGTCGATCGGGGACCTGCGGCGGCGTTGAGCCGGGGGTCCGATATGTGACGCGCATCTCACCAAAACGTCAAAAACGCTGTAAATAAAGCTGTTTTTGCGGCTATTCCCCCGATCCCCAACCCCCGATCCCCGATCCCCCGTCCTCTCCGGCACGCCCGTTGCCTTAGTCCGTTGCCGCGGAGTGCGGTCGCAGATGGCCGACTGGCCCCGGCGCACGTGCATGGAGGCACGAACAAGTGACTGGCAATTGGAAGCAAATCCTTGAGCGGACCGGCGAGCCCAACCTGGGCGCGGCCATGGTCCGTTTGGCCGCCCTGGCCGCCCGCCGTCACGCCGCCCTCGCTCAAATCGAGCACATGGGCGGCAGCGATCTGCTCGCCCTTCAAGATGTGAACCTCCCCGCGATCTCCAGCCCCGCAATCTCCAACCACGCCGACGCCGCCAGCGATCGGCCGTGGTTCATCGTTTCCGTCCCTGCATCTTCGGATGACAGGAAGGAGGTGGAGCGATGAACTACGGCCTTTCACTCTCGGCCGCCGGTGTCCTGACGAGCATGCATCGCCAGGACGTCGCTGCGCACAATCTCGCCAACGCGACGACCGTCGGCTTCAAACGCGATCTCGCCGCGATGCGGCAGCGCGATGTCGCCTCCGTCGAATCCGCCTCCGGCGGTGATGCGGCCCAGGCCATGCTCGATCGCCTCGGCGGCGGCCTCTTCGTCCAGCCCAGCCGCATCGACACCACCTCCGGCCCGCTCAACTCCACCGGCAACGATCTCGACCTGGCCATCCGCGGCACCGGCGCCTTCACCGTCGCCTCGCCCGATGGCAAGCAGACCTACGTCACACGCGATGGCCGATTCAGCGTCAGCCCCGATGGCCGGCTCACGAACGTCGATGGCCGCAGCGTCCTTAGCGCCGAGGGACAGCCCATCACGCTCTCGACCAGCGCTCCCGTTCAGGTCGATTCACAGGGCGGCGTCCACCAGAACAACAAGATCGTCGGCCAGCTCGGCGTCATCGACGTCGGCGACGGCTCGGAGCTCCGCCACGCCGGCGGCAGCCTCTACACCGCGCCCCACGCCGTCGCCGCCAACAAGCCCGCCGCGGGCACAGTCGTGCAGGGACAACTCGAGCAATCAAACGTCGATCCCGTGCATGAAATGATGGAGATGCTCGACTCCAGCCGCGATGTGAACACCAGCGCCAACATGATTCACTACCAGGACCTCCTGATGGACCGCGCCGTCAACACACTCGGGAGGGTCGCATAAGCCATGGCCATCGTCGCCCTCCATTCCGCTGCCACCGGGTTGACCGCACTGTCGACTCAGATCGACGTGATCGCCAACAATCTCGCCAACGCCAACACCAACGGCTTCAAGGCCAGCCGCGTCAACTTCGAAGACCTTCTCTATCAGCAGCTCGAGCAGCCCGGCGCCGAGAACTCCAAGAAAGAGCAGCGCCCCTCGGGTGTCGAGGTCGGCCTGGGCGTCCGGGTCGCCAACACGGCCCGTGACTTCCGCCAGGGCACCGCGATCAACACCGGAAGCCCCTTCGACGTGATGATCGACGGCAAGGGATTCTTCGCCGTGGACATCGTGCAGCAGGAAGGCAACGGCATCGGTTACACCCGCGCCGGAAATTTCTTCGTCAACAAGGACGGCGAGCTGGTACTGGGCAACAGCTCGGGCCCGCGCATCGAGCCGCCCATCTCCGGCATCCCCGCCGATGCCACCGCCCTGACAATCTCCACTGACGGCAAGGTCTTCATCACCCAGCCCGGCAGCACGACCCAATCCCAAGTCGGCCAGATCCAGCTCTCCAATTTCATCAATCCCCAGGGACTCAAGGCCATCGGCGGCAACATCTATGTCGAAACCGATGCCTCCGGCCCGCCCACCACCAGCAACCCCGGTGAGAACGGCGTCGGCGTCACGCAGCAGGGATTCATCGAAGGCTCCAACGTCGATCCCGTCTCCGAACTCGTGAACCTCATCAAAGCCCAGCGCACTTTCGAGATGAACAGCCAGACGATCCAGGCCGCCGACCAGGCTCTGCAGGTTGTCTCCAACCTCAAGCGATTCTGAGCACTAAATGACCAGCCGCAAACACATCACGATGATCCTCGCCGCCGCGGTAGTAGCCGTTTCGGTTCTCGGCGCCGCCGCTCCCGCCGCACACGCCGATTCGATCGCGCTCCACGCGACCGCGTTCACACCCGGCTCGGTCGTCACCCTCAAGGACATCGCCGTCCTCGAAGGCGACTACGCCAAGTCGCTCGGCGACCTGACCGTCGCGAAAATCGACGGCGCCGCCGACAAGACCATCACCTCCGCCGATGTGCATGCACGCCTCGACGAGCAGAACGCCAACTGGGGCAAGCTGCTTCTCCGCGGTTCGACCAGCGTCCGTGTCCACCACGGCGACAGCCCCTCCGCTCCGATCGTCGAGAAAACCGCTGCGAAAATCGTTCAGCGCCACGCCCCCGAAATCATCATCGATGAAGCAATCTCCGCCGCGGCGAACCCGCTGCCGGCCGTCGATGCCGATGCCGCGATGAACGTCACGCTCCGCCGCAAGCTCACCGACTGGATCCGCACGCAGGTTGGCCCCGAGGGTGAATTGCAGATCACCTTCGACGCCGATCAGGACGCCACGCTCTCCCGCATGTTCGGCACGCAGCGCCTCGAGATCGAGCCGCAGACCCGCGGCATGCTCGGCCGGCTGCCGATCGTCATCCGCTGCTACGACCGCGACCGCCTCACCGAATCGCTCCGTGTTCGCGCGGATGTGAAGGTCCGCCGCGAGGTCGTCGTCGCCAAGAAGCCGCTGACCCGCGGGCAGATCGTCGCGGCCTCCGATGTCGAGCTCAAGAGCGAGCTGATCGACTCGGTCCTCAAGACTCCCGTCACGAACCTTGCCACAACCATCGGCTCCCGCGCGACCGCCGCGACGCGGCCCGGCAGCATCCTCTACTCCGATGACGTCGCCGCCGCGCTGCTTGTCGAGCGTGGCCAGCTCGTGACGGTGCGCTGCATCAGCGGCGCGGTCGTGCTCAAGACCGTCGCCCGCGCCATGACCGAAGGCGCCAGCGGTCAGTTCATCACCGTCCGCAACGAACGCACGCGGCAGGATTACCAGGCCCGCGTCTGCGGCCCGCAGGAAGCGGTCCTCACCTCCGATCTGCCCGCGTCGCCACTGGCCAGCAAGGAGGCGGTCAAATGAGAAGCGCAATTCTTGCCGCCATGCTGATCGCCGCTCTGGCTACCGCCGCACAGGCCCAGGTCCAGAGCTCTTCGCTTTACCTCGTCAAAGCCGAAGCTCCCACGCGCACCAAGGGCCTGCTCATCGAGCCGAGCCTGCAGGCCTCGTCCCTCACGAGCGTCCAGCCGCCGACCCCGCGCGTCTTCGCCATCAACGATCTCATCACCGTTGTCATCCGCGAGTCGAGTTCCGCCACCAGCGAGTCCAAGCTCGACACGAAGAAGGAAGACAAGATCGACGGTGGGATCACCGCGTTCCCGACCTTCAATCTCGAAGCCCTGCTCAATGGTCAGCTCAAAGGCGGCAAGCTCAACAACGGCCCTGCGGTCAGCACGAACTGGAAGAACGATTTCAAGACCAACGGCGACTACGAACGCAAAGACGAGATGACCACCCGCCTCACCGCACGCGTCATCGACGTCAAGCCCAACGGCACGCTCGTTGTCGAGGCTCGCACCGATGTCCGCTCCGACCGCGAGCGATCGGTCATCACCGTCACCGGCCAGTGCCGCCCCGACGATGTGACCGTGGACAACACCGTCCTCAGCACGCAGATGTTCGACCTCCGCGTCGACAAGCAGCACGAGGGCGAGATCAAGAAGAACGGCGGCAAGGGCATCATCACCAAGGTCCTTGAAACCATCTTCAACTTCTGAACTCCTATGAAGATTGCTGCGAAAATCCTGACCGCCCTGATCGTGACGATGCTGCTGACCGCGCAGCCCGCGGCGGCTGTGCAGATGCAGGACCTCATCCGCCTCAAGGGCGCCGAGTCCAGCAAGATCGTCGGCATGGGCCTGGTCATCGGGCTCAGCGGAACGGGCGACGGAGCCAAGTCCGCCACCACGATGCGCCGCCTCGCCGCGATGATGAACCGCCTCGGCGATCCGGTCGTCAGCGCCGCGGAGATGAAGGACGCCAAGAACGTCGCCGTCGTCTACCTCAGCGCGAAGCTGCCGGGCGCCGGTGTCCGCGAAGGCGACACCGTCGATGTCGAGCTCGCCGCGCCGATGGCTTCGAGCCTCGAGGGCGGTCGGCTCGTGATGACGCCGATGCTCGGGCCGATTCCCGGCTCGCCGATCTTCGCCTTCGCCGAAGGCACGCTGGTTGTCGAGTCGCCCAAGACCAGCCCCAACACCGCCGTCGTCAAGCGCGGCGCGACGCTGACCCGCGATGTCTACAGCCAGACGCTCGATGAATCGGGCCGCATCACGCTCGTTCTCGAAAACGCCAACGCGACTTGGCCCATGGCCAACACCGTCGCGACGCTCATCAACGACCTCATGGCTGCCGAGGGCGCGCCGATCGCCACCGCGCTCGATCCCAAGAACGTCGTCGTCCAGCTCCCCGCGGCCGAGCGCAAGAAGCCCGCGGCCTTCATCTCACAGATCCTCGAAGTCCAGCTCGATCCGACGCTCGTCCGCACCGAGGCCCGCGTCGTCATCAACGAAAAGACCGGCACGATCATCATGACCGAGGACGTGCAGATCTCGCCCGTGGTGATCTCGCACAAGGGTTTGACCATCACGACCGTGATCCCGCCGCGCACGCCGACGGCCGATGCACCGGCCGTCGAGCAGCAGGCCTTCATCGGCCTCGACCCCGCCAAGAAGGGCGGCGCCCGTCTGGCCGATCTGCTGGCCGCGTTCAATCAGCTCAAAGTCTCGCCCGAAGACCGCATCGCCATCCTCAAGGAGATCCACCGCAGCGGCAAGCTCCACGCCCAGCTGCTGCTGGAGGATTAAACCATGACGATCAGCGCCATCAACAACTCGAAGATCGCCGCACCGCAGGCCATCCGTTTCGCCGCGGGCGCTTCGACTTTCAAGCTGCCCACGGTCAGCGCCGAGAAGCGCAACGCCGATGCGATGGGCGTGGCACGCGATCTCGTCGGCGCCTCGCTGATCATGCCCCTGCTCAAGCAGTCGCACAACGATCCCTTCAAGACCGCCATGTTCCACGGCGGTCAGGCCGAGGAAGCCTTCAACGAGCAGCTCGATCAGCAGATGACCGACCGCATGACCAAACGCATGGACATGCCCGTCATCACCGCGATCTACCGCAAGCTGACCGCGCAGCGTCCTGGCGCTGCGGCGACGGCCGGAAGGATGGACCGCCATGGATAAGGACCTGATCGAACTTGAGACCTGCCTGCGGCAGATGATCGATGAGCACCGCCAGTTGCTCTCGCTCCTGCAGCGCAAGCAGCTGGCGATGCGCAAAGCGAATCCCGCCGCCGTGCAGGATTGCTGCCGGCAGGAGAACGTCCACGTGCAGCGGATCGGTCAGGTCGAGACGCAGCGCCAGCAGGTGCTGGGCCGCATCACCGCGGAGATCGCGCCGAAATCGAAAGAGCCGCTGACGATCATGCAGATCGCCGATCGCGCCGGCGAGCCCCGCCGCGGACGGCTTCTTGTGTTCCGCCAGCAGCTCCGCGAGGTCATCTCGAACTGCAAACGTGAAAACGAAATCGCACGCGACGCCACGCAGAGCCTGCTCAATCACGTGCAAGGCGTGCTGCAGCAGGTCGCATCGATGATGGGTGTCGGAACGTACGGCCGGCGCGGCAATGTGCCGCAGCCCGGCTCGCTCAGCAGCACCTTTACGGTCACCGGATAAGCGGCACACATGAGCCTCATCGGTGCATTACATACCGGTTTCTCGGGCCTGGCGGTGAACCAGGCTGCGCTGGAGGTTGTTGGCAATAACATGGCCAACTCCGCCACGAAGGGCTACAGCCGCCAGAGTGCGGTGATTGTCGCCTCAACCGGCACCGAGGTTCAGCCCGGCACGTTCATCGGCAACGGCATCCAGCTTCAGACGATCATCCGCCACGTCGACGAAGCCCTCAACACCCGCCTCCGCTCCGCCACCAGCGATCAGCAGGCGGCGACCGCGCGGCAGGACGTGCTCACGCAGATCGAAAGCATCGAGAACGACCTCAGCGACCAGGGCATCAGCAATCAGCTCACGCAGTTCGCCAACAGCTGGTCGCAGCTCGCGTCGAATCCGACCGACCCCGGTCTCCGCACACTGGTCGTCTCGCAGGGCCAGAGCCTCGCCGAACTGATCGGCACCGTTCGCGGCGAGATGTCGAGCCTGCGGAAACAGACCGAAACCGACATCACCGCCAACGTCACGCAGGCCGACCAGATCCTCACTCAGATCGCGTCGATCAATCAGCAGATCACGCTCGCCGAGGGCGGCGCGGGATCTGCCAACGCTCTGCGCGACCAGCGCGACCAGCTGCTCAGCCAGCTCAGCGAACTGGTTCCGGTCACGACCGTCCTGCAGCCCTCGGGCTCCATGGATGTGCTGGTCGATTCGATCCCCATCGTGCTGGGCACCCAGAGCCGCGGCCTTCAGGTCACGCCCACCAACGAATCGGGCACGCTCCAGTACATCCTCCGCGTCAAAGCCGACGGCTCGCGGCTCGATCCGCAGTCCGGCAAGATCGGCCAGTTGATGGAATCGCGCGTCGGTGATGTGACCGATGCGATCAACGCACTCGATACCTTCGCCGGAAACCTCATCTTCCAGCTCAACAAGGTCCACAGCTCCGGCCAGGGCGAGCAGGGCTACGGCACGTTGACCGCCAGCAACGGCGTGCTCGACGCCACCGCCGCGCTCAACACGCCGGCGGCCGGCCTGACCTTCCAGCCCGTCAACGGCTCCTTCCAGATCACCGTCACACAGAAGTCCACCGGCCAGAAGATCACGCGGCAGATCAACGTTGATCTCGACGGCATCGGAACGGACACGAGCCTCAATGACATCGCCGGCGCCCTCAGCGCGGTTCCGAATCTCACCGCGACCGTCGCCGCCAACGGCAAGCTGAAGATCGACGCGGCCTCCAGCGACTTTACCTTCAGCTTCTCGCAGGACAGCTCCGCCGCGCTCGCCGCGCTGGGTCTCAACTCGTTCTTCAACGGCACCAGCGCCGCCGACATCTCGGTCAATTCCGCCCTTACCGCCAACCCGCTGCTTCTGGCCGCAGGCCAGGGCGACATCGCCGGCGACAACCGCAACGCGCTGCAGCTGGCCGGTCTCTTCGAGACACCGCTCGATGATCTCAACGGTCAGACCCTCCGCGGCAGCTGGGAAAATCACGTCCAGGATTTCGCCGCCCGCACCGATTCGACCAAGCGGCTCGTTCAGTCCACCGGCATCGTGACCGACGGGCTGAGCGCCCAGCAGCAGTCGGTCAGCGGCGTCAACCTCGATGAGGAAGCCGTGAACCTGCTGAGCTTCCAGCGCTCCTATCAGGGCTCGGCCCGGTTCATCTCCGTCGTCGATGAGATGCTCCAGACCGTCCTGGGGCTGGTGAAATAAGCCATGAGCATCATCAACTCCAACCAGGGCCGGGTCAGCTCCGCGATGACAGCGGACTCGATGCTCAGCATTCTCCGTCAGACGCAGACGGAGATGATGAAGATCCAGCAGCAGATCTCCTCCGGCAAGAAGGTCAGCGTCCCCTCGGACAACTCCGGCGCCGCCTCCGCGATCGGCAACTTCCGCAATCTCCTGGCCCAGTTCGACCAGCACACCGAGAGCCTCTCGAACGCCAGCGACGTTCTGGCAGTCACCGACAGCACACTCTCGGACATCTCCGACCTGGTCACGCAGGCCCAGAGCATCGCATCGAGCCAGATCGGCGTCACCTCCGACGCCACGACGCGCAGCAGCCAGGCCGAGATCGTCGATTCCCTGATCGACAGCCTCAGCCAGTCGGCCAACGCCGACCACAACGGCATCTTCCTCTTCTCCGGCCGAACCAGTTCGACCAAGCCTTTCACCGAACTGTTGGGCGGCTACCGCTACACCGGCTCGCGCGAGAATCTCGCCGCGACGATCGGCCAGAATCTGCCGATCGACGTCAACAGCAACGGCGCCTCGGCGCTGGGCGCGCTGTCGAGCCGCGTGGTGAGCACCGTCGATCTCGATCCGGCGGCCACCGCCACGACGCGTCTCAGCGACGTCGCCGGAGCACGCAACGTCGGCGTGCAACTGGGCACCGTGAATGTCACCATCGACGGCACGCAGGTCAGCGTCGATCTGACGCACTCCGATTCGCTGGGTGACATCGCGACACGCATCAATTCGGCGATCAACGGCATCGATCCCACGGCCGGCGGCCTCGCGGTGTCGTCCAAGGGCTTCACGCTCACCGCCGCCGCCGGGCACACGATCGACATCGCGGAGGTCGGCGCGGGCGTGACCGCGGCGGACCTGGGCATCGGCCTGACCGCCACGGGCGCAGCCGTCGTCGGCGGCGACGTCAATCCGAAACTGACGCTCACGACCGACGTCTCGACCTTCGGCGTGCCGGTCGACATGACTAGCGGGCTGAGCGTGACATCCGGAAGCGTGACAAAGGTCATCGACTTCACCGGCGCGACGACGATCCAGGACATGGCTAACAAGGTCAGCGCTGCGGACATGGGTCTGCGGCTTGAGATCAACAGCAGCGGCACGGGGCTGAACCTCGTCAACGAAGTGAGCGGGATCGACGTGAGCATCGGCGAGAACGCCGGCGGCACCACCGCGTCGGATCTGGGCGTCCGCAGCCTGACGGGCAGCACGCAACTCGCGGATTTCAACCACGGCCTGGGTGTGCGGATCCTGGGCAGCGGTCAGAACGACATCGAGATCCAGCTGCACGACGGCACGAAAGTCGATGTCAGCCTGACGGGCGCGACGACGGTTGCGGATGTGATGTCCGCGATCAACACGGCCGGCGGCGGCAGCGTCACCGCGGGCATGGCCGCTAGCGGCAACGGCCTGGAGCTGACCGACACGACCGCCGGCGCCGGGGCATTCACCGTCATCGATCTCAACAACGGTTACGCCGCCGAAGACCTGGGCATCAAGAATAATGTCGGCGCCGGCGCGACGATCACCGGCACGGATGTCGCCAAGGTCCGCAACGAGAGCGTGTTCACGCACCTGATGGCCCTGCGGGACGCCCTGCGTCAGAACGATACGCGCGGCATCACGCTCGCCGGCGAGGCGCTGAACCGCGACCTGGACACGCTGACCCGCTCACGCGCCTCGACGGGCGTGCGCTCCAATCGCATCGACGCCGAGAAGACACGCACCGCGGACCGCAAGATCCAGACGGCGTCGCTGCTGTCGGGTCTGCAGGACACGGACGTGACCTCGGCGATCACCCGCTTCACCCAGCTCCAGCAACAGCTGCAGGCGAACCTGCAGATGGGCGCGCAGGTGATGAAGCTGACACTACTCGATTTCTTGAAGTGAATGGTTCACTTCATCGGAACGTCGGTCCCTCGGCCGGACCGGCGACAGGATGTCGCGGCTCGATCTGGAAGATCGGGCGAGAATCCAAGGATGGATATGGCCGGTAGGAGCAACGTCATGATCGTCAAGACCACACGTTTCGGAGAGATCGAGGTTGAAGACCAGCGGGTCATCACCTTCAGCCGCGGATTGCTGGGTTTCCCGACGCACCAGCGCTACGTGCTGATCCAGCCCAGCGAGGACAGCTACTTCTTCTGGCTGCAATCGGTGGACGCTTCGGAGCTGGCGTTCGTGGTGACCGACCCGAGCCTGTTCGTGCGAGACTACGTGGTCCCGCTTAAGGCCGAGCAGATGGAAGAGATGGGACTGACGAGCCTGGCCGAGGCGCAGGTTCTGGTGATCGTCAACAAGCGTGGCACGCTGCTGACGGGCAACCTGCAGGGCCCGCTGATCATCCACACCGAGCGCCGGGCCGGTGAGCAGCTGGTGCTGGCCGACAAGCGCTTCCACACGCGTGTCCCTCTGGTGGACACGGCGGCGCCGGTCGCGGCATCGGCATAAAGGGGATTCCGGGAGCGGTGACGGGTTGCGGCCACTGATGCCGCGACGCGAAGCGCCGGTCCCGGAACAAAACTCGGAAGGAAGAGTCGCCGCGGAGCGGTGACGCAGGAACTCAAGGCCCACGGAAGGAGCCGAAAAATGCTGGTGCTATCCCGACAGCGCGATGAAACGATCATGATCGGCGACGACATTGAAATCACGGTGGTCGATATCCGCGGCGATAAGGTTCGCCTGGGCATCACCGCCCCCGCCTCGGTGCCCGTGCACCGCAAGGAGGTCTATGAAGCCATCAAGCGAGAGAACCGCGAAGCGTCCATGGTGAAACCCGAAGACCTCGACAAAGCCAACGCCAAACTGAGGAGGCCGGACCGGCCCCAAGGCCCCAGGAATGGGCCCGAAAAAAATCCCGGTCCAAACGCCCCTCAGAACCCATAAGCGTCCGACACACAAACCCAACGGGCCAATGTGGCCCAGGAAACTGAAGCCCCCTGCGGCAATCGGCGACTTGAACGTCAATCGCCACCGCCGCACGTCCCGGCTTAGCCACAATCAAGGAGGATTGACATGGCTAGCATCAATACGAACATCGCGTCTCTCGTCGCTCAGCACAACCTTGCCAAGACCGGCACGGACCTGCAGATCCATCTGCAGCGACTGAGCACCGGCCTCAAGATCAACAAAGGGTCCGATGACCCGGCCGGCCTGATCATCTCCGAACGGCTCACGTCGGAGATCAAGGGCGTCACACAAGCCATCGACAACGCCGAGAGGGCCAGCAACGTTCTGGCCACCTCCGAGGCGGCGCTCTCGGAGGTCAGCAACCTGCTGAACTCCATCAAGAGCCTCACCGTCCAGGCCGCCAACACCGGCGCCCTGAGCAAGGAGGAGATCGAGGCCAACCAGCTGCAGATCGACTCGGCCGTCGATTCCATCACCCGCATCGCGAACACCACCACGTTCGCCGGCCTCAAGCTGCTCAACGGGTCGATGGACTACATCACCTCCGGCATCTCCTCGGCCGCCATCACCGACACGACCATTTCCAGCGCCAACTTCGGAACCGCGACCACCCTGCCGGTCTCCGTCCAGGTGCTCGGCTCGGCGCAGTCGGCACAACTCTTCGTCTCCGCCGCGGGCGCTAATGTGTTCCCCTCCGCCGCGACCCTGCAGATCGCCGGTGCCAAGGGCGTCGAGGTCCTGCAATTCGCTTCCGGCACCGCGCTCTCGGCCGTCGCTTTCGCCGTCAACCGGGTCAAGGACTCGACCGGTGTCTCGGCCACGGTCGTCTCCGGCGCCGCGGCGGGCCTCTCGGCCCTGCGATTCAGCTCGACGGACCTGGGCTCCGATAAGTTCGTCTCCGTCACTAAGGTCGCCGGAAGCACCGGCGGCGCCTTCTTCCAGACCTTCGATGCGGTCGGCGGCGTCCAGCGAAGCCGCGACAACGGCCAGGACGTCCTCGCACTGGTCAACGGCAGCCTCGCGCTCGGCCAGGGCACGACCGTCAAGATCAACACCAGCTCCCTCAAGATGGAGCTGAAGCTCGCCACCGCCTTCGCCCAGAACATCACCCCGGGCGCCAACACCACCAGCTTCGCCATCACCGGTGGCGGAGCCCAGTTCCAGCTCGGACCCTCCGTCGAATCCTCTCAGCAGGTCTCGGTGGGAATCCAGTCCGTCGCCGCGAACACACTCGGCGATTCGACACTCGGCTTCCTCACCTCGATCGTCTCCGGCGGTGGCAATTCGCTCATCGCCGGTCAGGCCGCCGCCGCCGGCGACATCATCGACAAGGCCCTCACGCAGGTCGCCGTCACGCGCGGCCGCCTCGGCGCCTTCGAGAAGAACACGCTGGAGACCAACGTCCGCAGCCTCCAGATCTCGATGGAAAACCTGACTTCCGCCCAGTCCCGCGTCCGCGATGCGGACATGGCCTCGGAAATCAGCGCCATGACCCGCGACCAGGTCCTCAATCAAGTCGGCACGTCCGTCCTCTCGACGGCCAACAGCACCGCCCAGAACGTGCTGCGTCTCCTCCAGTAAGTAGTTCGCGCTTCCGATCGCTGATCCGGTCGATCCTCCAAGCCGGGCCCCTCAACCAGGGCCCGGTTTTTTTGCGCGCCCTGTTTTTTGCATGCCGAAGTCCGCGGCAGCGGTCCATGGGTTTTTGAAGCGATTACCGGACTCATCGCGGATATCGGTCCTTATTGATCGGCAATCGGGCGTCTATAGAGGATGCACTCCACGCGCCACGGCACTGTTGTCCAGCGTGGTGATGATGATCGAATCACAAGCCGCGAAAAAATCTTTTTCACTGGGTCCAAGAAAAGTGCCCCGTCGGCCTCCGCCAGCGGCGGTGGGCGCGCAAGTGGGGGATTTTCTCCGGATTTACTGGTTGTGCCGCTCATGTCGCCTGGGCTTTGGGTCGAAGTTATTCCCCGGAATGTGCGGTGAATGGCCGATGCGGGGGCCTCGACAGAGCCCGGGACCGGCAGCCGTTCCGATAAGTGAAAACATTTTCGAGTTGCTTGACTCGGCGATTAACTGCCGAATCAGACCAACCGATAGGCATTGAGTCACAGCCCGAAAGACTCCTTGAGGCCGTCGTGGTTTTCAAAGAGTTTGGCGGGATGGGGCTCGGAAAATCGAAACGGATTGTCGACCCCGAAGGGCCGACGCTCGCATAGGCGACAAGTCTCACTAACGTTCACGGAGGATCGCACACCATGAGTAGCGTCAACACGAACATCAGTTCTCTCCTCGGTCAGCGCGTCCTGGGTCAAAACCAGGCCACGTTGAGCACCAGCCTGCAGCGCCTGTCCACGGGCCTGCGAATCAACAGCGGCAAGGATGATCCCGCCGGCCTCATCGCCAGCGAGAACCTCCGCTCTGAGAAGGCCTCGATCAGCGCTGCCATCGGCAACGCCGCTCGTGCCGATCAGGTCGTCAACATCGCAGAAGGCGGCCTTACGGAGGTCTCCGGTCTGCTCACCCAGCTTCAGGGTCTCATCGGCCAGTCGGCCAACAAGGCCGGCCTCTCCGCCGACGAGAAGCAGGCCAACCAGTTGCAGATCGACTCGATCCTGCACACCATCGACCGCATCGCCAACTCGACCAGCTTCGAAGGCACCAAGCTGCTCAACGGCACCTACGACTACACCATCGCCAACAACAACTCCGCCCAGCTCTCGCAGATCAAGGTCGACAGCGCCAAGATCCCGACCGGCGGCACGTTGACCGTCAACGTCAACGTCGTCACCTCCGCCCAGACCGGAGCCGTGTTCCTCTCGGCCGGCGGCGCCAACGTCCTCTCCGGCACCAACCTCACCATCGAGGTCGCCGGAACCAAGGGCACCCAGCAGTTCACCTTCGCCTCCGGCACGACCGGCGCGCAGATCGTCACCGCCATCAACAGCTTCAAGGACGTCACCGGCGTCTCCGCCGGCATCGATGTCAACTCCGGCTCCTACGTCCGCCTCGATTCCACCCAGTTCGGGTCCAGCCAGTTCGTCTCCGTCCGTAAGCTCGGCGGCGCCGCGGCCTATGACACCGCCATCAACAACACCACCGCCACCGGCGGCTCCAACAGCATCCGCGACCTCGGTGTCGACGCCGTCGTCAACATCAACGGCTCCTCCGCCCAGGTCGATGGTCTGACCGCCAGCATCTCCAACAGCTCGCTGGCTGTCACCGTCAACATCGCCTCGGCCTTCAACAAGAACGCCCAGACGTCGACCTTCGACATCACCGGCGGCGGCGCGACCTTCCAGCTCGCTCCGCAGATCGATCTCGCCGGCAAGGCCAGCCTCGGCATCGAAGCCGTGACCACCGGCTCGCTCGGCTCCATCGCCAACGGCCACCTCTCCGACCTCGCCTCCGGCGGCACGAGCAACGTCGTGACCGGCAACGTCGACGTCGGCCAGGCCATCGTCAACGACGCCATCAAGCAGGTCTCCAAGCTGCGTGGCCGCCTCGGCTCCTTCCAGGCCAACGACATCGCCGCCAGCACCCGGTCGCTGGGTGTCGCCCTGGAAAACACCAGCGCCGCCGAATCCCAGATCCGCGACACCAACTTCGCCGCCGAAACGGCGAACCTGACCCGCTCGCAGATCCTCGTCTCGGCCGCCACCAGCGTCCTGCAGATGGCCAACAGCGCCCCCCAGAACGTCCTCAAGCTCCTGCAATAAGCACGAGTAGAGCCCACGTTCCGATCGCTGATCCGTGAACTACGAGACGGCGGCCCGCAAGGGCCGCCGTTTTTTTTGTCCCACGTCGCCCCCGCGGGAGAGCGAGTAGGGTGGATAGAGCGTCCTCGCGAAATCCACCGTTGGCGTTGAGTGGGGCGGTGTGATGAAAACAGCGCGGTGGGTTTCGCGGAACTCTACTACCGACTCGCTAGCCAATCCGTTGGTTATCCGTAAACGTCGCTTCGTTTGGCGATGGTGATCAGGTACACCGTCACTTCACGATCGTTGATGGTGTAGACCGCGCGCAGATCGCCCACGCGATAACGGTAGGAACCCGCGAGCGGCCCCTTGAGCGATTTGACGTTGTTGCCCGATCGTGGATTTCTTTCCAGGGATTCAAAACACCGAGTCAACTTCTTGGCAACGGCCTTGTCGCATCGTTCGTAGAATCGCTGCGCTTCCCGCGACAGCTCCAGCTTATACATCGGTCCGCACCTTGCGCCACGGCTTGGTGCGGCCGGACTTGATGTCCTTCATCCCGCGCGCATAGGACGCCTCGAACCCCGGGATGCTCAGCAACTCCAGCGTGGCGGCATCGGTCTTGCGGGTCTTGACGAACGCCAGAAATTCCGACGCCACGCGCAACTGGGTGCCGGACATGACGTCAATCAACGCCTTGGCTTCTCGTCTTAATTCAACGGTGCTCATGGCGAAATTTTACTCCGCGCTGCCCGATGATTCCAGCGGCGCGCCCGGTGAAAAATCCCTGCTACCTCCAGAACACCAGCACCGGCAGCACGACCGCTGCAAACAGCAGCGTGTTCCAGAGCCAGAGGACGCTGGCCAGCCGCGCGTCGAGGTGGAAGAGGTTGGCGATGATCACGACGTTGATGGCCATGGGTGTGAAGGCTTCGAGGATGACGACGTCGCGCGGGAGACCGATCAGCGGGACGCCGGCGACGCTGAGCAGGGCGAGGAGGGCGATGGTCAGGAGCGGCCAGAGGATGAAGTGCGCGAAGGCGAGCAGGGCGTGCATGCGCTTGAATTTCAGGCTGTCGCCGAGGCGGAGCCGCATGCCGATCGCGGCGTAGGAGCCGGCGGCACCGAGGAAGAAGATGGTGTCGCGGAGGTGCCAGGCTTCGATTTCATCGGGGACTTTGACGTGGCACAGTTGCAGCACCGCGCCGGCGACGGCCATGTAGAGCGGCATGGCGCGGAGTGAGAGGAAGCTTTCGATGACCGTCTGCCGCATGGTGGGCAGGGCCACTTGCTCTTCGCGCGGGGCCATGCGGTGGGCGATGGGGTAGAAGAGTAGGACCATGAAGACCTGCATGGATGTGACGTAGGCGATGCCGAAGCCCATGGCTTTATCGGGCGGCGTGAGCAGGGCGTAGCAGAGGTACGCGCCGAGCGTGAAGCCGGTGTTGGAGAGTGCGGAGGCGAGGATCATGACGCCGGTCTGCGGGCGTGAGCAGCCGAGCCAGCGGGCGACGGGTGCGATGACGAGAGCGGCGGCGATCATGAGGACGGGCTGAATGAGCATGAGTCGGAGGAGCTGGTTGCCGTCCGATCCGGTGAGCTGCAGCGACCAGAACGCAATGAGCGAGACGGGGGACCAGAAGATGACGACTGACCAATAGTGAATGGCCCGGCTCGACTCTTCGCGGAGGATGCCGCGCTTGCGCGCCATGTACCCCGCGGCGAGGCATAGCAGGCTGAAGACGATGAAGACAAGAAATTTAACGGTGCGCGGGTCCATGAGCGGGAGTATAAGGAATTTGCGATTTCCGATTTGCGATTTGAGACTCGGAAAAATGCAACCGCCAAGGCGCCAAGACGCCAAGGGGGAACGCCAAGAAGAAAGGGACGAAGGTGAAGGGGAAGGAGAAAAGACATAACACGAAGACCACAAAGAGCACGAAGATCACAAAGGAAGGCAGATGCATTTTTTTTATAATTCCGATTGCCTTCCTTTGTGGTCTTTGTGATCTTCGTGGTCTTTGTGTTAAACGTCTTGTCTTCCTTGGCGTTGCTCCTTGGAGTCTTTGCGCCTTGGCGGTTGCATTTTCAGATTTTGCATTTGCGATTTTGGACGCGGCGGGGAGAATTGGCGGGGCAGTGTGGTGTCGGTTTCATACGAGAAAAGGAAATTGAAAATGTCCACCCAACTCTGGCAGCGTTACAAGCAGCATCTTTGTGTCAGCGAATCCATTGGTCTGCGGCTGGACATCAGCCGGATCAATTTCGGGCCGGACTTTTTTCAGAAGACGGCACCGCTGATGGAGAAGGCTTATCAGAACATGTCGCTGCTGGAGCAGGGGGCGATCGTCAATCCCGATGAGAAGCGGATGGTGGGGCACTACTGGCTGCGCTCCGCGGAGCGCGCGCCGACGCCGGTGCTGCGCCAGGCGATCACCGAGACGCTGGGCCGGATCAAGGGCTTCGCCGAGCACGTTCATGCCGCGAAGATCAAGCCGCCGCGCGCCGAGAAGTTCACGGACCTATTAGTCATTGGCATCGGCGGGTCGGCGCTGGGACCGCAGCTCGTGGCCGATGCGCTGGGCGATCCGGCGACCGACAAGATGGCGGTGCACTTCTTCGACAACACCGACCCCGATGGCATTGACCGTACGCTGCGCCGCATCGGCAACCGTCTGCCCTCGACGCTGGTGCTGGTGATCAGCAAATCGGGCGGGACGCCGGAGACGCGGAACGGGATGATTCTGGCGCAGCGCGCGTATCGGGCGCTGGGGCTCGATTTCGCACAGCACGCCGTGGCGGTGACCGGCGAGGGCTCGAAGCTTGATGCCGTGGCGGTCAATGAGAAATGGATCACGCGGTTTCCGATGTGGGACTGGGTCGGCGGGCGCACGAGCGAGACGAGCGCGGTCGGGCTGCTGCCGGCGGCGCTGCAAGGCCTGGACATCGACGCGATGCTCAAGGGCGCCGCGGAGTGCGATCAAGTGACGCGCACGCAGGTCACGGCGAAGAATCCAGCGGCGCTGCTGGCGCTGATGTGGCACTGTGCGACGAATGGCAAGGGTGAAAAGGACATGGTGATCCTGCCCTACAAGGACCGCCTGCTGCTGCTGTCGCGCTACCTGCAGCAACTCGTCATGGAATCGCTCGGCAAGGCGACCGACCTCGACGGCAAGCCGGTGTCGCAGGGCATCGCGGTTTACGGCAACAAGGGCTCGACGGATCAGCACGCCTACGTGCAGCAGCTGCGCGAGGGCGTCAATAATTTCTACGCGACGTTCATCGATGTGCTCGAGGACGGCGGATCGAACGAGCAGGTCGATTCTGGGGTGACGGCGGGCGATTATCTGCAGGGCTTTTTGCTCGGGACTCGCAATGCGCTTTATGACAGCGAGCGGCAGTCGATCACGGTGACGGTGCCGCGCGTCGATGCGTTTCACCTGGGCGTGCTGATCGCGCTGTATGAGAGGGCGGTCGGTTTCTACGGCGCGCTGGTGAACATCAATGCGTATCACCAGCCTGGCGTGGAGGCGGGCAAGAAGGCGGCGGCGACGGTGCTGGACTTGCAGCAAAAAGCGGTGGGCAAGCTCAGCGCGACGCCGCAGACGGCGGACCAGATCGCCGCGGCGATCGGCGACGCGGGCGCCGCGGAGACCGTGTTCCACATGCTCGAACATCTCGCGGCCAACGGACGTATCAAAGCGCAACGCGGCGGCGCACTCTTCGAAACACGCTACACGAAATAATCCACACCGCGCGGCGAATGAATCGTCGCGCGGTGGACTTGTGATACATTACCGCCCATGCAAGAAGCCCTGGGACGAATCCGGCAGAATCTCCGCTCCGTCATCCGCGGCAAGGATGACCGTCTCGAGACGTTGCTGGCGGCGATGCTCGCCGAGGGGCACGTGCTGATCGAGGACATGCCGGGCCTGGGCAAGACGACGCTGGCCAAGACGCTGGCGACGAGCATCTCGGCGGAGTTCAAGCGTGTGCAGTTCACGCCGGACCTGCTGCCGACCGATGTGCTGGGCGGTTCGGTTTACAACGCGACGGACGGGACGTTCACGTTTCACCGCGGGCCGATCTTCACGAACATTCTGCTCGCTGACGAGATCAACCGCGCTTCGCCGCGCACGCAGTCGGCGCTTCTCGAAGGCATGGCGGAGCGGCAGGTGAGCATCGAGGGTCGGCATCACGATCTTCCGCGGCTGTTCATGGTGCTCGCGACGCAGAACCCGATCGAATTCCACGGCACATATCCGCTGCCCGAGGCGCAGCTCGACCGGTTCCTGATCCGCATGGATTTGGGATACGCCGACGCGGACACCGAGCGGCAGATTCTTCTGGATCAGAGTCTGGCGCATCCGCTGGAGTCGCTCAAGCCGGTGGTCGAGCGGGATGATGTCGCGGCGATGCAGGACGCGGCGCGGCGGATCCACGTGGCCGACGAGGTGACGCGGTACATCGTGGCGCTGGTTCGGCAGACGCGCGAGCACGAGCAGGTGCGCATGGGCGCGAGCCCGCGCGGGGCGCTGGGGATCTTCCGCATGACCAAGGCGATGGCGCTGCTGGGGGGCCGCGATCACGTGACGCCGGATGATGTGCAGGCGTGCGCGGTGCCGGTGCTGGCGCACCGGATATTGCTGGAGACCAAGGCGCAGTACGCCGGGGCGGATCGCGCGGCGATCATCAAGGACGTCGTCGATCGCGTGGCGGTGCCGACGTAGGGATGCTCCGTCGCTGTTTAGCCGCGGCCCTTGGGCCGCGTTGTCTCAACCACTGTACGGCGTGACAAACGACCACTTCTGTCGTGGCTTGCCCTCTTTCTCCGGGTTGTTCTCGACGTAGGCGATGGAGCGCACGATATCCGCCGCGGAATCCAGATACACATCCCAACTGTCATGGCCCCACGGAGTGCGCTCCTCTAACCACAGCCCTTCCCTTTTGAGGTGCTGCGTCGCCCGGCCTTTGAGGTGCGCCACAACTTGCTCGATCGGATGATCGTGACGGCGAATGACCATGTGCACATGTTCCGGCAAAATCGCGCAGGCGTGAACTTGATATCCGCTCTCCGTGACGGCCTGCGCAAAATCACGCGCCACGGCGCGGGCTTGGATGCCGGTGAATACGACCGGATCGTGTTTCAGGGCGAATTTTGCCGCTTCCCTCATCTCCCGGTCGTGAGCCGAACGCGCAAGCGACTCGCGGCTTGTGGTCTTCGACGCGTGGCCAAACCGGAGCAGTTCCCATGCCCAGACGAACTCCGACCAGGAACCGCGCGGGTCATTGGGGAGCCAGAAACCATACGCGGAGAAGATCGTGTGGTAGGCCAGAATCACGGTTGGCTCCTGTGTAAGAAAACACGGCCCAAGGGCCGTGTCTATACAGGGGAAGACGCGGCCCAAGGGCCGCGGCTAAACGGCAAGGCTACTTCAGTTCCACCGACCAGTACGCGTTGTCCAGGAAGCTCTGCCACGAGGCGTATTTGTCCTGGCCGAGGCGGAGGGTGATGGCGGGGTTGCGGCGGGGTTTGTAGGGTTTGCGCAGGAGTTTCATGCGGGCCTGGTGCGGGGTCCGGCCGCCCTTGCGGCTGTTGCAGGCGACGCAGGCGCAGACGAGATTCTCCCACGACGAGCCGCCGCCGTGCGAGCGCGGGACAACGTGGTCGAGCGTGAGCTCGGAGGTGGGGAACTTCTTGCCGCAGTACTGGCAGCGGCTCTCGTCGCGCGCGTAGAGGTTGCGGCGGTTGAGCTTGACGGACTGCGCGGGCAGGCGGTCGTAGCCCATGAGCCGGATGATCTTGGGCACGGCGATGTGGACGCGCGTCGTGCGCACCCAATCGGTGTCGGGCGTGAACTCCTCGCGGTACTGGCTGAGCTCGGTCCAGCTGTCGAAGTCGTAGGAGATGTACTGGCCCTTCTCGACGTTGACGACCTCGGCGAGATCCTTGCAGAGCATCGTCAGCGCCCGGCGCGCGGAGACCACCCGGATCGCCATGTAGAGGCGATTGAGCACGAGCACGCTGGCATTCAAGCCTGTCACGGGTGCGGTGTTCAAGGTGCGATCTCCGGGGCACGGGCCTTCGGGAGCGTCCTGGGCCCGATCAAGTGTGGGCAATTCTACGTTGCTCCCTGTGCCATAAGCAACTGCGGGGACGGTTAGAACTCGGCAAAGGGGCCTCATCCTGATACAGTCTGGCGATGGCCCGAATCGCACGATCCCGTCCGACCGTCCGTCCCACGCGTCCATCGGCGCGCCCCTCCAAGAGCGACAGCCCGGAGGTCGCCGAGCTCCGCAAAGCGACGCGCGGGCCGCGCCTGCACAAGGCTCTGGCCAACGCCGGTGTCGCCTCGCGCCGCGATTGCGAGACGATGATCGCGCAGCGACGCGTGAGCGTGAACGGCATCACGATCGATTTTCAGCCCTGCTTCGTCGATCCGGCCCGGGACCGCATCGAGGCCGACGGCCAGCCGATCCAGCGCGCCAAGACGAACACGCATGGCCAGATCACCCGGGCGCACACGTACATCATGGTCAACAAACCGCGCGGCGTGATCTGCACGAACGACGACCCCGAGGGCCGCAAGAAGATCGTGGACATGGTGCCGCATGAGAATCGGCTGTTTTGCGTGGGCCGTCTCGACGCGGAATCGACCGGGCTCGTACTGCTGACCGACGATGGTGAACTCGCCAATAAATTGACGCACCCGCGCTTCGGCGTGCACAAGACGTACATGGTCACCGTGAACCGCCCGCTGATCGGCGACGACGTCGAGAAGCTGCAGGATGGCATGTACCTCGCCGACGCGGAGGGCGAGATCGCGAAGGTCAAGGCCGTCGCGGTGAAGGTGGTTTCGCGCGAGCCGCAGAAGACGAAGTTGATGATCCGGCTGCGTGAGGGGCGCAACCGCGAGATCCGGCGCATGCTCGCGAGGCTCGGTTACCGGGTGCATCGTCTGCAGCGCGTGGGCCTCGGCCCGCTGCTGCTCAAGGGCGTGGGATTGGGTCAGTGGCGTCCGCTGCGGCGTGATGAGGTGGGCGTGCTGCGCAAGGTCGCGGCGGGCAAGAAGATTGAACGGTTGCCGCACGGCGCCGCGCCGACGAAGCAGGCCGAGGAGCGCGCCCCGCGCTCCGAGCCCCGCGCCGCCTCTCGACCGAGCCGTGAATCGAAGCCCGTCAATGAATCGCGGTCGAGCCGTGACGCTCGGCTATTCCGTAATGCGCGAGCCGGCCGCAGTTACCCCGGCAAGCCGAACTGATTCAAACGATCGATGAGCAGACGAAGTCTGCCGTAGTCGCGTTTGGTGCTGGTGAAGACGATGCGCGGCAGGTGGTGGTGCGCGTCTTCGCCCTCGAGGATTCCGGTCTGCTCGATCTTGCCCTCGGCGACGAGGTCTTTGAATTCGCCGTTGAGGCGGTCGAGTTGGAGCGGCGTGATGGGGCGGAGGATGCGGATCACGAAGCGCGGGCCGACGTTGCGGTGCGAGTGATAATTGGAGTAGAAGCGGAGGACGTGCAGGGCGGCTTCTTCGGGGTCGTTGAAGATGTGGTAGAGGTTCAGGTCGGGCGGGCTGATGAGCTTGTGGGCCAGCAGGTGGTCGCGGACCCAGACATCGAAGTGGGCCCAGTAGCCGGAGCCGGGCGGCTCGACCATGACGATGGGGATCATCGGCGTCTTGCCGGTCTGCACGAGCGTGAGCACCTCGAAGGCTTCATCGAGCGTGCCGAACCCGCCGGGGAAAAGGGCGAGGGCATCGCACTGGCTGACGAAGATGAGCTTGCGCGTGAAGAAGTAGCGGAAGGTGACGAGCTTCGGGTCGCCGACGATGACATCGTTGGAATTGGTTTCGAAGGGCAGGCGGATGGAGACGCCGAAGGAGTTTTTGGCGCCGGCTCCCTGGTGCCCGGCGCGCATGATGCCGTCGCCGGCGCCGGTGATGACCATCCACTGCGCTTCGGCGATCGCGCGGGCGAACTGCACGCAGATCTGATAATCGGGGTGCGTCTCGGGCGTGCGCGCCGAGCCGAAGATGGAGATCTTGCGCACGCCGCGGTAGCCGTTGAAGACCTTCATGGCGTAGCGCAGCTCGCGCAGGCTGCGTGACACGAGCTTGTGCTGGCCGGTGTCGGCATCGTCGCGCAGCATGCGCAGCGCGGTCTGCATGGTCTCGCGCACCATCTCGCCGGGCGTCTCGTTGGGATCGGCGCCCATGAGGCGGATCGCCTCGTTGAGGTGCTCGATGATGCGTGGATCGCGGACCGGGGAATTGCCGGGGCGAGGGGATTTGCCGCTGATTTCGGGGTTTTCTTGGTTGTTCATTTGGGTCCAAACACATCTTGCCAGGCGCGGGTGAATCCGGTGAATTGCTGGGCCTTGGTGACGGGCTGCTGCAGCGTTCCGGTGACGCGGATGGTCAGGAGCTGATTGCGGAACTTGGCCATGAGATCGGTCAGCGGGCCGAGGTCGAGCCCGCCGGGGTTGGAGGTGGTGAGTGTCAGGTCCACGTCGCCGGTGGACAGCTGCATCGAGCCGGTGCCGGCGAGCCTCATCGATTTGGAGTCCATGCGGATGCGCTCGAAGATGACACGGTCCTCGCGGACATAGTAACCGAGCGATGCGGACTCGAAAGTGTCGGTGACGGGCAGGGCCAGGTGCGTGATGCGGAACAGGCCGAAGGCCATCGGCACACCGTAGAGCTGGCCCTCGCGGACGACCATGTCGCCGCGGCCGCGCAGCTGCGATGCGTCGGCCCACGAACCCTCGAGCGTCAGCGATGCCGAGACGCGGCCGGAGATCGGCTTGTCCTGCTTGGCGGCGGGGAGGACGGCCCCCTGAATCGCCGCGGGGAGCTGCGTCACTGCGGGCAATGGATCTGGAAGAGCTGACGGACCAGGCAGCGGTGCGGCGGGCTGCGCAGCGGTGGGGGGCGTGGGTGACGGCGTCACATGCGGCGCAGCGGAGACCGATCCCGGCGCGGGCTCGGCCTTGGCGAGGATGGCGAGATCGGCGTCCGACAGCGCCATCTGTAAAACGAATCGGCTGTCGGCAATGTCCAGCGCGCCGGTCCCGGCGATGAGCCCGCCGGCGCACTTGCCGGCGAGCAGGGGGATGAGCATGCGAGAATCGGCGGGGCCGCCCGGCGTCACCGCGCCGGGGCGGAGCTGCATGCGGAAATCTTCGATGAGCCGGTCGGTGACGCGGAGATGATCGGCATGAATGTCGGCGGTGATCGCAGGCCGCTCCGCCCCGGCGTCGGCGACGGCCGTCAGCGCGACGTCACCGTTGAAATCGGTGATCCCCAAGCCGACCTGCAACGTGCCGCCGGTGAGCTTCATCGTGCCCTGCGTGTCGAGCCAGCGGCCCTCCTTCGCAGCGGGGCGAACCTTGAAGCGCGGGAAATCCATCTCGTATTTGCCCGTGAGCTTGAGCGCCGCGATCAGGTTGTTGATGCTCGCGGGCATCAGGGCGTGGAAGCTGGGCGAGAAGCGGTCGCCCGATGCGGTGACGGCCAGATCGGTCTCGGGCTCATCGCCGAACTTCGCGGTGCCGTTGAGTGATATTTGTCCGCCGTCGAGCTCGGCGGCAAAATGGTCGAACGTCGCGACACCATCGGCGACCGCGACGGAGCCGGTGACGCCGGTCAGCTTCATGCGCAGGTTGGCGTACGTGAGATCGAGATTCTTGGGCCGGAGCTTGAGGTCGAAGTTCTTCTGCCCGTCTGACGCGAGGGTGTACGCCGCATCGGTGTCGAAGATGCCGGCGGGTTGATACTGGTCCCAGGTTTTGGTCACGGCCACAGCCGCGTCGTGGTTGAAGGCGTCGATGAGGTCCAGCACGTGATCCTCGAAATGCAGACCTGTCGCGGCGACGCTGATCTTCGCGGTGGGCTTTTCGGCGTTGGTCCACTCGGAGTCGCCGTCGATGCGGACCCTGCCCTCGCCGCGATGGCCGGTGACGTTTTCGAGCTTGATGGTGTTGAGCGTGGCGGTGAATTTGCCGCGGAGATCGGTAAGCGTGAATCCGCCACCGCCGGGCGTGGCGGTGTTGTCCTGCAGGTCCACGGCGGCGATGAAATCGATCTGATCGTTCTTGCGGAAGATGGAGGTCTCGACGTTCACCGCCCCGGCCATCCGCAATTGCCGCAGCCATCGCCCGCGGAATTCGCCGAGCGATTCGAAGAGCAGTTCATCAAGCGGCAGGCCGATCGCCTGGAGCGCGATGTGCGGATCGATGTGGCGGTCCTCGCCGACGTAATCGACGGTCCCGCTGATCCCGCCGTGGCCGGTGTGCAGGCCGACGGCGACGAAATTCTCGAAGGAGACGCTGTCGCGCATCAGGATGAGCCGGCCCTGCTGCACGCGGACGGGGTAGGGGAAGAACATGAAGACGACGTTGGCGTCGGTGAAGTCGATCGTGGTGTGCAGGTTGAACGGATGCTCCGAGGTGGCGGTCTCGTCACGAGTGACCTTGACGACGACGTTGGCGTGTCCGCCGAGGTCGAAAATAGGGAGCTTGAGCGACGTGGCGACCTTGTCGAACTCCGCCTGATGCGAATCGGTGGGCAGGCTCTTTTCCTTGTCGTCGCGGATCGCCGCCTGAAGTTCGGTATGCCGCTTCTCGTCGGCATCGTGCTCGGCGGTCGTGACGTAGAACCCGGCCTTGTGCAGGCGATCCCACTGCGGACGGTTGAAGAAGGCGTCGAGCGACTTCTGCTGGGTCTCGCCCAGCGCATCGTGGAGCTTCTGATCGAACGGGATGTTGACAGCGGTGACGACCAGATCGACGGCGGGTGTGATGCCCTGGGGCGTGATGGTGCCGGTGATCGTGACGGAGCCTCCGCCGCCGGTGTCGCCGGTGAGGTTCTTGACCTCGATGAGCTTGGTGTCGAAGGTGATCAGTCCGCGGCAGTTGTTGAGTTCGTAGGGGAATTTTTCGTAGTGACCGTGGCTGTTGACGTCCTCGTCGGTGAGATTCTCGGCGAGCTTGGTGCCGCGGAGTTCCGCGCGGAGATCGGCGCCGCTGAGGATCTGTGCGCTGCCCTGGTAATCGATGGCACCGGGGATTTCGCCGGTGGGGGCGGCGCGGCTCATCTTCATGGAGACGCGGAGCCAGCCGATCGGCGTGAGCAGGCCGAATGCTTTTTGCACGGGCAGCGGCAGGGCGACCATGTAGCGCGGCTTCTCGGGGATGCGGAAGGGGAGCGTCTTGAGCGTGATGTTGAACGCCGCGTTCGGACCGTAGCCGTCGATCGTGCCGTTGATGATGTACTGCAGCCCCTCGATCTCGCCGACGAGGTTGTCGATGCGGACCTGGTTGGCGTCGAAGTGGAACGCGCCGCTCACATCGGTCATGCGGGCGCGGTAGTCCTTGGTGGTGAGCATGGGGAGCGTGATGGCGACGCCTTGGACTTTGACGTCGGCGGAAGGGCCGGTGCGCGGGTCGTAATCGATGCGCACATCCTGCAGCGAGCCGCTGGGCTCGAAGCGGTCCCACCACTGGCGGACCTGTCGCGGGAGCATGTTGCGGTGCGGGTCGGCGAACTGGAAGTCGGCGAGGTTCGCGTCGACGCTCAGATTCTTAAGATCGAACTTCCCGGTGAGCGGCGCGCTCGCGGTGGCGGAGGGGTCGTTCGCTTTGTACTGGTAGAGCTCGTAGATGTAGCGCTCGGGGCGATCGGGGTCGGGGTTGAGACTTCCGCCGAGCTGCATGACGCCGATCGCCTGATAGCGGCCATCGTGGACCTCGCCGAAGCGGAGGCTGCCCTGCTGGATGTAGATGCGCGGAAGGGCGGGCAGCTCGGTGTCGCCGGTGCGGAGATTCTGGAGGACGCTGAAGTTGAATTTGTCCTGACCGATCTCGGTGAGCCAGAGCGAGGGACGGATGAGATTGATCTGCCGTGCGGTGAATTTTCCGCGGAGCAGCGCCCAGGGATCAATCTTCAGCAGGGCCTGATCGGCGTCGAAGAGCTGGGCCTGTTGCGGGGGCAGGCCGGGGACGAAGAGTTTGACGCCGCGCAGCTCGATTGTGCCGCCCCAGTTGAAGTCGGCGGAGTCGATGCGGACCTGGGCGCCGGTCATCTGCTCGAGGAGTTGCGTGGTGATCTTTGCGAGGCGCTGCGGACGCGTCAGGTAATAGTAGCCCCAGCCCATGCCGGCGACGGTGAGCACGAGCAGCACCGCGAGCCAGCGGCGCACGGCCCCGCGGCGTGCGTGAAACCGGCCGTGGATTCTGTGCTTCCTGCGCAAAGAGGCGTGACTCCCGGGTTCAACACTATTATCGACTTGAATCGGGAAATCACAAAGGTTGCGCGGGTTTTATTTGCGGTCCGGTTCGCCTGACATCGGCCGAAAGCGTCGGCGGAGGTATTGACCGAGGAGGTCGGCGGAGTGCTCACGGACCTTGGGCGGCAGTGCGACGGCCGATTCGACGAGACGCAGGAAGCTCGCGACCGTCATGCTCGGCCTCCGCACCAAGCCGTGACGCCGCAGCATCTTTTCAGCCTCGCGGAGCTTGATCTGGAGCTGCCGGACCTCGAGATCGGCCGGTCCGGCGCGGCCCCGCCGCAGGTACGCGATGATGTCCTTGCGCGTGACCCACCCGACGCCGATTATCGCCAGAATCACCCACGCCCAGATCGGAAGACGCTGCGGGATGCTGGCGATGAAGTCGAGAAACGCGTTGATCAGCGCCTTGGCCCCGCCGTAGAACGCGAGGCTCGTCAGCCGGTCCCACTGCAGGCGGAACCAGAGCATCAATCGCTCCGCGCCGGTGGCGCGTTTCACGTTCGCCGGATTCGTCGGCAGCTCGGCGCCGGGCGTCATCTCGACGACGGTCCAGCCCTGCGGCGGCAGATACGCCTCGATCCACGCATGCGCATCGCGCCGCCGCGCGACCCAGCTCCCGCCGCCCAGCCCCTCCTCGGTCAGCATGAATCCCGTCCCGTACCGCGCCGGCACACCGCACGTCCGCAGCAGCAGGCAGCCGGCCGAGGCGAAGTATTCGCAGTGGCCCTTGTGAAAATGATTGAGGAACTGGAGGACCGGGTCCTCGCCGCTGCGCAGCTCGATGCCCCATTCGTAGTGAAAGTTGGTGTTGAAATGCTGCGTGAGGCTCTCGGCGATCTGACGCGGCGTGCTGCCGGCGGGGACGACGCCGCGGGCGAATGCCTGCAGCGAAGAGCGCAGATGCGGCGGCACCGCGAGATCCGCTTCGGTCGGCGGCGGCGGGCGGCCGACGACATCGTAGATCGCGTAGCCGCCGGCCAGCGAATCATCCTTGGGCTTCATCGCCTGCAGCGGCGTGTACTTCACGCGGTCCACGAAGGTGGCGACCTGGTGCGTGCCCAGCGGCATGAAGAACCACTTGGACATGTCGCTGGCGGGATAGACCATCGCCTGCTGTTTCGTCGCGGGAACAGTCGAGATGTTGAACATGTTCCGGCCGCCATCGGTGCCCTCGGGCTGCGCGATCTGCCGGTCCTCGATGGGCTGCCATGTGCCGTAGTTGTACGACTGATAAACCGCGCCGCGCATGTACGCGCCGGGGTATTCGCCGAAGACCTCGAGCACCACCTCGCTGGCCCGCTCCGGGCTCCCGCCCCACATCTTGCTGATGCTCCGCAGCCGCGACGTCTCGCTGAACCCGATCTCCGACGGCCGCGAGAAATTCGGCGCGAGCATGCGCATCGCCCAGTTGCTCATCTGATCGATGCGCTGCACGAAGAGTTGATGCACGCCCATCGTCAGCAGCACCAGCACCAGCAGCATCGAGGCATAGGGCCACCAATCCCGCTGTGTTCGTGCCACCGTCAGCGCATCGGCCCGGCGCTCGACGATCTCCCGCCGCACGTACCACAGCAGCAGCACGACGAACACGAGCAGCGTCGGCGTGTAGAGCGGATTCGACTCATAATTGAACGCCCCGGCGATCCCCATGCCCATCACCGCGCAAGCCATCGCGTAATCCCGGCTCCCGCCGGAGCGCAGTGCCAGCAGGTGGTGCGTCGCCAGCGTCAGCATGTAGAAGCCGACCACCGCCAGGAATCCGACGGGCACCTGGGCGCTGAGCAGCATGATCCGCGCCGCGCCGAACCGGATCCACAAACCGAACGGCACCATCAGCAGCACAGCGTAGAACGTGCGCGGTCTCGCCAGCCGCGGTATCCCCGTCGCCAGGTGCAGCAGCAGCAGGCCGCAGATGATCAGCGGCGCGCCGACCGACCCGGAGCAGATGCCCAGCGTCGCCGCGGCGATGATCGTCATCACCATCACCGGCCAGGCCGGTCGCACGATGTTGTTCAACTTGTCAGCCATCGATGCCCGCTCCAAACGGATCCGCCGTCAGTCCGTCCGTCAGATCGATTCGACGCCCGCCTCCGCCTCCGCGATCCGCAGATGCGTCGCGCCGCAGGCGACCGCGCGCTCCGCCTGCTTCTTGTCGTCCGTCACCACGATCAGCTTCATCGTCACGCCCGTGCTCCGCACCGATTCAACCCACGCCTCGCGCTTCGCATCCCAGTTCATCATCAGCGCGACAACGACCGTCGTCTGCGGCAGCATCTTGGCAAACTGTGGCCCGATGATTTCCAGCGGATCATCCCCGCATCGCTCGATGCACGACAGGATGTCGAGGATGTCCTCGAGATGCGCCAGCGAACGTCCCGCCGAGAAGTGGTAGAGCTGCGGCCCCGCCGCGAAGAGGTCCACCACGTAGTCCCGCCGCGACACGTAATCCGCCACCGCCGCCGCCAGCGAAAGATTCGCCTCAAGCCCTCGCCCGCCGCGCCATTTCGCCGAGTACGTGTCCACAAAGATCGCCACGCGCGTCATGAACTCTTCCTCGCGCTGCCGCACCACCGGGAACCCGCGCCTCGCCCACGACCGCGGATGCAGATCGCGCATGCGGTCCCCCGTGCGGTACTCGCGCGTCCCGATGAACTCCAGCGAATCGCCCACCCGGCTCGCCAGCGCCACGCCGCCCGGCTGATAGCTCTGGCCGTGGCCGATCTCCATCGAACGGATCTCGCGGAATGCCGGGTACACGATGAACTGCTGCGACTGCGGCGAAAAGCGATTCGACCGCGTCAGCCCGAACGGAAACACCGAGATCGCGCTCGGTCCGCCCAGGTAATAGCTCCCGCGCCGCTGCGCCAGAAGTTGATACTCAAACGTGCAACTCTGCCCCGGCGCCAGTGATTCAACGCACCGCGGCTCCTCCTGAAGCTTCAGGCCCGTCGGCAG
>JAYVTU010000127.1:0-3628 GCA_043788485.1 Planctomycetota bacterium
GCGAACTGTCCCAGTTCTACCCCCACCAGCCGCACCACCCCGGCGAAACCGTGCTCGAAGTCGAGCGGCTGCGGACGCCGGCGCACCCGGAACACGAACTGAGTTTCAGTCTGCGTGCCGGCGAGATCGTCGGGATGGCGGGTCTCGTCGGCGCTGGGCGCACGGAACTGCTGACGACGCTGTTTGGCGTGACACCGGCGGTGCGCGGCGCCATCCGCGTCGGCGGCCGGGCCGTGGAGCTGCGCACCCCGCGTGACGCCATCGCGGCGGGGCTCGCGCTCGTGCCGGAGGACCGCAAGCAGCAGGGGCTCGTGCTCGAGATGACCGTCCGGACGAACATGTCGCTGGCGAGCCTGCGCCGGGATCAGCGTGGCGGATTCCTCAACCGCGCCGCCGAACGGGCGATCAGCGACCAGATGATCCAGGCGATGCGCGTCAAGACCCCCAGCGACCGCCAGATCGTGCAATTCCTCTCCGGCGGCAACCAGCAAAAAGTCGTGTTGGGCAAGTGGCTGGCCATGAAGCCCAAGGTCCTGCTGCTCGACGAGCCGACGCGCGGCATCGACGTCGGCGCCAAGGCCGAGATCTACGCCCTGATGGAGGAGCTGGCACGCACCGGCGTTGCGGTCCTGTTCGTCAGCAGCGAGATGGAAGAGGTGCTGGGCATGAGCGACCGCACCCTGGTGATGCACGAGGGCCGCATCACCGGCCAGCTCCGCCGCGAACAGCTCTGCGAACAATCCATCATGAAGCTCGCCACAGGCGACGCAACGGCCGCCTAAGCGGCGGACTCCGACCGATTCTCCCCGCAACGAGGTTTGAGATGAACGCCAAGGTTTTCGGCATCCTGGTCCTGCTGCTCATCATCTGGGTCTTCCTGGGCATCTACGTCCCCGATGCCTTCCTCTCGGGCAACAACATCGAGAACCTCCTCCGCAGAACCGCACTCTACGGAGTGCTGGGCATCGGCGTCGCCTTCGTCATCATCACCAGCGGCATCGACCTCTCGATCGGCTCCGTCGTCTGCCTCAGCGGCTGCCTGCTGGCGATCTTCCTCCATGTCGATTACCAACCGTACGAGGGCGTCACCGTCCTCGCCGTCCGCGCCGCCGACAAGCAGCTCGTCGTCGCCGCCGAGGGCGACCCCTTCAAACCCGGCGACCACCTGCGCTATTACGGGGGCAAACGCGCACGCAGCCTGTCGGCGACCGTCACACAGACGGCGCCGACCGAATTCACCGTGGGGAATTCCACCGTCCACGCCATCGCCCTGACGCTCGACGCCGCGCCCACCGCCGACGACGGCGCGGGACTCGTCGCGCGGGCTTACCCCGTCGATGGCGCCCACCCCGCCGCCGGCGCGTCAGCCAAATCGCTGACCATCGCCGGCGCCCGCTCCAGCCTCCGCCCCCGCGACCAGATCACGCTCGTCCGAGCCGACGGCGGTCTCAAGCAGCTCCGTGTCAATTCCGCGACGATCGAAGGCGACCGAACCCGCACCGAACTCTCGCAGGACCTCGAACCGCTGACCGGCCAGTGGTGGGCCATCCCCGTCAAGCGCGAGCAGCGCATGCCCGCCGTCGCCGGAGTCGCGGCCGTGCTGGCCATCGCCGTCGCACTCGGGCTCACGCACGGCCTGCTCGTCACCCAGCTCGGCCTGCAGCCGTTCGTCGTCACGCTCTGCGGCCTGCTCCTTTACCGCGGGATCACCCGCCAACTCGTCAACGACCAGCCCATGGGATTCAGCGACGAATACGCCAATTCCCTCTCCGCGCTGGAGGGCGGGAAGCTGCCGCTGGGCGGCGAGGCGTTTGGCATCCCCTATCCGTTTTTCATTCTTCTGTTTGTCGCGATCGTCGCCGCCGTCTTCCTGAATCGCACGATCTGGGGCCGCTACATGCTCGCCCTGGGCCGCAACGAGCAAGCCGCACGTTACAGCGGCATCGCCACCGGCCAGGTCACGATCCTCGCCTACGTCATCTGCACCGCGCTGGCCGCCGTCGGCGGGATCCTCTTCGCGCTGGACTCCAATTCGGTCTCGCCCTCGAGCTTCGGCAATTTCTTCGAGCTCTACGCCATCGCCGCCGCCGTCCTGGGCGGTTGCTCGCTGCGTGGCGGCGAGGGCAGCATCTTCGGCGTCGTCGTCGGCACCGCCCTCATGCAGACGCTCTACAACCTCATCGTCCTCGTGAAAATCTCCGACAAGCTCGAATTCGCGATCGTCGGAGCCGTCATCCTCGCCGGCGTCATCGCCGACGAAGTCGTCAAACGCTACGCCGCACGTCGACGCGCCGCACGCGCCGCCGCCGCAGAGCACTCCACCCCCGCCGCCGTCTAGCAGCCTATCATGGCCCCAATGGAGCAATTCACCATGCGCATCCGCTTCAAACCCGCCCCGCTTCTCGCCGCCCTTCTCCTCGCCCTCACCGCCGCCGCCTTCGCCGCCGACGCCGTCTCGCCCTTCAATGGCAAGGACCTCACCGGCTGGAAGGGCCGCGCCAAGGAGGACAAGACCGGCGGGTGGACCGTCGGCGCCGCCAGCCTCGATCCCAAGGACCCGCGCCAGCTCATCGCCGACCCCGCCGGCCACGAACTGGTCAACATCAGCGCCGGTCACGGGCACAGCGTCGACCTCTACACCACGCAAACCTTCGGCGATGTCACCGTCGAACTCGAAGTCATGGTCCCCAAGGGCTCCAACTCCGGCGTCTACCTCATGGGCGAGTACGAGGTCCAGGTCCTCGACAGCTTCGGCAAGGACGCCAACCCCGACAAGGGCGACATGGCCGCGATCTACGGCGTCAAGGCCCCCGCCAACCCCGCCTTCAAAAAGCCCGGCGAGTGGCAGACCCTCAAAATCGATTTTCTCGCCCCGCGCTTCGACGCCGACGGCAAAAAAACCGCCAACGCCAAGTTCACCAAAGTCGAACTCAACGGCTCCGTCGTCCACCGCGACGTCGAAGTCCTCGGCCCCACCGGAAGCCAGCTCTCCGACACCGAAAAACCCACCGGCCCCCTCATGCTCCAAGGCAACCACGGCGCCGTCAGCTTCCGCAACCTCAAAATCACCCCCGCCAACTAACCCTCGCCCCGCCCCCCCCCTCGGCGCATCCCGCTTCAGCGGGATGCGTCCCCCTCCCCAAGCACGAAGCATCGGCACTTCAGTGCCGAGACCTCCGCGGGTTCCTCCAACACTTACATCAAACCAAGCAGCCCAAAAAGCCCCAAAAAATCCGAAAAATTGGAAATTCAGCCGTTTGGTCACTTCCGTGCGCACCACAGCGCACAAAATCCGCCGGGAAATGCGCACAATTTTGTCCTCACCGCGGCGCACCGGGCGCGACCGCTGTTTCACATCCTGAAAATTATTCCAAAAATTCTCAACGCTCGCCGCGCGATTGAGTTGCGCCGCCGCGCCCCGTTCGCCGCGCACCGTTCTTGCGCAAAACCGTGACGTCGCGTCCTTATATAGAGGACCCTCTCGAAACCGCGACGACGCCAAGCCGCGAAGGGAGCAACGAGATGTTGAACCACCACATTATCCAGGCCGCCAAGCTCCTCGTTCGGATGTTTTACTTCCAAATCCTCTGGGTCTTCTTCGTGCCGTTGTGCCACGGCGGGTTGCTCC
>JAYVTU010000128.1:0-8193 GCA_043788485.1 Planctomycetota bacterium
AATAGGCTTCCATGCCAGGCTCCCAGTGATCTTCTCGATCACCAGCGAGATTAACGACTGAACGCGGATCGCGCTAGAGGCATGGTGAAAATGCTCTAGCTTGGCGTTGAGCAGCGACGCGGCGCACTGCGCCTGTGAGCCGCTCGTGCCGATGCGGAGTCGGCAGGCGGTGCCGCCGGACCGATAGTAGATGTAATAACTGCCGTGGTGCGCAAAATAGGAGACACGACCGATACGCTTTCGCGCTGAGGTTTGGGGGCGGGCCATGGGCTGCTCCGTGTGCACCAAAAGTGCACGTTTTGTGCACCAGCGGGAGCCAATGGCCGCGCATTAAAAAGCTAAGTCGCGGCTGTTAACCGGCTTAGCTCAGGGTCGAAAATGAATCAACGGAGAGGGTGGGATTCGAACCCACGGTAACGCAGTGCGCTACGCCGGTTTTCGAGACCGGTACCTTCAGCCGCTCGGTCACCTCTCCTGAAGCGGGGCGTCGATCATAAGCGTGGGGGAGGCGCGGGTCAAAACCGGGGGGCGACCGGTTGTTGTGGTTTGCGTTGCGGCACCGTGTACATTTCACGTCGCGCGAGTTGACGCCCACGCCGCGACCTGCAAAATATGCCGCTCGACTTCGTCCGACATTCCACCCCGCCACGAGAAAAGGACCCACGCCATGCCCGCCCTGAAAATCCGTCCCGCTTCCGAATGCCAGCTCGACCAAGTGAGCCTCGGCGAGTGCATGGTCCGCCTCAGCCCCCCGGGTTATGGCCGCATCGAGTTCGCCAACATGCTCGAGGTCTGGGTCGGTGGCGGCGAGTACAACGTCGCCTACGCCCTCGCCCGCCTCGGTCTGCGCACGGGCTGGGTCGGCGGACTCGTCGATAATCCCGTCGGCTCCATCATCGTCAACCACGCACGCTCCGCAGGCCTGGACATCAAGCACGTCGTCAACATGAAGTACGACGGCGTCGGCCGCGAGGCCCGCATCGGCCTCAACTGGACCGAAGTCGGCACCGGCCCACGCGCCAGCGTCACCCTCTACGACCGCGGCCACTCCGCCACGTCCAAGATGAAGCCCGGCGACGTCAACTGGAACGAGCTCTTCGCCAAGCGCGGCGTCCGCTGGATGCACACCGGCGGCATCATGGCGTCCCTCTCCCAATCGACACGCGAGGTCGTGACCGCTGCAGTGAAGGCCGCCCACGAAGCCGGCACCGTCGTCAGCTACGACCTGAACTTCCGCTCCAAACTCTGGAGCAGCAAGGACGCCATCGCCACCACGCGACCACTCGTCCCCTTCATCGACTGCCTCATCGGCAACGAGGAGGACTTCCAGAAGGTGCTCGGCTACGAGGTCGAGGGCGTCGACGTCGAGAAGGGCGAGATCGACACGCGGGCCTTCAAGAAGATGGTCGAGAAGGTCGTCAAGGATTTCCCCAACATCAAGGTCGTCGGCACCACGCTCCGCGGCGTCAAGTCCGGCCTCATCAACGACTGGTCCGCCATCATGTGGCACGACGGAACCTTCTACGACGGCATGAAATTCCCCGGCCTCGAAATCACCGACCGCGTCGGCGGCGGCGACGGCTTCGCCTCCGGTTTCATCCACGGCTTCCTCACCGGCGCCGATCCGCAAACCTGCGTCAACACCGGCGTCGCACACGGCGCCCTGCTCATGACCACACGCGGCGACACCAGCCAGATCACCCTCGAAGAACTCAAACACACCGCCGCCGGCGGCTCGGCACGCATCAAACGCTGATCCCCTCGCCCCCGGGGAGAGCGTGGCGAGTCCCCGAGCCGGGTGAGGGTGCGCCGGGCTGTGCATCACTGCATCACTGCCAAACCGGTCACAGCCGCGCGCACATCCGTGCGCACAACCCCGTCGACCGGACATTTTCACCCCCTCCCCCCGCGCGCTTTTTCGCACCCGCTCCGCCGAACCTTCCGTTTTAACACCGCCCGATTCCACACCTTAAGCCTGCGAATCCCACTCAAGCCCATCGCGCCTTCGGGAAACCCCCCGGACGTCCGGTTTCAATACCACATCCGTGCGCGCCATAATGAATTTTCCCTTTTCCGCGCCTGAGTTTCATGGTCTCGGTGAGGCGTTCTGCAGCGGCGATGAGCGCAAAAGTTTCGCTACTGCTTCGATGCGTTCTTCATTCGGTCGGCCATCGGCGCCAAGTGTCGGCTGGAGCCAGCCGCCTTCGTCGTGCTCGTTCCAGGCGTAGATGATGATGGCGTTGGCGGGATTGATGTCGCGATTGGCCTTGGTCCATTCGATGGCGTCACGAAGGTGGGCGGCGAGTTCATCCGGTGTAGCGGTCGCGGCGTCAATGAGCGGTTTTTGCTGCGCAGGCGGCGTGGGATCGGGCGTGGCTTTCACCCATGTGCACCATTGCGGCGGGCGCTCCTGACGCGGTCGCGTATCCCAGCCCGAGGTGGCGAAGGTGATGCAGGGCGTACGTTCCCGCTTCCATTTGTCCCAGAGCTTCTCGCGCACGTGATGAGAAGTGAGTTTCGCGTAGGTTTCAGGATCGATCGTGTAGCCTTTGCCGGCGCAGGCATACTCGGAGATGGCGTCGAAGCCGAGTTCCGCACGTTCCGCTTCCGCGTTCCAGCCCATGAGCACGAGATACGGCGCTTTCAGACCTGCGGCGAGGGTCTGACGCCTCAGCTCATCCCACTCGGCCTTTCCGAGCTTCCTGGTCTTGGCGAACACAAACAGCAGCGGTCGGCCATCGAGCACGGTTTGGTAATCGGGATTTCGAAAGTGCTCTACGAGCCTGCTCCAACCCTTGGTGCCAACCTTGTCGAGCCTCGCGCCTTCCTCAACAAGACAATAACGGATGCCCCGTTTGTCTTTTGCAGCCAGATAGCGATTCAATGCAATGCTCATGTCCGGCGATTCATCCCAGTAATCCACAAAGGCCCAATAGTTCAGCCCTGCCTGCGCCGCATACGCGATCTCCAGCTCCACGATGGCCTGCGAGTCGCCGTTGATGCTCACCGTGTCCCCGCCCAACACACGGCTGAACCACGGCAAGCGAAAATGGTACTTGGGCTGCCCGAGCGAAGATTCGACGGCCTTCACCACATCCCCTTTGCCATACCAGCCATCCCAGCGGATCGCACCGACGATCGGCGGTTCGTCGCCATGCAACCGCGCGAGTGGCGCGAGCAGCATCAACACCGTCATGATTGCGAGCGTCTGTTTCATTGGGGCATCGTCATCAATTCGATAGGGTGGGCCTGGCGCCGCAAGTCGTGGCCGCTGATAGCCGCCATGTGCGTGGATGTGTGTCGGAGTGACACGCACGTTGGGGTCGCACGAAACACGTGAGATGGTAACTCAGGGCAGTCGAACGAGCACGTGATTTTCTGCCGGTCTTCACTGATTTTCAGGTCTTCGCTCCGCCGTGTGATGAAGCACATGGGCCTTCGCGGCCATGCCATGTGGCATCCGATCGAGCATGCTCATCATGCGCTCACGGCAGCATCATTGTTCCTGTATCCTCTTGCCTATGGTCCCCGCACCCGCGTCAACTCAATTCCTCATCACCACGGCCCCCGCGCCGGGGGCCATTGCCATTATTCAGATCCACGGCCCGCGCGCCGCGCAGATCCTCCGCGAGTTCACCGGCAAGTCTCCCACGCCGACCGCGAAGCTCGCCGATCTCGCCGGGATCGATGAGGGAATCGTCATCGCCTGGCGTGACGATTGGTGCCAGTTCATGCCGCACGGCGGGCCGCGGGTGGTGCAGCGGATCGCCGAGCGTTTGCAGGAACTTGGCGCTGTGCACGCTTCCGATGTGCCGGCGCGGGTGGTCTATCCCGAGGCGGCCAGCGAGCTCGAAGCCGACATGCTCGCCGCGCTCGCCCGCGCCGCCAGTCCCGCGGCGATCGATCTGCTGCTCGATCAGCCGCGGATATGGCGAGGCGTCGCCGATGGTGATCAGGCCGCAACCGCGGGCATTTCTCATTCTCATATTCTTGAGAATATGAGAATGAGAACCGCCCCGGATCGGGCGCTCGATTGTCTCATCACGCCGCCGACCGTCGTCGTCGTCGGGCGGCCGAACGTCGGCAAGAGCACACTGACGAATCTCGTGATCGGTCGCGCCGCGAGCATCACCGCCGACCTGCCGGGCACGACGCGCGACTGGGTCGCAGGGCTCGCCGAACTTCCCGCGATGCCCGGCGGTGGTGAAATTGTTGTCCGCTGGCTCGACACGCCCGGTGTACGCGTCACCGCCGATCCGATCGAGCGCCGCGCGATTGAGTTGGCACGGAACGTGATCGCGACCGCCGATGTGCTGATTGCCGCCAACGATCCGCAGACCGATTGGCCCGATCCGGCCGACCTGCCGCGTGAGCCGGCTCTGTGGATCACCAACAAATGCGATCTGCCGCACGTAACGCCGACGCGACCCGGCGTGATCGAGATTTCCGCCCTGCGCGGCGACGGCCTGCCCGCTCTGGCCGCAGCGGTGGGGCGTGTGCTCGGCCTGACCGATATCCCTGCTGACATCCCGTGGGCCTTCTCGCAAACGCTCCGCGAGATCGTGCAGACCGGCGACATCGAGCGGCTCAAAAAATACGTGAAATAGCCGGGCCGCTACCGCGGCCCCGGTCGGTTGTGCAGGGCATGATTTGTTCCACGTGTTGACAAAATCTGACCAGGGCGGCGGTAGCCGCCCGGCTATCAACGAATTGCCCGCGATTCCCCGCTCCGCTAAACTGACTGTTCTCGATTCTGGACGGATTGCCATGTCTGCCTGCCCGATACCCACCGCGCCGCGCCTGCTCGCCGCCCTCATGATCGCGGCCCTAGCCGGTTGCGCCTCGGAAGGCGGAACCGAAGCCCCGGCCGGAAGCGTGACGACTCCCGCCGCTCCGCTCACCGCCGCCGACCTGCTCCCGCAGAATCGGACGCCGATTGCGGACCTACCCGTCCCCGTCGGGTTCAAGCTCGTCGAGTCGGTCAGCCGCTCCTACGACTGGGGCACCGGCCGCGTGATCGATCACACCTACGAGGGCCACGCCGACAAGTTGGCGATCGACCGCTTCTACCGCCGCCAGATGACAACGCTCGGCTGGATCGCCGGTGCCAACGAAAACGTCCGAGGCTACGACCATCTCGAATTCACCAGCAGCGCACGCCCCGAGCGATGCGTGATTCAGATCACCGACGCCGCACCGCGAATCGATGCCCCCGTGAGGATCACTCTCACCGTCCTGCCCGCCGGCCCTGCACCGAAACCTTAACACCCCTTTGAAGTCCCACCCATGACCAAGCATCATCCGTCCGGTTCCGAGCCCTCCGAGCAAGACCTGCCCACGCCGATCCTCCCCGACAGCGAGAAGGAAGAGGCGGTCTCCGATCATCACGATGACGTCGCCGACTTCGCGAACAACGCCCGGACGCTCTGGCAGAAGTTCGGCATGAACTTCGTGCTGGTGATCCTGCTGGCCGTCCTGACCGTGATGATCGTGCGCTGGTTCACCGGCCGCGAGGAGCGCGCGCTCGAGCAGGCCTACAGCGAGTTAAGCCAGAGCACCGATCCGATGGGCAAGCAGGAAGTCGCCTCGAAATATGAGTCGCTGCCGCAGTTCGCCGCCGCCGCGTACCTCGAATCGGCCGATCTCCGCCTGCGCGAGGCGATCTTCGGAGCGGCGCCCAAGAGCGGCCTGACCGAGCCCAAGCAGCCCACCGCCGACGAGCGCCAGAAGCTGCTCAAGGACGCGGCCGGCGATTACCAGCAGGTTCTCGACCGCCCCGACCGTTCGACGCTCCAGGCCACCGCCGCGCACTTCGGCCTCGCCGCCGTGCTCGAAAATCAGCTCCTGTTCGACAAGGCCGCCGAGCACTACCGCGCCGTCGTGAAGCTCGCCGACAAGGATTATCCCTCCGTCTCCGCCCAGGCGAGCCGCATGCTCCTCAACCTCAACCAGGTCTCCACGCCCGTCGTCTTCCCGCTCCCCCCGACGACCGCCGCCCCCATCAAGCCCAGCGACATCAGCCCGTTCAGCAACTTCCCAACAATCCCGGATCAGCCCAAGGCTGAAACGCCGGCGCCCGAGGCGCCGAAGACTGACGCGCCCAAGACCGATGCGCCCAAAACACCGGCGCCCGTCGCACCGACCACTGCACCCGCAAAGTAAATCACTTCGCACATTGAAAAGACCGACCAGGGCGGCGTAGCCGCCCGGCTATTTCCTGAACCCTGAACTCTGAACCCTGAACCCTGAACCCTCCCGATGTCCGACGAACCTCTCGTACCCGATGTCGATGATGTCGAATTGCCGATCGAAGCCGACGACTTCGACGCGATCGAGGAATCCGTCCGCCCGCAGCATCGGCGTTTCAAGCTGCAGCGAGCCGACATCAAACGCCGGCTCGACCGCTATCTCACCAGCCGCCTCCCGGCTCTCTCGCGGTCGCGCTTGCAGAAGATGATCAACGACGGCGCCGTCACCGTGAACGGCAAGCTCCCGAAATCCTCGACGATCATCAAGCAGGGCGATGTCATCGATGTCGATGTCCCGCCGCCGACGATCAAGCAGATCCCCGCGGAGAATATCCCGATCTCCGTGCTCTACGAGGATGACCAGATCATCGTCGTCAACAAGCAGGCCGATCTCGTTGTTCACCCCGCACGCTCGAATCTCACCGGCACCCTCGTCAACGCACTCGCCTGGTACTTCAAGGATCAGAAGACCAACGGTCTCGAAGCCCTCTCGCAAGTCGGCCTCGAAGAATTCCGCCCCGGCATCGTCCATCGGCTCGACAAGGACACGACCGGCGCGATGGTCGTCGCGAAATCCGAAACTGCACACTGGAAGATCAGCAAGCAATTCGAGAAGCGCACGGTCCAGAAGTATTACCTGGCGATCGTGCACGGCGAGATGACGCCGCCGGGCGATGTGATCGACGCGCCGATCGGCAAGCACCCGAGCGTCACCGAGGCGTACGCGGTGCGTCACGACAACGCCGGCCGGGAATCGGTGACGATCTACCGTGTCCGCGAGGTGTTCCAGGGTTACTCGCTCGTCGAACTCGAACTCAAATCCGGGCGCACGCACCAGATCCGCGTGCATCTCAGTTGGCTGGGCTTTCCCATCATCAGCGACATCATCTACGGCGGCGAACCGTTCGGCCCGCACGAATTGGCGAACCCGCCGATCGCCGCGGGATCGAAGCCGTATCTGACTTACGCCCGCACCAAGGAAGAAGGCCAGAAGATCTGGAAGAAGATCGCCGAGACGGAGAATCTCTTGATTGACCGCCCCGCGTTGCACGCCACGGTCCTGCAGTTCCAGCACCCGATCACCGAGAAGACGATCAAGATCACCGCGCCGCTGCCGCCGGACATGGCGCTCGTGCTCCGCGAGCTGCGCGCGAAGCGCGTGAAATCCGGCCCGCTCTCGACGGAGGGCGTGGGTGTGGATCTCGATGAAGTTTTGAAGTGATCCCTCGCGTTACTCAGTCAATCAAATCTTCAACTGATAAACCGACATCCCGCATGATCTGTCGGAGCAGGCCGCGGCCGAGATCGCGATTGGAATGGATCGGGATTGTCGTCCGCCGACCGTCCGCGTGGCCGTAAATCATGTGGCTTCCGGATTGGCGTAAAAATATAAAACCGCGATCTTCGACGATCTTGGCCAGTCGCTTTCCAGAGATCGTCGGCAGCCGGGGACTCATACTGCGATTCGAACCTGTGTCACGCCCACTTCGTGGTTGATAGGCTCGCCTTTTTCGCGGCGGTCGAGCACGTGAAGCCGCATGGCGTCCTCGATCAATGCACGAGCCTCGGCTTCGGTCTCGCCTTCGGTGTAACAACCCTGCAGCGCCGGGCAGATGGCCAGGAAGCGGCCGTCCTCGTCCTTCTCAATCACGACGGTGAACTGGTAAGAAGTCATGGCGTGATTATATCCTGCAATTTAGCGGGCAGGACGGAGAAATTCCGCTCAGATCATCCCCGCCTTTTTCGCATAGTTGAACACGCCGCCGGCTTCGATGATCGGCTTCACGTCGCCCAGCGGCTTGAGTGCGTAGGTTTTGCCGCTGGTGTGGTTCGTGAGCTTCGCGTTCGCCGTGTCGATCTCGACGTCGTCGCCGGTTTTGATTTCGGTGACGAGGCGCGTCACGGTTTCGCAGGGCAGGAGGAAGCCGCCGTTGACGCAGTTGCG
>JAYVTU010000129.1:0-3761 GCA_043788485.1 Planctomycetota bacterium
TTGGCGGAGCGTTCGTCTTACGCTATCCCCACCCCGGGGGTGACGGGCCAGTGGCGGGCGGTCGATAGCCTCAGTTCACCCTATCCCAGTGGCAGATTCGTCATTACGTGGAAGCGCGGTGGACTTTCTCTCCGAGGGATTGCATAATCCTTCAAATATTCTGAAGGATTGTGCATGCACTATCGCAACACCCACGAGTCTCTCAAGGCCCTTTATGCTCTGGCCGCCACGCACGGCGGGTATTTCACCGCCAAGCAGGCGGCCTCCGCCGGGTACGATTATTCGCATCTGGCCTACCACCTCCAAGCGGGTAATTTTGAGCGAGCGGCACATGGGCTCTACCGCCTGCCCACGATCCCACCCGCCGAACACGACGACCTGATCCGGCTTTCGCTTTGGAGCCGGGGACGCGACGATGCTCCGCAAGCCACTGTCTCGCATGCCAGCGCGCTGTTTCTCCATCAACTGAGCGACGTGCTGCCCACCAAGGTACACCTCACCGTGCCGTCCTCGTTCCGCAAGGCCGCGCCGAAGGGGTGCGTGCTGCACAAGGCCCGGCTGCCGGCGACGGGTGCCGAGGACCGCGAGGGTTTTGCGGTGACTACGCCGCTCCGCACACTGGAGGATCTGGCCGGCGGTCCCGGCATTACCGACGAGCAGCTTGACCGCGCGATCCGGGACGCTCTTCGGCGAGGGCTGGTGCGCGAATCTGTACTGAAGAAAGCGGTGGGTAAGGCGATGCCTCCGGCGCGCCGCGAGCGTTTCGCATCCCTGATCGGATGAGAGCATGGCCAAGTCATTTGCATCATCCGCCGCATTCAAAACTTCCCTGGAAGCTCGGATCAGAACCGTGGCTGCCCAGCGCGGCGTCCCCATCAATACGCTGCGCCTCAAGCTCGTGATCGAACGACTGCTCGCTCGCCTCTTTGCCCACCCCAAACCACTGTGGGTACTCAAGGGCGGATACGCGATGGAACTCCGGTATCGCCCTCGTGCGCGGACCACGCGGGACATTGATCTCACGTGTGCCGCAACCGGAGACATAGAACTGCAGGCCCGGCTCCGGATCGTCCGCGAGCAACTGCAGGCTGCCGCCGAAATCGATCTCGGTGACTATCTCACATTCCGCATTGAAGAGGCCCGTGCGGAGCTGGCCGGAGCGCCGCTGGGTGGTGCTCGTTTCCCCTGTGAGGCGTTCCTCGCAGGCAAGACGTATGGAAGGTTTCATATTGACCTGGGATTTGGCGACGAAACTGGCGCGGCACCGGAGATTCTGGAAGGCGACGACCTGCTGGTGTTTGCCGGCATTCCGCCCGCCCGGGTGCTCGCGATTCCAAAGGCCCACCAATTTGCCGAAAAAATCCATGCGTACACGCGCCTGTGGGAAGATCGCGTCAACATGCGGACGAAGGACCTCGTCGATCTGGTGCTCTTGATCGAAACCGCCGGTGTTCAGCCGGCGGAAGTCGCCGCGGCCATCCAGGCAACCTTCGCGCGGCGGAACACTCATGCGATTCCACCGGAGCTGGCCGAGCCACCTGGAATCTGGGCGGAGGAATTCGCTGCGCTGGCCGCTGAGGTGCAGCTTCGCGCAATGACTCTGGCTGCGGCCATTCACGAACTGCGTGTCTTCTGGCGGCAAGTCACGAAATAGCGGTTAGGGCGTGCGGAGCCACGGATTTCGCCGCGACCACGGCAGCCTTCCGCCACGCCCATTTTCAAATCAAGGCAGAACCGACGACCGCGATGTGAAGCCGCCGCGCCAACGCGGTCACCGGTGAAGGCGTGTTGACGAACCCATGCCCGCAGAGAACTCCCAGGTCACGTCCCGCACGCGTTTGCCGTAGGCCCAGATGATCAGCAACCGCTCCATCATGTTTCCCGTGCGGGCAGTGCCGCGGTATTCGGGTTGCCGCAGTGTCGAGAGCACCCGCGGCGCAGACCACGCCATGTATTCGTTGAATGTGGTCTTCTTCATGATGACGTAGTTGCAGTAGAGGCAGCTTTCGCGGTCGGTGTACCACCGGGCCGGGGGTTCGCTTACCAATTTGCGCAGGCACTTGTCGAACTCTGGAAAACCGCAACACGCCGTGGTCTGCTGGGCCAAGGAATAGTTGAAACGGTACTTGGCGAATCCCAACATGTCATGGTCGCGCAGCAGCTCGCTGATTTTGCCCCGGTCACCGGGCAGGAACACGGTGGGGAATTTGTCGAGCTGCCGCCACGAGGTGAAACCGATCCAGTCGTCATTGTCGTGGGGCACACGCCAATGATGCAGCATGCCCGCATACTCGCGCAGCTCCCAGCGGGCATCGGAATCTTCAAGCTCGGGGCACCGGTAGGCGATGGTGGGATTGACCTCCGGCTCCAGGCCGAACGGCACGTAGGGGTCCTGGGTGAAGAGACGCGCCCGGTTGCTGGGCTTGGCGTAAAGCTGATAGATCATGCCGCGACCCCTTGTGTATTGAGCGGCCGGTCATACTGACGCCCGTCATGCCCCGATCTGCCGCAGTAAACCGGGCGTGACAAAAACTCCCCGACCGGCGGATAGACGTTCTCGATGAATGAATGCTGCCGGCCATCGGAAATCCTTTCCGTCAGCGGCAACAAATGTCGCAGGTAATATTCCCGCGTGGCCTTCCAGAACCGGGTGTCGATGCGCTGCGTGGGATCGTGTCCCGGGCTTGAGAAGACCACGTCCGCCCGTGTGCGGGCGACGATCTCGGCGATGTTCTCGACGAACAAACGCCCCGTGACCTTGTAGAACGGGCCGTCAGGCAGCGTGGGCACGACCGCATCGGTCAGCATCGCTTCGGGACGGCCCTTGCCGTGCTGCTTGGCCACGGCGCTCAGGTCCAGGATCACCTCCGTGAGCACCTTGCCCCGCGCGATGGCCAGCTTCCGCAGAGGATCGTCAAGGATCGGTGTGCCCGACGATTCGGCGATCACCAGATGGGTGAAGGGCGACTCGGTGAGCCAGCGCCGCAGCGCCGTGCGGTATTCGCCGAGCCGCACCGCCGGGTCGCGGACGGCGATGTTGTACGTGCCGACCTTCACCGCCGCCGAGAGCACCAGCGTCAGGGGCGCGGGCCTCGGCGGGACCGTCCACTGCGTCTGGTCGATCTTGGCGTCGCGATCCGCGATGCCGCAGAAGTGGTAGATGTAGTGATTCATCAGCGGATCGAACGCCTGATTGAGCAGCACGCCGCACCGATTGAAGGTTTCGTCGAGCAGGGTCAGAGGGGCGCGCATCTTCACCGCCACGGACAAGACGCCTTGGTCGATCACAGTCCAGTGCCGATCCGCGGCGGCGGTCGAAAGCTCCCGGGCCTTCTCGAAGACGTTGGCGTGGTCACCGGAGAACACCATCACGCCGCTATTGAGGTATTCGTGTTCGTAATTCAAGGCGATGCCCTGGGCTTTGCAGATCGGGCCGAGATGTTCGTCGATGACCGTGCGATTGGGATCACCGTCATAAACGGTGCGCGCGCCGCCGAAGTGCGTGGCGGGCACGAGGTCAAACGGCGATGGGCAATCAGAGCGCACCACGGTGTCGGCGTCGAGGAACACCACGCGCTCGAACTTTCGGCAGAGTGGTCGAGCCAGAGCTTGTGATCGAAAGCTTCGGTCGAGGTGGTGAACTCCGGCGTTGAGATTTCCATGAACTGCGCGCCCCAGCGCCGGGCGGCGTCCTGCATCGAGGCGCGGGCGTTGGGGCGCAGGTTCTCCTTGAACAGATTCATCGTGACCACGCCGAGCGA
>JAYVTU010000130.1:0-18097 GCA_043788485.1 Planctomycetota bacterium
GATTCCGTTCCATGGTGGCGTTCCTTCCTTGTTTGGCGACAAGTCAGAGGGACGCCACTTTTTATGCGCTGGATCAGGATCGCGCCGAGCTATTTAGATTTTGACAAAGCATTCGAGGAATGGAAGCGTATTGAGCAGGACAATAAAGGAAAATGGACAAGAGATAATAGCCATAATGAGGAAAACGGCCTACTTCTAAAGCACCGTATTTACAATGCATTTCTTGCTCTATTACCGGTTCCAGCCATTCGACAGAACTTGGCGTCCGAGGAGTTTGGACGTAATTCCTATTTGTCCATTGAGATGCTGTTTGATGACAAGTACCTAGATGGCTTTACCGAAGAAATCCGTTTACCCGGCGGAGGCCGCGTAAATAAAATGAAAGAAGACAAAAAATCTCAATTCGCCGAGCGAACCGCGAAGCTACCGCAAGAGGCATTTGATAACTTTGCTAAGCTTTTTTTGCTCATCAATGAAATTGTGAAAAAATTTGATCCGCCACCGCAAACCTTGCAAATCCAAAGCTCCGTTATAGTTGAAACCACAATAGTACGCCCGGAGGAAGCCTCGCAATTAGTAAATCTCGTTCAACCCGTTGAAGAACCGCAAAATCAAAAAGAAACGACGACAGATTGATTTGCTTTCAAAAGCCTGAACCGGAAACGGGGACATTCTACTTTCTGCCGGGCGATCCATCGCGTCGCCGTGTCTGCCGCCGCGGGGTGGGCGGAGCGTCAGCGCGACCCGACGAGGTCGTCTGAGGCGTGTTGGGGAGGATAACGCCGGGGAGGCGGGGATGCACGGGGGCAGTTGGGGGAATTGCCGATTGGCGATTTCCGATTGCCGATTTTCGGAGGGTTCGGTTGGGTGTCAAGCCGCGACCGGGGGTCGCGTGGGGGCGGGGTGTTGTGCGAGCACGGCGCGTGGCGTACTTCCCGGGCGCCCTCACCCGGCTCGGGGACTCGCCACCCTTTTCCCTCCCGGGGGCGAGGGGGGATTAGATTTCGAGGATGTTGAAATCGCCGGTTGGGCCGATCGCGATGTTTTCGTTGGGGATGAGCAGGCTCAGGGGGGCGGCGATACCGCCGACCTTGACGGCTCCGATGCGTTCGGCGACGAGGCCGAAGTGGTCGGTGAGATTGATGTTGGCGGGGGTGCCGAGGACCTGGCCTGCGATGAGGATGCTGGCCAGGCTCGATGCGATGGCCGGGTTGTCGCCGGCGAGGGAGGGGATCTTGGCATCGAGGGAGTTGCCGAAGCCGTTGCCGCCGTCATCGACTCCCGCGACGATGCTGCTGGCGGCAAGGTCTCCGCCGATCTTGATGGGTCCGATCTGTGCATCGGGATTTCGGCCGTTGGCGTTTGTGTCATAACCGGCGAGGATCTGTGCGAATTCGACGCTGCCTCCGACGCTGAGTTTCCCGATGGCCAGATCGGTGGCGGGTCCGGGGTTGGCCTGGCCGAGGGCGGTGATGATGATGGTGGAGGCGCCATGGGTGTTTTTGTTGCCGAAGATTCCGCCCTTGATGGTGAGGGAGCCGATGTCCTTGCCCGCGTGGATGTTGACACATCCGGTGAGGTTTCCTGCGGTGCTGGTGTCGGTTCCTGCGATGATGGACCCGCCGAGGGTGGCCGACCCGATGCGTCCTGAACAGAAGATCGCGCCGGCGTCGGTGACGCCGGCGTCGGTGGCGTTGATGGATGGGCCTCGGAGGTCGCCGGCGATCTGGAGCGAGTTGATGTCTCCGTTGGTGAGAATTCTGGCGCTGTTGTTTCCCGAGCCGCCGACGACGGACCCGCCGACGGAAAGCGAGAGGATGTTGCCCGTGACGGTGATGGCCGCCGACGATGCGCCGGCGCCGCCGCGCAGGTCGTGTGCGATGCGTGCGGCCCGCAAGTCCCCGCCGCAGCTGACGCCGGCGCTGTTGTTTCCGCCGCCCTTGATCGATCCGCCGATGGTCAGGGAATCGATGTTGGAGGCGACGGAGATGGTCGCGGAGGCATTTCCGGTCCCGCCGGCCAGGTCGTGTGCGATGAAGATTTTGGCGACGCTGCCGCCGCAGTTGATGATGCCGCTGTTGTTGCTGCTGCCGCCGATGATCGAACCGCCGAGGGTGATGGATCCGATGGTGTGGCCGAAGATCTGGGCCGAGTTTCCGCCGCCGCCGCCCGCGAGGTCGCCGGCGATGTTGACGGATCCCAGGGAGTTTTCGGCGTCGATTTCGCCGGAGTTGTCGCCGTCGCCGCCGGTGACCGAACCGCCGATCTTGATGAGGGGGATGTCGGTGGCGGCGGTGATGACACCGCTGGCGGTGCCCGAGTCGCCGACGAGTGACCCGCCGAGCGTGACGGAGGCGATCTTTCCGTTGAGGGATTTGACGAATCCGGTATTGTCCGCGGCACCGCCGATGATGCTTCCTGCGATTTTCACGGGGCCCATGTCGCCGAAGGAGCTGATGGCGCCGGTGTTGGAGGCCGGTCCCCCGATGATGGACCCGCCGATGGTGACGCTGGCGATGCCTCCGGCGAAATTCTTGATGAGTCCCGAGTCGCTTCCGAGCCCGCCGACGATGTCGTGGCCGATCTTGACGGGTCCGATCGCGCCGCCGACGGAGATCTCGCCTTTGTCGCCGTTGAGGCCGATCAAGGAACCGCCGATGGCGACGGACCCGATGCTGCCGGAGAGGAAGAGCCCGACGCCGATCATGTCGCCCTTGATCTTGAGGGCTCCGATGTCACCGGTGACGCCGCTGTCGAGGGCGTTGCTGGCGCCGGTCTCGGTGTCGGTGCCGAAGCGGCCGAAGGAGAGGATGTTGAGCGATTTGAGGCCCTGGGTTGTTGTGTCATTGTCTCCGGCTTGGATCTGGGCCAAGTCGCCCTTGACCGACACGTTGCCCAGGTCGTGACCGGCGGAATTGATGAAGCCGATGTTGACCCGCCCGTCGCCGCCGGCTGCTTTGACGGCCGTGACGGAGAGGTTTGCGCCGTCGAAACCGCCTGCGGAGAAGTCGATCATTCGGAGCTGCTCGCCGGCGCCTTTTGCGACGGAATTGAAGTTCGCGCCGGTGAGTGTGCCGGCGCTGACCTTGATGGTCACGCGGTCGCCGTCGACATCGGTGTAGGTGGCGGTTCGGCCGCCTGCGGCGATGGCGACGCTGAGCAAGGCGCGGGGTTCGAGGGTTTCGAGGCCGATGGCCGGTCGGTGGGGCGCGAGCCGGTGGCGTGCGATGCGGCGCTTGCCGGTGAGGGTCTGCCAAGCACTTCGAATCGAAGATCGGGTCATCGAATCGCTCCCTGTAAGTACATCAAGTATTCAATGCATGGAAACCCACTGCGTTACATACCAAGGGGACAATCTACTTTTGCCGGGCGATTCATCGCGTCTCGGGATTGTGGTCGTCCGGGGCGTGTTGGGGAGGATAACGCCGGGGAGGCGGGGATGCACGCGGAGGCGAGGGCCGGTCTCGGGTCTTGCGGCTGGGGTCTTGCGTTGGTAGCCGACGCAGGACGCGAGACGGTTGGGGAGCGTTGGGAGGCGGGGATGCACGGGGGGCGGAGGGAGAGGCTTGGGGCTTTAGGCTTGAAAAATCAATGCTGACAAATCGCGGATCGTTATGAGTTGTCCACAAAAACGAGCTGTAGGTGAAATTGCGGATTGACGGCCTATTAAAGGATATATATATCTAAAACTTGATAATCAATACGATTGGCACCTTTCAGGAGAAACGTCATGCGTCAAATCAGATTCGGCCAAGTGTTCCGAGTGGCGGCATTTGTCATGCCTGCGCTGCTGCTGACGGCCGGTTCATTTGCCCAGCAGGCACCGGAAGCCGCACCCGCTGCGACGCCCGCGGCGCATGGGCTGCCCCTGCCGGTCCACATGATCGAAGGCGGCGGCGGCGGCGCGATCACGCCGATCGCATACCCCGTCAACGCGGGTCCGGCGGACCAGCTCTTCGGACTGCCCGCGGTCTCCTTCACGCACCTGCAGCTCCGATCCAAGGAGCACGACAGCATCGCCATCACCGAGACGCTTTATGGCAAGATCGAGCTTGGATACAACGCGGCCCGACTCGACCTGGGCACACTGCAGGATGACCTTTTCAAGGCGACCGGAGCGGACATCGGCGATGACCTTTACATGCACGCATTCACCGCGCGTGCGACCATCTTGCCCGAGAAGACCTTTTGCGACTGGACGCCGAATGTGATGGTCGGCACGAGCTTCAAGTACAATGATGGCATCAACCGGATCGACGACCGTCTGGGCGGCGCGCTGACGGGGATCGGGCTGGACAAGAATTGGGGATTTGATTTCACGGTCACGGCGTCCAAGACGTTCGGGGATGTGTTCGGTCGGCCGCTGATCCTGACGGGCGGCGTGCGGTTCAGCGAGGCGGCGTGGATCGGGCTGATGGGCTTCACCGACCAGTATCAGGCGACGGCGGAAGCGAACGTCGTGTACCTCATCACCGACAAGATCTTCATCGCTTACGAATACCGGCAGATGCCCGACGCCCTGGGAACGATCGGCGGGCTGGTCCAGAAGAGCAGCGACTGGCACACGCTTGACGTCGGCATCATCCTCGGCGACCGACTGACGCTCACGGGGCTTTATGGTTACCTGGGAAACATCGCCAACGAAGATGTCAACGCGGGCTGGGCGATCCAGCTCAAGTACGAATTTTGATTTTCAGCCGGGCCGGGTGCGCGGGCGCCGGCTCGGCGTTGGAGGGGAGAAAGAGGGCGGAGCGGGGAGCGGGGAGTGGGGAGTGGGGAGCGGGCGACCGGCGCGTGATTTAGTTCCGGCGTGACTTCAGGCGGCTCGGGGACTTGGCTCCGTTGGCGGTTTGGGAATTTGCGCGCTTTTGGCGCGTGATGTACACCCAGCATGCCCTCACCCGGCTCGCCGACTCGCCACTCCGCTGCGGCGGACCTTCGGCCTCTCCCCGGGGGCGAGGGATCGGACAACGCGACCAACGGTCGCGGCTTTACAGGGGGATCGGATGCGTGGGGCTTGACGATCTCTTTTTCATCTGCTATTTTTCAAGCACTTCAAATGCTGGTTTTGCAGCATACCAATCTCCCCCTTTGAAAACCCCGATTCCGCGTCAAAAAGGAAAACCCCATGCGGACGCTCCCGGCAATCCTTGTGTCTTGTGCACTGGCCATGCCCGCCTGCGCCGCGTCCGCTGAGAAGGTGAATGCCGCGACGCCCGCCGCTGCGGCACCGGCCCCCGCTGCTGTTCCCGTCTCCACCGCCCCGGCCAACTCCCAGCCCCAGGCTGCGCCACACGCAGCACCCGGCGACACATTCCTCACCTTCGGCGGCGGGTACAACCCCTCCGGCAACCAGGTCTCGCTGGAGCGCAATGTCCTCTACTTCCAGCGCGTCCTCCAGAAGCTCGGCGAGAGTCAGAGGCCCAACACGATCCTCTTCGCTGATGGCAATGATCCGATGCGCGACCTGCAGTTCTTCGATCCCAAGCGCCAGCCCAGCGAGACCAAGGCTCTGCTCGCCCACATCCTCATCGGCAACGTCGAGGGCATGACCGACAGCTACCGCAATCACGAGATACCCGGACTGAGCGGCCCCGCTTCGATCTCCGATGTCGATCAGTGGTTCAATAGCTGCGCCGCAAAGCTCACGGGCACGGACCGCGCGTTCCTTTATTTCACGGGCCACGGCAGCCACGCGGTGGGCAAGAACGGCGCGGAGAGCAAAAACGGCAACACGATCATGCACCTCTGGGCTGGCCAGGACCTGACGGTGCGCGAGTTCACGAAGCGGCTCGACAAGATTCCCGCCGAGGTGCCGACCGTGATGGTCATGGTGCAGTGCTATAGCGGCGGGTTTGCCAACACGATCTTCGAGGGCGGGGATTCGACCAACGAACTTTCGCCGCGCTTGCGCGCCGGGTTCTTCGCCACCGTGCAGGACCGCACCGCTGCGGGATGCACGCCGGACATCAACGAGCTCAATTACCAGGAATATTCCAGCGATTTCTTCGCGGCCCTCAGCGGCTTCGACCGCATGGGCAAAGCGATCGAGAAGCCCGATTACAACCACGATGGCGTGGTCAGCTTCAACGAGGCACACGCCTACGCGGTGATCCACGAGATCACGATCGACATCCCCGTGAAGACCTCCGACGCGATGCTCCGCAAATATTCCGCATACAGCGCACCGGGCGGCAAGACCGTCGCGGGACTGCTCACCACACAGTCGCCTTATTCGCAGCTTCTGGCCGCGGCCGGCCCCTGCGAGCGCGCGATCCTCGAGGCGCTGAGCCAGCAGATGAATCTCAGCAGCGATGATCGTGTTGCGATGGTACGCAAGGCGGCCGCGGACCTGCAGAAGAAGCTCGACGAGATGCAGCAGGTCACCGAGAAGGCGCAGAAGGGACTCGAGACGATTCGGCCGCAGCTCGCCGAGATGCTCTCGATGCGCTGGCCGGAGCTGAGCCATCCGTGGAACGCGGGCGTCGAGGATGTCCTCCGCAACGATTCGGAGGAGATCATGGGGACGCTGCGGCATCATCCGCGTTTTGCCCGGTTCGAGGAGCTGATGAAGAAACTGGACGACACGGAGAAGAAGTCGCTGGACACCGAGAAGGAGTGGGCGAAGCATCAGCGGTTCCTGCGCACAATCGAAAACGTCGCGCTGCAGGCGAACCTGCCCAAGCTCGCGAGTCCCGAGATCCAGAAGCGTTACGCGGCGCTGATCGCGCTCGAAGCCGGGACGCTGGGCAAGAGCTGAAGGCGCAAGCCTTGACATGCTGCGGTGAGGCGGCTTTGATGGCGGGACTGGAGATTCACGCATGAAGATCGCCTGTGTTTCGCGTCGCGGCATGGTGGGCGGGCTCGCATTGACACTTGGGCTGTCGCTCGCCGTGGCGCTGTTCACGAATCGCGCGGGGATCGCTGCCGAAGCGAGCGGTGAGCCGATCAAGGTCGGCGCCTATCTGTCGCTGACCGGGGCGCAGGCGACGTTCGGCCAGACGACCAAGGCGGGGATCGAGCTGGCGGTGAAGCAGAAGAACGCGGCGGGCGGCGTGAAGGGCAGGCCCATCGAAGTCGTGATCTACGACAACCAGGGCAAGACGCAGGAAACGGGCACGGTCGTGACCCGGCTCATCACGCGGGACAAGGTCACGGCGATCCTCGGCGAGGTGGCGAGCACGCAGTCGCTGGCGGCGGCGCCGATCTGCCAGGCGAAGGGCATCCCGATGATTAGCCCGTCGTCCACGAATCCGCGCGTCACGCAGGTCGGCGACATGATCTTCCGCGTCTGCTACATCGACCCGGACCAGGGTTACGCGATCGCCAAGTTCGCGCATGACAATCTGAAGCTGATGCGCGGCGCGATCCTGTTCGATCAGAAGCAGGCGTACTCGACGGGGCTGGCGCAGAACATCAAGCAGGCGTTCACCGCGATGGGCGGGACAATCACGACCGAGCAGGCCTACGCCGGCGGTTCGGCCGACTTCAGCGCGCAGCTGGCGAATATCAAAGAGAGCAATCCGCAGATCATCTTCGTGCCGGGTTATTACAACGAGGTGGGCAGCATCGCCAAGCAGGCGCGTGAGAAGGGCATCACCGTGCCGCTGATCGGCGGCGACGGCTGGGAATCGCCCAAACTCGCGGAACTCGGCGGCGATGCGGTCAACGGCTGCTACTACTCGAATCACTACGCACCGGAAGATCAGCGGCCGGAGTCGGTGAAGTTCGTCGCGGCCTACAAGGCGGCGTACAACGAGGAGCCGGGCGCGCTGGCGGCGCTGGGCTACGACGCGGCGCTGGTGCTCTTTGACGCGATGGAGCGATCGCCCTCGCTCGACGGCAAGGACCTGGCGAAGGCGATCGCGGCGACGAAGAATTTCCCCGGCGCCACCGGCGCGACGACGATCAACGAGCACCGCAACGCGACGAAGCCGATGGTGATTATTGAGATGAAGGCCGGGAAACCGGTGTATCTGGCGACGATTAATCCGCAGTAGTTGTTAACGGGCTAACCCGTTAACCTATCAACATGTTCGATCCGCCGAATTTGCACATGCCTCCGCCGATGACACCGTCGGGACTCGCAGGGGCCATCGGCACGTTTTTAATTTACGGCGGAAGCTTCGATCCGCCGCATCGGGCGCACATTGAATTGCCGTTTCTCGCGAATCGTCTGGTGCACGCCGACGCGGTGATCTTTATTCCCGCGGGTCAGCCACCGCATAAAACGGATCGCATTGTGAGCCCGGCGGCGGATCGGTTGGCGATGCTTCGTCTTGCGCTGCAGAAGCACAGACGAACCTACATCTGCGAATACGAAATTGGGCGGAGCGGGCCGAGTTACACGGTGGATACGCTCGATTTTTTGCATCGCTCTTATCCCGACGTGGAATTGTGCCTGTTGATGGGCGCGGATATGGCGGCGACGTTTTATCAGTGGCGCGAACCGCGGAGAATTCTGGAATTGGCCAGGCCGGCCGTGGTAATGCGTGAGCCGTACACCATCAATGCTTTGATGGCGAGCTTGCCATCGGAACTCACGGACCAGGAACGCGAGCGTTGGCGCAGCTGGATCATCGGAGACTGGATCGTGCCGAAGATGGATGTCTCGAGCACACAGTTGCGGGAACTGCTGCGTGACCGGAAGTACGACGCGGCGGAGGTCCGGGCGGCGATGGCCGAAGACGTGGTTGCATATGTGAAGCAGCGCGGGCTTTACGCCGTCCGATAACGGCGGACAAGGCCGCGCACGCCCCGTGCGTGGAGGGTTCTACGATCTCGGTTTTTGCGAGTTTCCCCGAGGCCGGACCGCTTAATCGACGCCCGAAATCGACCGATACAAAGGGTTAATCCGTGAGCGCAAACTCCGCGCACCGGCACGCTGTAACAGGACTCCCTCGTATGCGATCGATCAATTGGACAAGCTCCGTGGTCAGCCGGCTCGTGGTGACGTTCTGCGTCGGCGGGCTGCTGCTCTCGCTGGGGCTGGGCTTCATGGAGTATCACCGCTCGCTGCAGGTCACCGAACTGGCGACGTCGCAGCAGATGGTGATGCTCGAGCAGAATCTCCAGCAGGTGCTGCGCTCGCTGATCGCGCACGGCGAGACCGGACCGATCGACAGCACGCTGGAAATCTTCAGCCAGGACCCCCGCGTCCGCGCCGTCCGCCTCAGCGCGCCCGATGGCAAGATCTACTCCGGCGGCACGTGGTCCCCCGCCTTCTCCACCGCTCACACATGGACGCTGACCAACGGTCAGGCCAGCCCCACCGATCGCCTGGACCTCAGCCAGGAGACCGTGCTCGTCAGCTCGTTCCTCGAGGGCGGCAAGCGGTACGCGATCCAGATGGTGATCGACGGCCCGCTTGTCCAGGCGAAACTGCGAAACCAGGTGATCAATCAGCTCAGCACGATCTGGGTCGTGCTCGGCATGCTCACGCTGCTGGGACTGCTGCTGCTGCGGCGATGGCTTGTCGCGCCGCTGGGCCGCATCGTCGGGCTCACCAAGGGCGATGCCCCCGCGACGGTCTTCGAGGAAACCGCATCGGACATGCGCGACGAGTTCGGCGAGCTCGCCGGCTCGATCGGGCGTATGCTGCGCGGCGTCGATCACGTCAACGAACAGCTCCGCCAGCGCGAGCGTGCCTTCACGCATCTCTACCAGTTCGCCCCCGTGGCGATGATCAGCATCGGCGCCGATGGCAAGATCGCCCGCGCCAACCGCCGCGCCGCCGAGCTGCTGCACTGGGCCGATGAGAACAGTCTCGTCGGCACGCCGCTGCTCGACTTCATCCGAAACGAGGACCGCGGCTTGTTCCGCCAGTGCATCGACCGCCTCGAGCTCGACCGCATGCACCGCTGCGAGCTGCGGCTCGACGTGGACGGCAAGACGCGCGACGTCGCCGCCGAACTCGCCGCCAGCCACGATGAGGACGGCAACCTCGCCGGCGTCCGCATCAGCTTCGTCGATGTCTCCGACTCCAAGCGACTCATGAACCAGGTCAGCGACCAGCGCCGCCTCCTGGACCTGGTCGTCAATCACATGTCCGACGCGATCCTGCTCGTCGGCGCGGATCGCAAGATCATCGCCGCCAACCGCCGCCTCGCCACGCTCCAGCGTCTCGACGCCGAGGCCATGCAGGGCCAGCCCTACGACGCCGCGGAGTTCTGGGCTCGCCTCGATCTGGTCCAGCCCGCCGTCTTCGAGCAGCGCATGGCGATGGCCACCGAGACGCTTACCACGCCCATCCAGGAACAGTTCGAGACGCGCGACGGCGCGTTCCTCTTCCACGTCATCCCCGTCTGCGACGAGACGCAGCAGCCCGTCGCGCAGCTCTGGGTCGTTCAGGAGGTCTCCGCGCAACTCCGAAGCCGCCGCCTCGCCGAGCAGCAGACCGAACAGCTCCGCGCCCTGCAGCGCATCGGCCAGAAGCTGCACACCGCCGAGAACGTGCAGGACCTGCTCATGCTCGTGATCGGCGAGCTCTCGGAGACATTGCAGACCGAGGCCGTCGGCATCGCGCTGCGCGGCGTCGATTCGGAGCGCCGCTGCGTGCAGCTCATCTGGCAGGGCTCGGACCGCTCGATGCTCGAACCGTCCTCGCCGCTCTCCGAGGCCGTCGCCGATCAGCTCATGCCGCGCGTCCTGGGCAGCCGCTCGACGAGCTTCTGGACCGATCTGGCGCAGCACTCCGACTGGGCCGGCGCTTTCGAGAAATCCGGCCTCGAATCGATGGCCTCCACCGCACTGATCAACCGTGACCAGACCCAGGGCATCGTCTGGATCGCTCGCCGCGGCGGCAAGCGCATCGAGCAGCACCACCTCTTCCTCCTCGAAGCCCTCGCCCCGATGCTCGCCACCGCGTTCGACAACGCGCAGCTCCGCCAGCAGCTCCGCCAGTTCCAGCTCACCGACCCCGTCACGAACCTGCCGAGCCCGCGTCTGCTCAGCGGCATGATCTCGAAACTCGTCAACCGCCCCGGCCACCCCTGGTCGCTGCTCATGGTCGACGTCGACAACTTCAAACACATCAACGACACCGGCGGACACAACCTCGCCAACGATGTCCTCCGCCAGGTCGGCCAGACCCTCCGCGAAACCTGCCGCGGGTCCGATCAGGTCATCCGCCTCGAGCGCGACATCTTCGTCATCCTCTGCCCCGACCTCGAAGCCCCCGCCGCCGCGAACCTCGCAGGCCGGATTCGCAAGCGCGTCTCGAGCATCGACCTCAATGCACTCGGCGTTCATGCCATCGACAAAGCGACGTGCTCGATCGGCATCGCCTGCTCACCGCACGACCACACGCGCGGCGAACTGACGATCGACATCGCCCGCCAGCGCCTCGCCGCCGCCAAAGCCCAGGGCCCCGACCATGTCGTGAGCGTCGACCAGCCACAGCAGCCCGCGGCGTGATCACACCTACAAATTATTTGGATTGACCCGTGACGCGCACCGCCACGCGGTCGAACATCGCCGTCCACAGCGCGGCGGGGTTGTGAGAAGTGACCGCGAGACCGATCAGCACATCGGGACCCATGGCGATCGTCGCTTCGCCGACGCGCGTCCACTTCGCGCCGTCGTCGGAGATCGAGGCGGTGAAGACATCGCCGCGGCGTTCGAGCTTGATCCAGTCGGCGAGCATCGCCGGGCCGCCGGTGTGATCGCTGCGCTCACCGGTGGCGATGCGTCGCTGGAAGGCCGGGCCGCGGTCGCGGGTGAGCAGCATCGAGGCGTGCACGGCATCGGCGGCGGTGGAAGCGCGGATCATCACACCCGCTTTCGCCCACGTATCCGCCTCACCGATGAGCGCGACCTCGGCGACGATCTCGCCGTCGCCGTGCAGTGGCTGATAGACGTAACGGAAACCGTCGGCACGCTCCCAGATGTCGGCGCCTGCGCCGGTGACGGTGAACGTCTTGTTGAGAAACACCGTATCACCCGCCTGACCCACGGCACCGACGTCCGTCGTGCGCCACGGCCCGGGCACAGCGCCGATCAGCGGCATCTCCGCGATCCAGCGGCTCATCACTTTCGCCACCTCGGCATCGACGACATTCCGCGCCAGCGGCGGCATGCGGATCACCGGGTCGAGCGACTTCATGCGCGCAAAAAGAACGGAGCGATCCGCGTCGTGCGGGCGGATGAGCTTCGCATCGGGGATATTGAGTTGATTGAGCGGCGTGCCCTGGATGATGTTCGCGTTGGCCAGCGGCGTGGCGTAGCGGCCGTCCCAAAGCGCGTTGACGCCGCGCGGGCGGTGGCAGTGGGAACAGTTGGAATCGAGATAGGAACGGACACGCTCCTCCAGCGGGGCGGCGGTGTCGGTGATCGCGACGAGCTTCTCAAACGTGGCGATGCGCGATTCGTCGATCAGCTTGTCGAAAAGCTGGAGATGATTCCACGTGCGGAACTGATTGTCGGTAACGCCATTCTCGGTGTAGCGGAACATGCCGTTGAGCTGGCGCGTCTTGGGGCCGAGAACGTAGCCCGCCTCGGCGGTGTGGCAGCGCAGGCAATCGGTCTGGCTGGGGTAGTACCAAGTTTGCGTGTGCTCCACGCCCTGCGCATCGTGGACGACAATATCCTCGCTGAGTGAATCGTTGAGCAGGTCCGCATCGCTGCCATCGGGCCGCCATTTGTAGGTGACGCCGTAGACGGAGCCGGAGGAGTCGCAGACGAGCAGGCGCGTTTCGAGGCGGCGTTTCTTCGCAGGGTCACGCGCGTCGATCGGCAGTTCAAAATGCTTGACGAACACCGTGCCGCGCGGGAATTGCCAGTTGCCTTTTTCACTGAAGCGGATTTTTTGACCGTCGGGCAGCGCCATCCAGCGGCTCTTAACCGCTCCGTCGCTCCAGAGCGGGGCATTCACGTCGTAGGCAAGGAACCCCGGCGCGATGGCGAGCTTCGCGGCGTCGGCGAATGCGCCGGTCTGCGAAAGCAGCGGCGGGAACGGCTTGCGAACCGGCGGCGGGCCGTTGCGCTCGAGCCTGTAAATTCGCCCGGCGTCGCTGCTCATCTGGCAGAGGTAGAGCTCGCCGTCGGCGTCGAGCCCGAAGGAGGAGAGGCCGGTGTAGTTGCTGCCGGAGTTGGGCCCGGGGCCGGGCGGCATGGCGCAGAGCTGCGTCTTGGTCGGCGGCCGGGCGTGGTCGTCGAGGACCCAGATTTTTCCATTGCCGTTGTCGCCGAAGATGAACCGGTTCTGCAGGTCGTGAGCCCAGCGTTTTCCGTGGTAGACGTACCCGGCGATGATCGCGGTGCCCTCGCCGTGGTTGTAATCGAGGATCGGCGGCTTGCTGACGCCAATGTACGGCGGCTTGAGATCACCGCTGCGGCCCTCGATCAGCGGCCACTGAAAATTGAGGCCCGGCGGATCGCTCGGCTCGATCACATCGAGCTCCTCGCGCTCCCCGCCGCCGACGTCGCCGATGAAGATGCGGTTGCTCGGTGCGTCGAACGTCATGCGGTGCGGGCTGCGCAGACCGAGAGCGTAAAACTCCTCAAGCACGCCGGGCCGACCGACGAAGGGATTGCCGTCGGGAATCATGTAGTGCGAGGTGCGGCCGCCGGCGGGCTGTCGCGGGATGGCGTGGCTGATGCCCTTGCCGCGTTCATCGACGTCGATGCGGAGGATGCCGCCGAGCAGTTGATGATCGACGCGCTGGGCTTCGGGGCCATCGGCGTCCTCGCCGACGGTGAGGTAGAGGAAGCCGCTGCCCGGGTGGAAGAACATCCCGCCGCCCTTGTGCCAGAGCGTGTGCGTCTCCTGCTCGATGAGCACGAGCTCGGAGTCGGCGATCGCAACGCCGCGGTTATCGAGCGTGAAACGCGAGAGGCGGTTACGGTTGGGCGTTTGAAGTCGCGGGCGGTGATTCGCATCACCCTCGGAAGTGCCGGGCTCGACCCAGGTGTACCAGATGAAGACGAAATGATTTTTTGCGAAGTCGGGGTGGAAGGCGAGGCCCAGCAGGCCGCAGTCGTCCCAGCCCTGGCAGCGTGAGCTGAGGTCGAGGACGAGCGACTTCTCGGCGGTGTCGGCGCGATTCTCGAACGACCAGATTCGTCCCTCGCGCTCCCAGACGATGAGCCGCGACGTGCCGGGTAGCGGGCAGAGGCCCATCATGTTCTTGAATGTGAGATTCGGGAATGCAACGACGGCGGACCAGTTTCCCGAGATGCCCGGCCCGACTTCGGGCATGCGGCCGCCGAGGTAGGGACCGATGCGTGGCAGCGCCTCAACGCCATACGGCGGCGTGGCTGCCGCCCCGGCGATCGTTATGACCGCGAGCAAGCCCGTCAACAACACTGCAATACGGCGGATCATCTTCGGTCCCACTCGTCCTTGAATGCGGCGTGGAAATTAGAGCGGAGAAGTTCGTCTGCGGCAAACGTGTGTCGCATGTTGTGAAATAAAAAACCCCGGTGGCGCGGGCCTCCGGGGTTTTGGTGTTGAAGAATGATTCAGGCGTTTACTCGTCCTTGGCCGCAACGGGCTCGGGGGCGGCGACGGCGGGGTGAACGAGCGACCCGTCGATGTACTGCGACTCGAGCGTCTTGCGGATCTTTTCCAGCGCCTTGTTCTGGATCTGGCGGACGCGTTCCTTGGTCAGGCCCACGATCTGGCCAACCTGTTCGAGAGTCAGCGGGCTCGTGTCGTCCTGCCCGCGGCGGTTGAGCGCGAAGCGGTGGCTGATGACCGCCTGCTCGACGTCCGTGAGCTCGGCCCGGTTGGTCTCGACGATCCGCAGCACCTCGTCGGCGCACTCGGCCTCGTGGCCATCGTAGCGGCGACGCTGGTGATCGGAGCGCTCGAGCGCCGGATCGAAGTCCGTCGGGAAGAGCTGGCGATACTGGCTGTGCTTCATTCCCGAGCGGCTGAAGGCCTTGAGGATGGCGCGGCAGGCGTAGGTGCTGAACTTGAACCCACGTGCCACGTCGAACTTGTCGATCGCACGCAGCAGGGCCATGTTGCCCTCGCTGATGAGGTCGGCGAAGTCCATCTCGGAGTGACGCACGCGCTTGGCCATCGCCAGCACCAGCGCGAGATTGCTCTGCGCGATCTGGTCACGCAGCGAGGAAGCCAGGCGGGCCCAGCGGAGCAGCTCGTGCGCCTGCTCGTTGGACAGGGGCTGATCGCCGATGTCCTTCTGGACCTTGCGGACACGGTAGCGGGCGTAGTTGAACTGCAGGAACAGCGCCTGCTCCTGCTTGGCCGAGAGCACCACGTTCACGACGCTGCGCAGGTTGCGGTCCGTCCCGCCGAGGTCTTCCATCACGGGGTGGTACCAGCTCGTGTTGGGGCGCGGGATCTCCGGGGCGTCATCGAAGAGCTTCTTGTGAGCGCCTGCCTTGGGGAAGGCTTCGTTGACGACGAAGTCCATCGGCTCGGTGAGCAGCGCCTTGAGTTCGGCCGACTCGTCGGGCGACAGCGCCGCGGCGGAGGGCTTCAAGGCGACGGCTCGGCGTCGACGAACACGGTCGAGCGGCGATTCGTGCTGGGTCTGGGTCGGGGTGTTTCTCATGGCTTTTCCTTCCGGGCGGCCGCGATCATGGCGGCGACCCTATGAGGAGTAATACGTTGGTTCGGCGGTCCGGGTTTGCTTTCCGCAAGATTCATGCCTAGTTCGGCATCGCGGCTAAACCCTGCCTTTCCATACGCACTCACATCAATATAACCCACGCCCTATGGCGATCCCAGTGAAATTTCAAGGTTTCCTCGCATCAACGCCACTTACGACGGATTACAACGGTTAAACCGCACCGTAATCATGTCCATCTAGCTGCAATTAAAGCACTTAACTGAGACGTAAAACAAATATGCATTCCCCCATCGAGGGCAAAATATTTACATCACCGCCCCGCCGATGTGGCGGCAGTCGGCCCGATCGGCAGGCAGACGCTCGTTTAAACGACAACCGGCCCATCGTGAACTTTGGCGCAAAGTTTCAAAGCCACCGGGCCACCCCACCACATCACGCAATTGAAATGTGTGGCTTCTCCCCCACCGCTGCCTCGTCACTGCGCCGATGAGATCCACCCGCCGCACAGCACGCGGTCGCCGTCGTAGCACACCGCTGCCTGCCCCGGCGCCACCGCGAACTGCGGCTCATCAAATTCAATCGTCACTCCCGTGCCGTCGCCATTCATGCTCACCGTCGCCGCGACGGGCTGCGCGTTGTAACGGATCTTCGCGGTGCACTTCCGCGCTTCACCGATCGCCGGCGCCTCGACGAGCCAGTTCACCTGATCGACCTCGCATCGCCGTGCGTCGAGCTTTTCGCGCGGGCCGATCGTGATCGTGTTGCTCGCCGCATTTTTATCGACGACGTAGATCGGATACCCCAGCGCGACGCCCAGCCCGCGCCGCTGGCCGATCGTGAAATTCTGGTGGCCCGCGTGATGACCGACGACCTTGCCCTCGACATCGCGGATCTCGCCCTCGTGCAGCGTGCCGGGCGTGCGCTGCTTGATCACGCCGGCGTAATCCATATCCGGCACGAAACAAATCTCCTGACTATCCGGCTTGTCGAACACCGGCAGCCCCAGCTCGCGTGCAATCTCGCGAATCTGCGGCTTCACATACGAGCCGATCGGCAGCATCATCCGCTCCAGCCGCGGCAGGCCCTGGCCGAACAGCACGTAACTCTGATCCTTGCCCCGGTCAACGCCGCGCAGCAGCGCCGGCTTCCCGTCGATGTGCTCGATTCGTGCGTAATGCCCGGTCGCGACATAATCGGCGCCGATCGACCGCGCGTAATCGCCGAGCTTGCCGAACTTGAGCCAGTCGTTGCATCGCACACACGGATTCGGCGTCCGCCCGGCGTTGTACTCGTCAACGAAGTAATCGATGATCCGCCCGAAATCTCGCTTGAAGTTCAGCACATAGAGCGGCACATCAAGTTTCGCGGCGACCATCTGCGCATCTTTCGCATCGTTGATGGAGCAGCAGCCCTGATGCCCAATTTTAATTTTGCGCGGGTCACAGGCCGGGGCGTCGTCCTCGGCTTTCTGCAGTTCCTCAACGGTTTCCCCGGGGCTTCCGAGGCGCATGAAACAGCCGACGACCTCGTAGCCGTCACGCTTGAGAATCGCCGCCGCAACGGACGAATCGACGCCGCCGCTCATGGCGACCAGAACTTTAGCCTTGGGTTTCACGGGGACATGATAGGGGTGGCAGCCGCGCGGACCAAACGGCGGCCCGCGCGACGGAGTGTCACAGCTGAAACAGCGTCATTTCCCGCCGACGGGCTCGTGGTGCACATCGATGCCGAGCTGCGCGAGCTTGGCGTAGACGGCGGTCTCCAAGGCCTCGACCTGGCCGCCGTCGGTCGGGTCGTCCTTGAAGGCGGTCATCGCCGCACGGACGCCGCCGCCGATGATCTGCGCCCGCTGCTCGCGGTCGCAGTCGGCGTGGCAATGTTCGAGCGTGTCGGAGGCGATCTGAGCGAGCTGATCGAAGTTGAGCATGGTCCCATCTCCGTGGTGTGCAGCGGGCACCTTCTGCGTTCATCGGACATTGGCCCGAAAACCTTGAAGCAATTTGGGGGCCAATCGGCGCGGAGGGGGTGGTGAGCGGTGCCGGAGGCGCTTGTGAGCACGCCGGGGTGCGGGTATAGCTGCCCCGATGGGTCGCTTGATTTACGCTGGAATCGACGAGGCGGGCTATGGCCCGATGTTCGGGCCGCTGGTTATCAGCCGCTGTGTCGTCGAACTCACCGACACTCCCTTCGACCCCGCCGATGGCAACAGCCCCGCCCCGCCGCTCTGGTCGCTGCTCAAAACGGCAGTCTGCCGCAAAACGGGTGACAAAAAGCATCGCATCGCCGTCAACGATTCCAAGCAGCTGTACAGCCCGAGCACCGGCATCGCGCACCTGGAGCGCGGCGTCCTCGCCTTCCTCTCGCTGACCGGTTTCCACGCTGACACGCTCGAATCCCTCCTCAAACACATCGGCCACGACGCGACCAGCGTCACGCCCGACCTGCTCTGGTACTCCATGACCGAAGGCGGGCTCGCGCTGCCAACGCAGTGGACCGCCGACCAGTTGGCGATCGCGCGCAGCAGCCTCCGCCGCGCCGCCGACAGCGCGAAGTTCAAG
>JAYVTU010000131.1:0-9243 GCA_043788485.1 Planctomycetota bacterium
TTGCTGAACGAAAGGGTTGAGTTGGGGCCGAATTGATTCGGCTGATCCATGACGAGGAACGAGCTGGAATTGGCCAGCACGACCGGACCTTGGACGGCCTGTCCGCCAGCCGATGCGAAGTGCATCTGGCCGTTGGCGATGGTCGTCGTGCCGGTGTACGTGTTCGCGCCCGATAGTGTCAACGTGCCGCCGCCGACTTTCAACAATCCTGCGGGGACGCCGGCATCGGACGCGATGACGCCGCTGAAGTCGGTGCTGGTGCCGTCGGTGCCGACGATCAGATTGCCCGTCGAGAGCTGCACGTTGCCCGAGCCCGAGAGCGACGCAACGACCAGGTCGGGCGTCAGCGGGGCGCTGGCCGTGTTCAGATCGACGAAATTATTGCCCGTGTCAGCCCCTTTGTACTGCGCCGCCAATCCGTAGCCGCCGCCTCCCTGCTGGAAGGCGACTTGAATATTATGATAACCGGCGCTGAGCGTGATCGACCCGGAACGGGTGGTCATGGGTTGATAGAAGTTATTATAAACAACTTGCTGCCCGTCGATCCAGAGCATGCTGCCGTCGTCGCTGGTGGTGTTGAAATCATAGGAGCCGCCGGCATTGATCTTGATCATGCCCGTGTAGAGCTGGGAAAAGTTGTCCCGGCCTCCTCCACCATTTCCATACAAAATCGCGTTGGTTTGAGAGTACGTCGGACCTGTCACCGCCAATACGCGCTGTGCATATGGCAAGGTGCTGATCTGTCCCAGATCATAGCCCCAGTTGGAATCGAGCACGGTCAAACCGGTATTTGCGGAGATCGCATTCACCGACAGGGTCGCGCCGCCATTGACCGTCACCGCGCCGCTGCCCAGCGCCAGTGCATGGGAAGTGCGCAAGGTCCCGTTACTGACCGTCGTGCCGCCGGTGTAGGTATTGGCGCCGGAGAGGACCATCATCCCCGCGCCATCCTTGGTCAGGCTGCGGGTCGCGTTGCCCTCGCCGTTGCGCAGATTCGCGGTAATGTCCAGTTCCGCTCCGCCGTTAACCGTAAAGGTTGGACTGGCGTTAAGGTGGATACCCGCACTGGCCGCCATGCTCGCCGTGCCCGAGGTCACGGTGATGCTGCTGCCATCCAATGCGTAGTTGCCCTGACCGTCATAGGCGGAGCCGCCGGGGGTGCTGATGCTGCCGCCTCCGGTGAAGGTGATGTTGCCGAAGTGCTGGTGAACGCCGCCGGTGATCTGCACCGCGCCGCCGTTGATTTGATTAGGCCGCTGGAATGCGACATTGGTATCGGCCAGTTGCAGTGTTGCACCGGCATTCACGGTGATCGAGGAGGTGTTGTTGTCACTGGCCTGCAGCACCAAAGTGCCGCCGCTGACCGTGGTGCTGCCGGAATATGTATTATTGTTCGAAAGTATCAGGGTGCCCGTGCCGCTCTTGGTGAACGTGCCGTTTCCGCTGATGACTTGCCCGAACCCCGTCGAAATTACCCCACTGATGTTGGTTTCAACGGCGGCGTTGTTGATCAGACCGCCATTGGCCATCCCGGACATCGAATCCTGGAACAGCACCTTGCCGGCGCTGACCGTGATGCTGCCGATGCCGTTGCCGCTGTTGCTGATCTCCATGGTCCCGGCGCCGGTCTTGTTGATAAAGCCCCAGGTGTTGCCTTCAAAGTTGCCGATCTGGCCGGAGTTCAGCAGGTCGATGCCGGAGGGATCTCCGGTGACACCCACGTTATAGGTGTGCGTTCCCGTCAGGTGCACGCTGGCGGAGATCACCGAACGGGCACTGCCACCGACGAGGACTTGCGCTCCGTTGTCGTAGACAAAGAAGTTGCCGTAAGTGCCGTTGAACCCGCCCAGCGACGTGGCCAGCGTACCGGCGTTGAGGTTCAGGTCGCCGTTGATGACCTCGGTGGTGTTCACGCCGCCGGATCCGTCAGCGGAGATTGTGCCGCCGTTGATGGTCCATGGCCCGCCGGTTCCACCGGAATTTCCGGTGGCGTTGTTCCCTGTCAATGAGAGTGTTGCGCCTGTGTTGACGGTCACCGCACTACCGGCGCTGATTGAGCCGGCAATGACAACTGTTCCGCCGTTGACCGTGGTGGCGCCGGTGTAGGTGTTATTCTGGGTCAGCACGAGTGTTCCGGCGCCGACCTTGGTGATGCCGTAGCTACCGCCATCCCCGTTGTAAAAGCCGGAGACCGTGAGCGTGTCGGCATCTACGCCGATGGTGACGTTGCTGCGGAGGGCGTAGCCGGCGCCGCCACCGGGCGCATTGGTCAGCGCGTTGTTGCCGCTGATGCTGCGCACGGCGCCGAGGCCGCCGACGCCCGAGCCCCAGACATGGAAGTGCTCGTCGAGGCTGATCCCCCCTTGCAGGGCCAGCGTTGCGCCGTCGTAGATGAAAGTCATCGTGGCACCGTTGTGCCCGCCGACGCCCAGCGCGGTGTTGCTGGCGGCCACGAGCGTGCCGGCGCTAATGACCGTCTGACCGCTGTAGGTGTTTGCGCCGGAGAGCGTCAGCGTGCCGTTGCCGGCCTTGATGAAGCCGCCTGCGCCCCAAGCGCCGTTATCCTTCAGAACTCCGGTGATGTTCAGCGTGCTGCCACCATCGACGGTGATCGTGTTGTTGTTGCCGGTAAGTGCAATGCTCGCTGAGATCGTGGAAGTGGTTGCGTTGCCCGCCGTGATCTGTTCATTGCCGTTGAAGAGGAAAATCGCGCCATAGGGTTGGCCATTATTTCCGCCGGTGACCGAGCCGCCGTTGAGGTAGAGGTTCGTGATGCCATTGGCGAAGCCGTTGCCCGGATCGAGTGCAATCTGGCCGCCGGCGTTGACCGTCACCGAACTGGGGTTTGGATAGACGACACCATACCCGTTCACTCCGCTGAAAACCCACTGATCGTTGGCATACAGGGTGCCGCCATTATTGATCACGACCGGCCCGCTGCCGAGAGCGCCGCGGAGCGCTACCAAGGTTCCGGCATTGATCGTGGTGCCGCCGGTGTAGGTGGACTGCTGCGTGATCCAGGCCGTGCCCAGGCCTTCCTTGGTGAGGGAGATGCCCGGTGCGTTGTTTTCAACGATGCCGCCGTTGACAAAAAGGGTCCGCCCGGCACCGACGTTCCAGACCGTGTTGCTCCACATCCAATACTGCGCGTTGATGGTGAGATCGTGTGCGGCGGCGGACATGTCGATGCCGCCGTCGGACGTCACGGCTCCCATGATCAACGGATAAGGGGCAGCGTTGATCGTGATGTCCTGCGTAACGCCGCTGGTCAGCGTGATGCCGCTGCGGCCGTTGAAATTGTTGAGGCTCAATGTGCCATCCACGACAGCGCTGCCGAAGACCAACCGGTCCCAGTCGCCAGCCGCGACGCCGCCGACCCAGTTGCTTCCCGTGGTCAGGTTGTGGTCCGCGCCACTGCCGATGAAGACGGCGTCAGTTGCGTTCGCAGGGGTAAGCCTCGCCGCGCCGGTAACACCCAGGATCGTCAGCATCGTAATGATGCGCCGGCAGTTCTTGCGGATACGGATGCTGACGCCCTGATTCTTTTCTACCTGCCTCATATCGATTCCTTTACATTGCCTACGTGGTGAAGGCCGCATCGAGCGTTCTTAGCTTGAGGGGCGAACCCGAAGTCGCCGACCGATCGTTCGAAGCGACTCAGAGGCGCCGGTTCCTTTTCTGATACCTGGCCGCCATCACACACAAACAAACAGCTTGCCACGACTTTTGGCCTACGATTATTCTTGTATCAAGCGTTGTATAAAGACTTTAACTGAAATTAACCCGAATGACGCCCACGCTCGATCAGTACCATTATGGTACTGCGCAGCACCATACTGGTACTGGCCGACCGGTCACCACATGGCCCGAGAGGCTGTTTCAGGATGGGTCGGCGTGGGAAGGGTGGACTGCAAACACCCATTCGGTGCGGAAACCAGGACGGGGCAATAACCGAAAGCTGTCGATGGATAGTGAAAAAGGCGGCGTACTCTGGTTATTCACCCCAACCCCCAATGCGTCGCGGATCGCTTCAGAGCCGCAGCCCTATCGAAGCATGGTGAAGCTGGGATAGGGCTGGAAACCCGCCAGAGCTTCACTTGATTTCCCTTGCAGCTTGGACCCGATGATCTGACGATGCCGATGCGAATAATTAGCCCGCGCTCGCCAAGCGCCCGCACCGCAGCGCCGATCCACGGCGCGTTACCGTTGACGCCTACTGCTGGAGCTTAAGCGTTGGTGATTCACCGGTAGCCTACCTGTTTGGGGGCGAAAACCGGTAGAAACAGGCGCAACGCTTGCAAAGAGCATGCATCGCATTTGCGATGTTTTTAAGGGGTTTCGGACCAAAGCGATCCGGCCCGGACTGGCTTGGGCGCAAGAGGTCGTCGGTTCGAATCCGGCCGCCCCGATTTCCCGAATGATGGCCGGTGCGGAGCAGTTGGTCGGATGAGAATCGTAGTTTGGCCGGTCGATGTCCGCGGTGATGCTGAAAACGTACCAGAGTTTGCCGACAATCTACAAGCTGTGCGGCGCCACGCGGGATAAGTTGTTGCGTATAATCCGAGGGTGCCCGTGGCCATTGGATGGCCGATCGACCCGCCGGATTTTTTAAAGCCCCGCGACCTGATTTCGAGGTAAGCAACCCATGACGCGTCACACCGTTGTCGGCTCAAGATGGCTCATCTCCGCGTTTGTCGGCGTGCTGGCATTTGCAGCGATGGTGCTCGTGTGGCTGGGCGGCCGCGGCGTGGCGGTGGCCGAGCCGGTCGGCGCGGCGAGTGGGGCAGTGGAGTTCAATCGTGACATTCGGCCGATCCTGACGGACAACTGCTACCGCTGCCACGGCCCCGATCCGGGCTCGCGGAAGGTGGGGATGCGGTTTGATCGTGAGGAGGGATTGTTTGAGAAGCGCGAGCATGGGCAGCCGGTCGTCAAGGGCAAGCCGGCTGAGAGCCTGATGTATCAGCGGATCACGAGCACGGATCCGGAGAAGGTGATGCCCAAGCCCGAGTCGCACAAGGTGCTGACGGCGGGGCAGAAGGAAATGATCCGCAAGTGGATCGAACAGGGCGCGGTGTGGCAGGCACACTGGGCGTTTGTCGCGCCGCAGCGGCCGGCGGTGCCGGCGGTGAAGAACGAGGCCTGGGCGCGGAATCCGATCGATCGGTTCGTGCTGGCGAAGCTCGAAGCGCAAGGTCTGACGCCCGCTCCGGAAGCGGATCGGCGGACACTGGCGCGGCGTGCGGCGCTGGACGCGACGGGCCTCCCGCCCGATGAGGCGGACCTCGCGGCGTTTGCGGCGGACAAGTCGCCCGACGCTTATGAGCGCTACGTCAAGAAACTGCTGGACTCCCCGGCGTACGGCGAGCACCGCGCCCGTTACTGGCTCGATGCGGCTCGCTACGCCGACACGCACGGACTGCACTTCGACAACTACCGCGAGATCTGGCCCTACCGCGACTGGGTGATCAACGCCTTCAACAAGAACATGCCGTTCGATCAGTTCACGATCGAGCAACTCGCCGGCGACCTGCTGCCCGATCGGTCCATCGATCAGCAGATCGCATCGGGCTTCAATCGCTGCAACGTCACCACCAACGAGGGTGGCACGATCCCCGAAGAAAACCTGGTGATGTACACGCGCGACCGCACGGAAACCGTGGCGCGCATCTGGCTGGGCCTGACCGCCAACTGCGCTGTCTGTCACGACCACAAGTTCGACCCGATCACACAGAAGGATTTTTATTCGCTCTCGGCATTCTTCAATAATCTCACCAACGGCCCGCTGGACGGCAACGTCCGGAACCCGGCACCGGTGATCAGCGTCGTCAGCTCGGCGGAGCGCGCCAAATTTGATGAGCTCACGGCGAAGCTCCCGGCGATCAAGGCGAAGATCGAGACACGCGGAAAAGAGGCCCAGGCGGAGTTTGAAAAGTGGCTGGCGACGGCGAGCCGCGACTCGCTGCAGAGCCAGATCCCCTCCGAGGGCCTGAAGCTGTTGGCGCCGCTCGACGAGGGCGACGGCACGGTGACGAAGATCGCGTTCGACGGCCAGTCGCGCAGTGTGCCGCTGACCAAGTCGGCCAAGTGGAACGCCGGTCACAATGCCGCGCGGGCGCTGCAGACCGTGCAGGGCTCGGCGGCGGACCTGACCGATGCCGGTGATTTTGACAACACGCAGGCCTTCACCTGCGCCGTCTGGGCGAAGCTGCCCCAGCCGAACCTCGGCGGGGCGATCGTGGCGCGGATGGACGACCGGCACGGCTTCCGCGGCTGGGACCTGTGGCTGGAGGGCGGCAAGCTCGGTTCGCATATCATCAGCAATTGGCCGGACAACGCGATCAAGGTCGTCTCGACCAAGCCGATCGACCACAAGGTCTGGAACCACCTCTGCATTACGTACGACGGCTCGGGCAAGACGTCGGGCGTCAAGGTGTATGTCAACGGCGAGGAGCAGCCGACGGGCGTCCAGGCCGACAGCCTCAGCAGCACGATACGCACCACGGTGCCCTTCAAGATCGGCCAGCGCGACACGACCAGCCCGATCGACGGCCTCGTTGTGCAGGACCTGCGTCTCTACGGCCGGGCGATCACGCCGGGCGAGGTGGTCTCGCTGGCCAAGATCTCGCGGATGAGCGAGATCGTCGCCAAGCCCGCCGACAAACGGAGCGACGCGGAGAAGAAGGAACTGCTGGGCATGTGGCTCGGCGCATTTGACACGCAGACGCGCGAGATGACCGAGACGCTGACCAAGCTTCAGAAGGAGCTTGCGGCGATCGGCAGCACCGGCGGCACGACGCTCGTGTCGGCTGAGAAGCCCACACCGGCCAAGGCGTACATCCTGACCCGCGGCGACTACGACAAGCGCGGCCTCGAGGTGAAGCCCGACACGTTCAAAACGCTGCCGCCGATGGACGAAGGCAAGCCGCATGACCGCCTGGCCTTCGCTCAGTGGCTGATGCGGCCCGATCATCCGTTGACGGCACGCGTCACGGTCAATCGCTACTGGCAGGAGATCTTCGGCGTCGGGCTCGTCAAGACCGCCGAGGACTTCGGCATCATGGGCGAATCGCCTTCGCACCCCGAACTGCTGGACTGGCTGGCCGTCGAGTTCCGCGAATCGGGCTGGGACACCAAGAAGATGATCGCGCTGATCCTCACCAGCGCCACGTACAGGCAGTCGGCGGTCATCACGCCGGAGAAGCTGCAGAAGGATCTCGACAACCGTCTGCTTTCGCGCGGGCCGCGCTTCCGCATGGACGGAGAGATGGTGCGCGACACCGCGCTGGCCGCCAGCGGCCTGCTGGTCCGCAGGATCGGCGGGCCGAGCGTCCGGCCCTATCAGCCGCCGGGGATCTGGGATGTCGTGGGCATGAGCGGCGGCGACACACGCAATTATGTCCAGTCCAAGGGCGAGGGCCTCTACCGCCGCAGCGTCTACACATTCTGGAAACGCATGGCGACGCCCGCCTCGATGGACATTTTCAACGCCCCAGCGCGCGATGTCTGCACCGTCCGCCGCGAACGCACCAACACGCCGCTGCAGGCGCTCGTCACGCTCAATGATCCGCAGTTCATCGAAGCGTCCCGCCACCTCGCGGAGCTGGCGATGAAGGAAGCCGGCAAGGATGACGAAGCCCGCGCCGATTGGATCGCGCGCCGCCTGATGACCCGCTCGCTGAGCGCCGCGGAGCACCAGATTATCGGGGCCACGGCCAAGGACCTGTTGGCGTTCTACACGACCAATCCCGCCGAGGCCGCGAAGCTGATCGCCGTCGGCGATTCCAAGGCCGATGCCACGCTGCCCGCGCCGGAGCTGGCCACGTGGACGCTGGTCGCCAGCGACCTGATGAATCTCGACGAGACACTTAACAAGTAAACCGCATTCTTGATGACGGAGCACGACCATGAGCTTGATTGACGATTACGTCCGTTACGAGACCCGCCGCCAGTTCTTCGCGCGTGGCAAGAATGTCCTGGGCATGGCGGCCCTCGCCTCGCTCATGGGCAGCGGATCGCTCACCCGCTCGGCCTTTGCTGCGCTCGATTCCCCGGCCCCGCTGCTCGCCGCTCCGCCGCCCTTCATGCCGCACTTCGCCCCCAAGGCCAAGCACGTCATCTATCTCCACATGGTCGGCGGCCCGGCCCAGATGGACATCTACGACTACAAGCCGAAGATGAACGACTTCTTCAACAAGGACCTGCCGCCCAGCGTCCGCGGCAATCAGCGCCTGACCACCATGACGTCCGGTCAGGCCCGTTTCCCCGTCGCCCCTTCGAAATTCAAATTCGCGCAGCACGGCAAGAGCGGCATGTGGGTCACCGAGCTCCTGCCGCACACCGCCAGGATGGTCGATGACCTCTGCTTCATCCGTTCCATGCACACCGAGGCGATCAATCACGAGCCGGCCATCACCATGATGCAGACCGGAAACCAGAACGCGGGCCGACCCTGCCTCGGATCGTGGATGTCCTACGGCTTGGGCTCCATGAACAGCAGCCTGCCGACCTTCGTCGTGCTCGTCGCCACGCCCACCAACCGCGAGCAGGAGCAGGCGATCTCCGCCAAGCTCTGGTCCAGCGGTTACCTGCCCGGTGAACACGCCGGCGTCGCGCTCCGCTCGGCCGGTGATCCGATCCTTTTCATCAACAGCCCGCCCGGCGTCCCGCAGGAGATCCGCCGCCGCTCGCTCGATGGCCTCCGTGCCCTCAACGAGATGAACTACAACGCCGTCGGCGATCCCGAGACGCACACCCGCATCTCGCAGTACGAGCTCGCCTTCCGTATGCAGTCCAGTGTGCCCGAGCTGATCGACATGTCCAAGGAATCCGCCGCGACCTACGAGCTCTACGGCGAGTCCGCACGCAAGCCCGGCACGTTCGGCTACACCGCGCTGCTCGCCCGCCGCCTCGTCGAACGCGGAACGCGCTTCGTCCAGATCTACCACAACAACTGGGACAACCACGGCAACCTCACCGGCCGCCTCCCCTCGCAGTGCAAGGATGTCGATCAGCCCTGCTACGGCCTGATCCAGGACCTCAAGCAGCGCGGCATGCTCGACGACACGCTCGTCATCTGGGGCGGCGAGTTTGGTCGCACGATTTACTCGCAGGGCGGACTGACCCACGAGAACTACGGCCGCGATCACCACCCGCGCTGCTTCACCATGTGGATGGCCGGCGGCGGCGTGAAGCGCGGCTACGTCCACGGCGAGACGGACGAATTCGGCTACAACATCGTCC
>JAYVTU010000132.1:0-8022 GCA_043788485.1 Planctomycetota bacterium
GCGACGCCCCAAGCCCCACAAGCTACTGAACAGGCCACGCCACGTGCTGCGAAAAGCCCTTAAATTACAGAGAAAATCCGTCTAACTTAATGCCATTAGACAGAGCCCCCCTATCTTGGATTAGGGGTATGCACATGTCTCAACTTGCCGCTACAACGGCTATAGAGGATCCCAGAATCGATTCTGATGATTCGGCCGTAGGAAGCCTAAAATAGGGCATCAGGCCAGCCGGATGTACCTGTGAGTCTGCAAATGGCGCCCAACGATCGTCTGGGTCGCGAATGCTGGGTTGAGTCATGTGCATACCCCTATCTTGGATTGAGATGCACTTACAGCGAAAGACCCGCGGGGATTCGGAGGACCTCATCCCCGGGCTTGGAAGAAATGGAGCGGTGTCAGGCTTGGGATGGCTCGGGAGCGGGCTCGTGGGACGGCCGGCGGATCTTGGTGGTCAGGAGCATGACGAAGGCGAGCAGCGAGGCGGCGCCGGCGGTGTAGTAGGCGGCGCTCGGGGAGATCTGGGCGAAGACGAACCCGCCGACGAGGTAGCCGGCGCCGCGGCCCAGAGAGGTTGCGGAGTAGTTGAGGCCGTGGATGGCGCCCTGGTCGTGTTCGGTGGCGCTCAATGACATCAGCGTGGTGATGGCGGGGTTGGCGAAGCCGGTGCCGAGAGCCATGAGGATCGTCGCGGACCAGAAGCCGACGGTGCCGGGCTGGGCGGCGATGAGCAGCAGGCCCGCGGCGAGGATGATGAGGCCCATGATGGCGGTGGCTTTTTCGCCCATGCGTTTGACGGTGGGCCGAATCATGCCGCCTTGGACGATCGCGCCGACGAGGCCGAACACGGCGAAGGCGTAGCCGATCTGCTTCTGGTCCCAGCGGTACCAGAGGTCGGCGAGGGCGGGATAGGTCGGCAGCATGATGGAATAAGCGACGGTCGAAAGCGTGGTGATGATCATCAGCCACATCACCAGCGGATGGGCGGCGAGGCGGAGGATCGCGGTGGGCTTCACGTAGGCGACGGATTCGGTGTCGTCCTTGGGCGTGTGGTGCGGGTGCGTCTCTTTGAGGAGGAAGAGGATGACGAGCAGCGACATCATCTGCGACGCGGCGGCGACCCAGCCGATGTTCTGCGCGCCGTAGGCGTGTGCGAACCAGCCGCCGATCGCGGGGCCGATGGTGAAGGCGACGCCGAAGGCGGCTCCGACGGCTCCCATGGCGGATGCGCGTTTGGCGGGTGTGCTGACATCGGAAGCGACGGCGAGGCAGAGGACGGATTGCGAGGCGAACAGGCCGTAGATCGCGCGCGAGACGAGGAGCCAGCCGAGGGCGGAGAGGACGACGCCGTCGAGCTTGACGCAGTAGGCCCACTGGAGAGATGCGGCGAGCGTTCCGACGGTGACGATGGCGAGCGCGCGTTTTCGGCCGATCCAATCGGAGAGGCGGCCGGAGAGCGGGCCGCAGACGATGCGCGGGAGCGTGGAAAGAGCGAAGAGGACGCCGGCCCAGTCGGTGCCACCGCCGAGCTGTTTGGCGAAGGGTGTGAGCACCGGCAGGACGACGCCGAAGCCGAGGCCTTCGAAGAACACGATGAGTGCAGCGGCAAGGAGGGGTGGCATAGGGGGGAGAGGATAGCAACGACGGGGACGATGGCCAATCGGGACGGCGGCGTCACGTGATGCTGTTCACGGATCCCGCTCGGAGCGCGAGGCGAGGTCCTGCATCTTCTGCGTGACGATGTGCACGATGTCCGGCGAGATGGTTTTGCTGCGTTCGAGGAATTCGGGGAGGACGACTTCGATGGGGAAACGATTGTCGGCGGCGTGGAGGCGGGCCATGTTGTAGCGCAGCGGGCCGGAGTCGTCATCGTCGATTCGTTTGTGGGTCAGTGCGCCGGAGGGCTTGGCGGTCAAACCGCGCTGGCCGTCGGGCGTGGCGTAGATCAACTCGAAACCGACGGGCGCTTCACCGGCGTACCAGACGAGCAGGTCGAACGACTCATCGTGAAACCAGCGGCGCGGCGGCTCGCGATCGATCTGCGCAATGGAGTGGCACTCGCGGAGCATGCGTCGGATTCATCCCCTCTGCCGGATTGGGCAACAGACTTACGATCAGCATTGGAGCGGCGTGATGGAATGTCAATAGGGATTTGGCGGTGGTTTGGGGTCGCCAAGGCGCCAAGGCGTCGCCGCGCGGAGTTTGAAGTGATGGCGGCGTGTGCGTTCTCACGGCCCCGCCGCCGCGAAGCCGCAAGCGGCGGAGATTGGGGGGTGCTGCAATTGAATCGGGACTTCAAATAGATGGCAAGAACGGAACCGACGGCGTGGCGATATGCACAATCGGAAAATATTTTTCGCTGCAAGGCCCGGATGGGTTGCACAATGGAAACGTACCGCTAATCTATCGGCATCTTTCAGGCGGCGTGCGTTGCTTCGACAACCCAAGGACGGCTTGACCCCAAAACCATGGACGGTACAATTCTCTGCCCATTGTGAAAAAAGTCACGATCCGAGACTCGCATGAGCGATAGCCAAAAATCGACGCGATTTGTGTTTCCTAAATGGGCGAATTACGTGCTCCCGGCCGTGGTTGTTGCCGCGCTGGGCGGAGCGCCTTACATGGGGCTGCTCGTGCCGTTTGCGCTCAATCCGACGACCTTGAACGTGGGTTATCAGCCCCAGCAGCCCGTGGCGTATAGCCACGACCTGCACGTGTTCCAGCTCGGCATGGACTGCCGGTATTGCCACAACACCGTCGAGAAGGCGAACTTCGCGGCGATCCCGGCGCTGGGCACATGCATGAACTGCCACACGGGCATCGTCGAGGGCTCGCGCGGCCCCGAGAGCCGGGCCGAGATCGCCAAGCTCCGGGCCCACTACTTTGAGAAGGACCCGGTCACTCAGAAGCCCAACCCCGAGGCAGGCAAGCCGATCGAGTGGATCAAGGTGCACGATCTGCCGGACTTCGTCTACTTCAATCACTCGATCCACGTGAACGCGGGCGTGAGCTGCGTTTCGTGCCACAACCGCGTGGACCGGATCGGCCGCGAGGGCGTGTACATCGCGCAGCCTCTGAGCATGGGCTGGTGCCTGGATTGCCACCGCGAGCCGGCCAAGAACCTGCGTCCTTCGGATCAGGTGACCAACCTGGGCTGGGGCGTGGTCCCGCTGACGGCCACACAGGCGACGCAGCTGCAGGAAATCGGCAAGAACGCCAAGGGCGTGGACGCATCGATCAAGGACGCGCTGGCGTCGATCAAGGCGGGCCAGACTCTTGATGACGATCTACGCAAGAAAATCGGCTCGGTCCTCGCGGACTCGAACCATCGGCAGATCAGGAACGCCTTCCAGCTCTCGGACTGCTACCTATGTCATCGATGAACGCTAAGAAAACCGGCCGTGAATATTGGCGCAGCCTGGACGACCTGGCCGACTCGCCGCAGTTCCGCGAGCTCATGAGCAAGGAGTTCGCAGACTACGCGCCGGAGATGATCACATCACCGACACGCCGCGGCGTGATGAAGGTGATGGCAGCGTCGATGGCGATGGCGGGCCTAGCGGGCATCGGTGGCTGCCGCCGCTGGCCCGAGCGCACGCTCGCCCCCTACAACGACCGCCCCGAGGGCCGCATCCCGGGCATCCCAGAGCAGTTTGCAACAGCTTATGACGTCGGCGGTTACGCACAACCGATCCTCGTCTCCAGCTTCGACGGACGGCCCATCAAAGTCGAAGGTAACCCGTCGCACCCCGCCTCCAATGGTGCCGCGACGCACTACGCCCAGGCCAGCGTCCTTTCGATGTACGACCCCCACCGCAGTCAAAAGCCGCTGGGGCCCACGACTCCCAAGGCGCTGTCCGAGAGGCCGTCGCAGACGACCGCCACATGGGCTGCATTTGAGGATGCGATCAAGGCTGCGGGCACTGACGGCCTCGCGGTGCTCAGCGAGGCGAGCAGCTCGGTGACGCTCACCGGTCTCAAGGCCGCGCTGATCACCAAGGGCGCGGCGTGGTACACGTACGAGCCGATCAACTGTGACAACGAAATCGCCGGCTCGAAGCTGGCATTCGGCGAAGCCGCCCGCGGGCATCTACACATCGACAAGGCTTCGGTCATCGTCTGCCTCGATGCCGATCCGCTGGGCGCTCATCCCGATGCGTTGCGGAACGCCCGCAACTGGGCGGTCGGTCGCCGCAGCGCGGACACCGACAAGAAGATGAATCGGATGTTCAGCGTCGAGAGCCGCTACTCGATCACCGGCAGCAACGCCGATCGGCGGCTGGCGCTGGCGTCGTCGAAGATCGGTCAGGTCGCACGGGCGATCGCCGGTCTGAGCGCGAATCTCGACGCTCCGGCCACGAAGTTCGCCGCGGAAATCAAGAAAGCCATCGAAGCCGCGGGCAGCAGCGCGGTCGTCATCGTCGGCGCGAATCAGCCTGCCGAAGTGCACGCCCTGGGTCTGCTGATCAATCAGCAGATCAAGGCGATCGGCACGACGATCACGTTCAGCGAAGAGCCCAACACCGGCGACAACGCCGCGCAGATCAAAGCCCTCGCCGCGGACATGACCGCGGGCAAGGTGAAAACGCTCGTCATCCTCGGCGGCAATCCCGTCTATAACGCACCGGCGGATGTGAATTTCGCCGAGGCTCTCAAGAAGGTTTCCCTCAGCGCTCACCTCAGCTCGTACGTCGATGAGACGAGCAAGGCCTGCACGTGGCACCTTCCAAAATCACACTACCTCGAGGCGTGGAACGATTCGCGCAGTTTTGACGGCACAATCACGGTCGTGCAGCCGCTGATCCTTCCGCTCTACGAGAGCCGCAGCGACATCGAAGTCGCTGCGATCCTCGCGGGCCAGAAACAGGGCGGGCTGCAGCTTGTGCAGGCGGCGCTCAAGACGACGCTGCCGAGCGACACGTTCGGCAAATCGTGGCGAAAAGTTCTGTTCGCCGGTCTCGTCGAGGGCAGCGGGTACAAACCCGTCACGCCGAAGGTCGATGCCGATGCGGTGGCCAAGCTCGAACTCAAGGCCGCGTCCGATCTGGAAGTCGTTCTCACGCACAGCTACGGCATGTACGACGGCCGCTTCGCGACCAACGGCTGGCTGCACGAGCTGCCGGACCCGATGACGAAGCTGGTGTGGGACAACGCGGCGATGGTCGCGCCGGCGACCGCTGCGAAGCTGAATCTCAAGCACAACGATGTCATCAAGATCACCGTCGGCGAGCGCTCGGTCGCCGCCGCGGTCTATCTCATGCCCGGTCAGGCGGTCGATTCGATCGCGCTGGCGCTGGGCTACGGGCGCACCGATGCGGGCGATGTCGGCAACGACATTGGCTTCAATGTCTATCCGCTCTTGACGACCGGCGCGATGACGATCGTAACGGGCGTGACGGTTTCGACGGACCACCGCCGCTACGACCTGGTGACGACGCAAGAGCACCACATGATCGACACGCTGGGCATGGCCGAGCGTGGCCGCCGCGTGGGCAAGATCGTGCGTGAAGGAACGCTGGCGGAGTACGCCGAGACGAAGGCGGGCGCGGTGCCCGAGTTCATCGAGGCCGGCGACACCGAGAAGCCGATGGCGCCGAGCCACGACGGCAAGTCGAAGGTTCCGCTGCAGATCTGGAGCGATCCGCTGAAGTATGACGCGGGGTTCCAGTGGGCGATGGCGATCGATCTCAACTCGTGCATCGGCTGCGGAGCCTGCACGATTGCCTGCCAGGCGGAAAATAATATTCCGATCGTCGGCAAGGAGCAGGTGCAGCGCGGCCGCGAGATGCACTGGATCCGCATCGACCGCTACTTCAAGGTGCGCGACGCGAGCGGCAAGCTCGATCCGACCAGCGACCTCAAAGACCCGAACATGCAGATCGAGGCTGTGCATCAGCCGATGACCTGCCACCACTGCGAGAACGCGCCGTGCGAATCGGTGTGCCCGGTGGCCGCGACGACGCACGACACCGAGGGCTTGAACGTGATGGTGTACAACCGCTGCGTGGGCACGCGGTACTGCTCCAACAACTGCCCGTACAAGGTGCGCCGGTTCAACTATTTCGACTGGAACTTCAAGGACCCGCGCAAGGGGCCGTCGGACGGCATGTACCTCGGCATCCCCGACGAGCAGCAGAACGCCCGCATCACGCCGATCCAGAAGATGGGCTTCAACCCGGACGTGACGGTGCGGATGCGTGGCGTGATGGAGAAGTGCACGTTCTGCACGCAGCGCATCAAGGCGGTGACGATCCCGCTCCGCAACGATTTCCGCCGCAAGCTCGCCGCCGGCGACACGACCGCGAAGCTCGAACTGGCCGACGGCAAGATCACCCCGGCGTGCGCTCAGACATGCCCGACGCAGGCGATCACATTCGGCAACCTGATGGATCCCAACAGCCGCGTCTCGAAGATCCAGGGCCGCACCGCCGGTCCGCAGGACAAGTTCAAGGCCGATCCCTCCAGCGTTCGTGCCTACGAGGTGCTGGCGGAATTGAACACCCGCCCGCGCGTCCGCTACCTGGCACGCATCACGAACGGCGGCGTCGAAGCCCCCGCCGCACCCGCTCACGAATCCGAGCACCACGGGTAAATCATGTCCACAGAAAACACACCCCGACTGCCCCGGCCCGCGCTTCATCACGAAGTGATCGACAACACCGTCGAGATCACCATCGCGCGCCCGCCGCAGGTCATCGGGACCAACGACTACACGACCATCACCGACAAGATCGCCGGCATCGTCGAGCGCAAGATGCCCGTCGGCTGGTATGTCGCGTTCATCACGTCCGTCTCGCTGCTGGGCCTGCTGGGCGCGATGCTCGGTTACCTGATGCTCACCGGCGTCGGCGTGTGGGGCAACAATCAGCCCTGCTCGTGGGCATTCGACATCACGAACTTCGTGTTCTGGGTCGGCATCGGTCACGCCGGCACGCTGATCTCCGCGATTCTGTTCCTGTTCCGTCAGGATTGGCGCACGAGCATCAACCGCTCCGCCGAAGCGATGACAATCTTCGCCGTCATCTGCGCCCTCTTGTGGCCCGGCGTGCACACGGGCCGCCCCTGGTTCGCTTCGTACTGGCTGATGCCGTATCCGAATCAGATGGGCATGTGGCCCCAGTTCCGCTCGCCGCTGCTGTGGGACGTCTTCGCGGTCGGCACGTACTTCACCGTGTCGCTGCTGTTCTGGTTCATGGGCCTCATCCCCGACATCGCCACGCTGCGTGACCGAGCCAAGCACCCGATCGCCAAGATCGCCTACGGCGTCTTCGCGCTGGGCTGGCGTGGGTCGGCCCGTCACTGGCACCGCTACGAACGCGCGTACCTGCTGCTGGCCGCACTCAGCACGCCGCTCGTGCTCTCCGTGCACTCGGTCGTGTCGTTCGACTTCGCCGTCTCGCAGCTCCCGGGCTGGCACACGACGATCTTCCCGCCCTACTTCGTCGCGGGCGCCGTATTCGGCGGTTTCGCAATGGTGCTCCTGCTGCTGATCCCGTCGCGCCGCTGGTTCGGGCTCTCGGAGATCATCACCAACCGCCACATCGAAAACATGGCCAAGATCATGCTCGCGACCGGATCGGTCGTCGGCATGGCCTACACCACCGAATTCTTCATCGCTTGGTACTCCGGCAACATGTACGAAGGCTTCACCTTCCTCAACCGCGCGTTCGGCCCGATGGGCTGGAGCTTCTGGGTCATGTTCAGCTCGAACGTGATCATCCCGCAGTCGCTCTGGATCAAGGCCCTCCGCAACAACATGATCTGGCTCTTCATCGTCTCGGCGGTCGTGACCGTCGGCATGTGGTTCGAGCGCTTCGTGATCATCGTCACCTCGCTGCACCGCGACTTCCTGCCTTCGAGCTGGGACGTCTTCTGGCCGACCTGGGTCGACCTGGCGAGCCTCGCCGGCAGCTTCGGCCTGTTCTTCACGCTCTACCTGCTCTTCATCCGCTTCCTGCCCATGGTCAACATCGCCGAAGTCAAGCACACCAGCCCCCTGGCCAAGGCCGCGCACCATCACGCCCA
>JAYVTU010000133.1:0-17461 GCA_043788485.1 Planctomycetota bacterium
GATACGATCGGCACGCGGGCGCCCAAGGTGCGCAAGCCCGAGCCGGCGGCGAGCTGCTCGAGTTTGTATTCACCGGTCGAGCTCAAGCAGGAGACGAGCATCCTGATGGTCGGCGAGCGGACGAACGCCAACGGCTCCAAGAAGTTCAAGGAGATGCTCGCGGCGGAGGATTGGGACGGGCTGGTGAGCTGGGCGCGTGAAGAGGTGCGCGGCGGAGCGCACGTGCTGGACGTGTGCGTGGACTTCGTCGGCCGCAACGGCGCGAAGGATATGCACGAGGTGGTGAAGCGGTACGTGCAGCAGGTGAGCGTGCCGCTGATGCTCGACAGCACGCAGGCGGATGTGCTCGAGGCGGGCCTGCAGCTCGCCGGCGGCAAATGCATCGTCAACTCGATCAACCTCGAGGACGGCGAGGAGCGGCTCCGCGTGGTGTGCCCGATGCTCAAGCGCTACGGCGCGGCGGTCGTCGCGCTGACGATCGATGAGGACAAGCAGGCGGGCATGGCGAAAACCGCCGACCGCAAGCTCGAGATCGCGCTGCGGCTCCACAAGCTCTGCACCGAGAAATACGACATTGACGAGCGCAACATCCTCTTCGATCCGCTGACGTTCACGATCGCGACCGGCAATGAGGACGACCGCCGGCTCGGTCTGGAGACGCTCGACGGCATCGAGAAGATCGCCAAGGCGCTGCCGAACTGCGGCATCATCCTCGGGCTCTCGAACATCAGCTTCGGCCTCAAGCCCGCGGCGCGGCAGGTGCTCAACAGCGTGATGCTGCATGAAGCGGTGCAGCGCGGGCTCACGGCGGCGATCGTCCATGCGTCGAAGATTTCGCCGAAGAATAAGATTGATCCGGAGCATTGGGAAGCGGCGCTGGATGTGATCTACAACCGGCGGGACACGCCGCGCAATGCGGCGGCGAACGGCGATGCACTGCTGCATTTCATCGGGCTTTTCCCCGATGACGCGAGCGCCAAGCCGGTGGCGGTCAAGAAGAATGAGACGATCGAGGAGATTCTCGCGAATCACATCATCGACGGCGAGAAGCGCGACCTCGAATCGCATCTCGAAGATGCGCTCAAGAAGTACAAGCCGCTGCAGATCATCAACGATCACCTCTTGGCGGGCATGAAGGTGGTTGGCGAGCTATTCGGCAGCGGGCAGATGCAGCTTCCGTTCGTGCTGCAGAGCGCGGAGGTGATGAAGAAGGCGGTCGCGTATCTCCAGCAGTACATGGAGAAGGCGGCGGGACAGACAAAGGGCCGACTCGTGCTCGCGACGGTCAAGGGCGATGTGCACGACATCGGCAAGAATCTGGTGGACATCATCCTCACGAACAACGGCTCCACCGTTTACAACCTCGGCATCAAGATGCCGATCAATCAGATTCTTGAAGCGGCGATCGAGCACAAGGCGGACGCGATCGGGATGAGCGGGCTACTGGTCAAGAGCGTGACGGTGATGCGCGACAATCTCATCGAGATGAAGCAGCGGGACATCAAGGTTCCGACGCTGGTGGGCGGTGCTGCGCTGACGCGGCATTACGCCGAGTCGGAGCTGCGCAGCACGTACGAGATCGCGCCGCTGTATTACGGTCGCGATGCGTTCGAGGCGCTGGATATCATGGACAAGCTGACGAGCGGCAAGAGCGTGGAGCTTGAGCAGGCGATCGATGCGCGGCTCGAGAAGCGCGTTCAGGCGGAGGCGAAGATCGCGGCTGCGGCGGCGAGTCGGCCGGACAAGGGGGATCGGCAGCTGCTGGAGGTGGGCGTGAAGCCCGCGCCGACGATTCCCGCTCCGCCGTTCTGGGGAGAGAAGCTAGTGGGCGCGGTGCCGCTCGAGGCGATCTATCCGTATGTGAACAAGGTGGCGCTGTACCGCGGGCAGTGGGGGTTCAAGAAGGGGGCGAAGGATGATGAGGATTACGAGCGGCAGGTGGCGGAGCAGGTCGAGCCGATTTTCAAAAGGCTTCAGCAGCAGTGCAAGGCGGAGAATATTCTCCGGCCGCAGGTTGTCTACGGTTACTTCCCGGTGAATGGCGAGGGGAACGATCTGATCGTGTACGACCCCAAGGATCATGGCAAAGAGATCGAGCGTTTCACATTCCCGCGGCAGGACGGGCGGCAGCAGCTGTCGATCGCGGATTTCTTCCTGCCCGTGAGCAGCGGGAAGAAGGATGTGCTGGGCCTGACGTGCGTGACGATGGGCCAGGAGGTCAGCAAGCGTGCCAAGCATCTGTTCGAGGCTAACGAGTACACAGAATATCTGTACATGCACGGCATGGGCGTCGAATGCGCGGAAGCGCTCGCGGAGCTGTGGCACAAGCGCATGAGGCAGGAACTGGGCATCGACGGCGAGGATGCGAGTGAGGTGCGCAAGCTCTTCACACAGCACTATCGCGGGAGCCGGTATAGCTTCGGATATCCCGCGTGCCCGGACATGAGCGACCAGGAGAAGCTTTTCAGGCTGCTCAAGCCCGAGCGCATCGGCTGCGTGCTGACGGACAACTGGCAGATTGACCCGGAGCAGAGCACGAGCGCGATCATCGTGCATCATCCGGAGGCGAAGTATTTCAACGTGTGATTCAGACCCGCCGGCTTCCGCCTGAGGCTAATTGGGAAGTGATGCGGTTGCGAGGCGGCTTGGTTTGGGGGCCACGGGGTTGATCGCATCGCTGAGTCGTTGGTTGGTCCACGTCCAGCCGTGCCAGGTGCTCTGCGACGCGGCGAGCTTGGCTTTGAGGCGGAAGATCGCGTCGGAGATTTCGGCGGCTTTGGTGGGGTTTTTGACGGTGGGGAGCAGGTCGATCATCGCGGGCAGGGCGTCGGGGCCGAGCGATTCGTGGTAGGGGACGTAAAAGCTCTGGCCGTCTTTGTCGCCGGTGCGCTCGACGCAGTAACGGGCGTTGTATTGGGTGATGATGCTGTCGAATGGGATGAAGCAGCAGGCAAAGACGATGAGTGCGGCGAGCGCGGCGGCGCGGCGTGTGAACCAGCGGTTGGGCTGGTCCCGGACGATGCGCAGGATGATCAGCACTAAGCACGCGGCGACGAGCACCATCCAGATTCCCGCGGCGACGCGCCAGCGCGTGATCATGCTGATGTCCACGAGCAGGTAGAGCCGCCACATGGAGGATCCGACGAGCAGGATGTTCTGCGCGATGAAGAGGTAGACGAAACGCCGGGCCCACTTCATGTGCTCGCCGGTGGCGCGGCTGCGGAAGGTGATGAGCACGAAGGCGATGGCGAGCAGGGCGGTGGCGACGAGCGGATAGGCGCCGCGGTGGGCGTATTCCTTCCAGGTAAAACCGTCGGGCAGCTTTGAGCCGCCGGTGAGGTAGATCAGATCCAGCGCGGTCTGCAGGGCGAAGACGACGTTGAAGACGAGGAGGCAACGCTCGATGAGGGCAGCGGGGATCGGCGGGTCCTGCGTTTCTTCATCCCCCAGTTCGACATTGCGGATCATCCCCTCCGGCGCGACGGTTCGTAGCAGGCCCCACGACCACGCCGCGATGTAGATCCAGAACAGCACGCGCACGGTGTCGATGTGCTCGAGGAAGCGGTTGATGGCGTCGAGCGCATCGTGGGTGAGCTGCTCGATGATCGGGTTGGCCGCGGCGAAGAGGGCGATGAACACGGCGCCCAGCGCCAGCGGGATGCCCCAGAGCGCCGCCTGCACCATGGCGCGGCCGACGATCCCGGCGCGGCTCAGCTTCGGCACGTCACGGAAGAGCGATGCCCACCCGGTGAACAGGAACCAGCACCATCGCTCGCACCAGGCGAAGGGGTTGACGGTCCAGCCGCTGGTGCCGATGTAGGCGAGCGTGACGAGCGCGAGGCCGGCGGAGATGTACTGGAGCGGTCCGGGCGAATCGATGAGCGAAAAGCAGAGCGCCAGCGCGGCGAGGGCGATGAGCGTGCCGTTGCGCTGGCGGAGAACGGCGATGTCACGCCCGAGAATCGCGAGCAGCAAGGCCAGGGCGAAGAGCCCGGTGGTCCACCCGACGGTTTCACCGTAGAAAAGCCAGTCCGCGGCGGCGGTCAGCGCGACGCTGGCGGCGAGGGTGTAGGCGATGCGTTTGTCCATCGCGGGGCGCACGGCGTCCGCGGGCTGCGAGGAGAGTGTTGTCATGCGCGAAACTCCGAGATGTGGGGCGTCTATGGGGTATACGGCGATGCATGGCGTGGGTTCGCAAAAATGGCAGAAAAATCTGACAACACCGGCCACGGACATCGGATCAGGATGCTGCGAGCGGGTGGGCGGTTGTTGACGCGCTGCGGAGCGCAATTCGATTGGTTATATTGAGCCATTGACTTGCTCACCTCTAGTGCAGGCGGCAAAACCATGCGAATGACCTCCGCGGTGTTTGGTTGTGTCGTGACGATCGCCATGCTTCTCGGACACGGACCGGCTCACGCCGAATCCATCTGGATCGAGGGCGAAAAGCCCTCGACCTCCAACGCATCCAAGCATGTGTGGTATGACGCGGTGAAGAAGGATGAGATGTCCGGCGGTCAGTGGATCTCGCATTACGGGGCCGCGCCGGGGATCGTGATGTACAAGTTTGATGTGAAGGATGGGGGCGACTACACGTTCTGGTGGCGCGGCAACGTGTCGCTGGCGAAGGTCGATTACGTGATCGATCGGGGTGAGTGGACGCCGATGGATTTCGCCGACAGGCGCGGCGAGTACATGCTGAGCGAGAAGCCGGACCACCGCTACCTGGCGTGGGTGAAGGTCGGCGCGGTGAAGCTCACCGCCGGTCCGCACATGGTCACTTTCAAGTTTCACAGTGACATCTCGAATCACGGCGGGATCGATTGCTTCGTGTTCGACAACACGGGCTTCGTCCCCTCGGGCGTGACGAAGCCCGGCGTGAACGCGGCTCCGATCGCCGTGCCGAAGGCGGCCGGTGGCGATGACGCGATCTGGATCGAGGGCGAGAATCCGTCGAGCAGCGACATCACGCGACACGGGTGGTACGACGCTGTGAAGAAGGATGGCATGTCGGGCGGTCAGTGGCTTTCGCATTACGACAAGTCCAAGCCGGGCTACGCCTCTTACAAGTTCAATGTCGCGCAGGGCGGCGACTACACGTTCTGGTGGCGCGGCAACGTGTCGCTGGCGAAGGTCGATTACAAGATCGACGGCGGGGCGTGGACGGCGATGGATCTTTCCGAGAAGCGTGGCGAGTACATGCTCAGCGAGAAGCCGGACCACCGCTTTCTGGCGTGGGTGAAGGTCGGAATGATGAGGTTCGAACCCGGCTTGCACGGCGTGACATTCAAATTTCACAGCGACATCGCGAACCACGGCGGGGTCGATTGTTTCGTGCTGACGCGCATCCCGTTTGTCCCGTCGGGCGCACAGAAGCCGTCGGCCCCAGTCGCCACTGAAGTCGGGCCGGGCGACTGGTTCCCGGTCGTGTTTGACACCGATAAATTTTCCGACAAGTCGGTGATCGACCTGTCGGCCCGGATCGAGGCGCCGGCGGGAGGCCGCGGGTTCCTCACGGCGTCGGGCCCGGACCTGAAGTTCGAGAAGGATCCGATCGGCGTGAAGTTCTGGGGCTGCGGTGCGAACCTGAACTACGGAACGATGAGCCGCGCCGTCATCACGCAGCGGATCCGCTACCTCCGCAAGCACGGCGTGAACATGATCCGTGAGCACCCGGTGCAGGACGAGCTGGGCCCGCTGGTTGACGGACAATTCGACGCGAAGCGACTCGATGAATTCGACTGGTGGTGCGCGGAGCTCAAGAAGAACGGGATCTACATGACGTGGTCGGTGTTCTACGGCGTGATCGTCGGCCCGAGCGACGGCTATCCTCCCGAACTTTTCGCCGAGCTTGAGGTGCGCGACAAGACGCGGAATCTACGCAGCGGCTACGGCCTGACCAACAGCGAGCGTGGGCTTCAGGACCTGCAGCTCCGCTATCTCAAGGCGATCCTGCTTCACAAGAATCCCTACACTGGTTTGCGTTACGTCGATGATCCCGGACTGGCGGTGCTAGAGTTCCAGAATGAGGATTGTGTCTTTTTCTACAACCCGCTTAATGAGCTTCGTGCCCCGAAGAAATGGCCACTGCACGCGGAGCGGCTGCGACACGCCTTCTTCGATTGGGCGGTGAAGAAATACACCGATGAGAAGGGGTTGAAAGCGGCGTGGGGCGCACTGCGCTCGGGCGATTCGTTTGAGAAGCGGGAACTGGAATTGATGGGTTCGCACAACCTGGGGTCGGAAGGGCCGACTTACGAGTTCGCCGGGCAGACGAAGCGGGCAGGAGATTTCATCGAGTTTCTCACGCAGATGCAGCGGGGGTTTTACGAGAGGCGTGAGCAGGAAATCCGCGCGATGGGCTACAAGGCTGTGACGGTCACGACGGCCTGGCGCTCCGGCGGCGCGGCGGGTGACCCGGCGAACCTCTACTGCGACACGGCGGCGGGGATGATCGACCGGCACAATTATTTCGGAGGGGGCGATGGGGGCCACGGGATCGCCGCCGGCAAGGTGGACAATAAGAGCCACCTCACCCTTCCGGGATCGGGGCTGCTGAGCATCGGGATGTATCAGGTGGACGGCAAGCCGTTCGCATGCACGGAATGGAGCTCGATGCCTCCGAACCAGTGGAACGCCGAGGCTGCGCCGCTGTTTGCCTTTTACGGGATGGGATTGCAGGGGTGGGATGCTTCTTATCACTTCCTCAACAGCCGCGCATACCCGGGAGACGGCTGGCCGAACCTGAGCAAATATGTGACTGACACGCCGCATTACATCGGGCAGTTCCCGGCGCTGTCTCTTGCGGTCATGCGACGCGACATCGCGGAGGCACCGGCGGCGGCGGCCCGTGAGCTGACGACGGCACAGCTCTTTTCGGGTGTCGATCCGCTTCACCAGGACTTCACCGGCGGGGGCCACGACGTCAAGACGCTTCAGGGGAAGCTGCTGACGCCGATGCAGGTGCTGGCGATCGGCAAGGTCACGGTCGGCTTCGGCGGCGGCAAGCCGGTCCAGGTCGAGTGGTCCAAATACTGGGACGAATCGGCCAAGACGATCCGCTCGATGACGGGCGAACTGGTTTGGGATTACGGGCGCGAGGTGGTGACGGTCGGTTCGCCCCGGACGCAGGCGGTGATCGGCCGCGCGGGCGGCGGGGAGTTTGCCCTGCCGGGATTGAGCGTGAAGGTGACGACGCCATTCGTGTCGCTGATATTCACATCGCTGGATGACAAACCGATCGCGGAATCGAAACACGTGCTGATCACGGCGATGGCGCGCGACAAGCAGACGGGGTCGGAATACAGCCCGGAGGGCATGCAGCTGCTCAAGCTCGGCGGGCCGCCGCTGCTGATGGAGCCGGTGCAGGCCACGGTCAGGATGAACGGGTCGGCGCCGACGAGCGTGAACGTGCTCGATGTCTACGGGGTGCCGACGGGAAAGAGCGTCAAGCTCGGGGGGGACGGGGCATTCGACCTTAGCGGCGTGTACCGCACGTATTATTACGAGATCAAAAGGTGAGCGGCGAAAGCGATGTGGAAGCCGGCCGGGACGCCCTGCCGGCGGCGGCGGGGCGGCATATGCTGAATCGGAGGATTTAGCCATTGACCGGGGCGGCGGGCGGGTTTAGTTTCAAAACTTCGCGAGATGGGTGAGGCGGGTTGTTTTCAATTCGGTTCGTCAAAAATTTTAGGAGGCACAGACATGACCACGGCAACGGCTCCGAGCAAACGCGTCGTCAAAGCGCCCGCGGTGCGCCAGACGAAGAACCTGATCAACGGCAAGTGGGTCAACGCCAAGAGCGGCGAGACGTTCGACGTGTTCAATCCCGCGACCGGAGCGGTGATCGCGCAGGTCGCATCGTCCGACAAGGGCGATGTGGATCAGGCGGTGAAGGCGGCCCGCGCGGCGTTCGAGTCAGGCCCATGGCCGAAGATGACGGCCCGGCAGCGCGGCGCGTTGCTTTACAGGCTCGCCGACCTCATCGAGCAGAACGGCGAGGAGCTGACCGCGCTGGAGGTGCTCAACAACGGCAAGCCGATTTCCGAGGTGCGTGCCGCGGACCTGCCGCTGGTCATCTCGACATTCCGCTACTTCGCCGGTTGGGCGGACAAAATTTATGGCGAGACGATCCCCGTCGATGCGCCGGGCTTCTTCTGTTACACGAAGAAGGAGCCGGTCGGCGTCTGCGGGCAGATTATTCCGTGGAACTTCCCGATGCTGATGGCCTGCTGGAAGCTCGGGCCGGCGCTGGCGGCGGGGTGCACGATCGTGCTCAAGCCCGCGGAGCAGACGCCGCTGACCGCGCTGCTGTTCGGCGAGCTGATCATGGAGGCGGGATTCCCGCCGGGCGTCGTGAACATCATCAACGGTCTCGGCGAGACGGCGGGCGATGCGATCGTCAAACACCCGGGCGTCGAGAAGATCGCATTCACCGGTGAATACAAGACCGCGCAGATCATCATGGCCAATGCGGCGCCGACGCTGAAGCGCCTCACGTTCGAACTCGGCGGCAAGAGCCCGAATGTCGTATTCGCCGACGCCGACATGGACATGGCGGTGCAGGGTGCGATGGCGGGCATCTTCTTCAACCAGGGCGAGGTGTGCTGCGCCGGGAGCCGACTCTTCGTCGAGCAGAAAGCGCACGATGAGTTCGTCTCGAAGTTCGCCGCGGCCGCCGAGAAGCGTAAGGTCGGCGATCCGTTCGATCCGGCGACCGAGCAGGGGGCGCAGGTTTCCAAGGAGCAGTTCGACCGCATCCTCAAGTACATCGACATCGGCAAGAAGGAGGCGAAGTGCGTCGCCGGCGGCGAGCGGTCGGGGACGAAGGGCTGGTTTGTTCGGCCGACGATTTTCACGGGCGTCAAGAACGACATGCGCATTGCGCAGGAAGAGATCTTCGGGCCGGTCGTCAGCGTGATCCCGTTCAAGGAGACGAGCGATGTGATGCGTCAGGCGAACGACACGATCTTCGGCCTCGCGTCGGCGGTGTGGACGAAGGACATCTCCAAGGCCTTCGCGCTGGCTGATTCGATCCGCGCCGGGACGGTGTGGGTCAACTGCTACAACACCTTTGACGCCGCGGCGCCGTTCGGCGGGTACAAGTATTCGGGCCACGGGCGTGAATGCGGGCGTGATGCGCTCAATAACTACCTCGAGACCAAGACGGTCTGGATGAACGCCAACACGAGCAAGTAGCAGGAAACGTCGGTTCGGCCGGCGTGAAATGGGCATAAAACGGACGCCGCGGTGGGCAACGCCGCGGCGTTTTTATTGCAGCTATCTCGCTGTTGTCACTGGCTTTCACGAGGCTGCTATGGTTAAACTGTTATTAACGGGAATTGAGCGCCGCATGAACCGCGCGCTCATTTCCGTGCCTCGAGTCGCCGATGTTTAACGACAACGGCGTTCGCCACACCTCGCGGCACCCCTCAAGATCGCCGCATCGAGGCAATCTCCCAGGAGCATCTTCATGTCCAGGTCCAAGTCGCGCGGCTTCACGCTCGTCGAACTCTTGGTCGTCATCGCGATCATCGCATTGCTGCTGGCGATGTTGCTGCCGGCGCTGAGCCGGGCGCGCGAGGTCAGCCGCCGCGGCGCGTGCGCCAGCAACCTCCATCAGATCGCCACCGCGAATTTCGGCTACGCGACCGCCAACAAGCAGACCTTCCCCATTAGCCGCTCTTCGATGCCCACCTACCTGACGAACGTGACTGGCGGCGCCGGCTACGATACGACCACCACGTCGCCCTGGTACGCCACCTCGTGGTGGGATGTCCGCTTCTTCCTGCAGGCCTACACCTCCGCCGGTGTGTGGTACTGCCAGTCGGCGAGCGTCAATCCGCTAAACCCCAACGACGGCAAGACGACCGACACAGTCGTGGGCTGGAACAAACTCAGCATCGCCGGCTTCAAGAGCGACGGTTCCAGCGCCACCGTCACACCCGCCACGGGCTACGCCACGACGCAGTACATCGGCTCCAGCTACGCGCTCGTCGGCCTATTCCAGGACCGAACCACCGCCACCAACGCCTCGCTGCTGGGCGATCGCTGCCATGTGGTCCTCGGCCTCAACGAAAAGGTTGCCGACACCTACTCGGCAACCTGGGGCGCGCAGCCCATGACCCCGACCCGCACCACCGCCGGGGCCGCGCCGAGCGACATCCCGTTAGCCTGCGATCCCGTCTACGCCAAGAACGCTACCAGCCTCCCGGCGCTGGTGACCGGCAAGTTCAGCGTGGCGCCTCCCGTGGCCGCGACCGACAATCAGGTCTACAACCATATGCCTCGCGGCACCTTCGACGGCCTCAACGACGCATTCTTTGATGGCCACGTCGAATGGCGCAGCACCGGCAAAGCCGGCCCCCGCATCGCGGTCAAATCCTCCTCCGGCAGCGGGTACAACAACGTCTTCTGGTATTGAGTTCTCGCCCGGACGTCACGGCAGATCATCCAGATCATCCAGCGGATCGCGCTCGGTCTTGGGCGGCTTGGGAGTCACGACGAGCGTGCCGGCGACGAGGTCGCCGAGGCGTTGGCGCGTCGGGCTGAGCATCGCGAGGATCAGCAGCGGCGGGGCGAGGAGTTCGATGCCCTTGAAGAAGTTGCGGATGAAGACCTGCCAGATGTGCGGCGGGCCGCCTGTGAGATTGACGACGCGGCAGGCCATGACGAGCTTGCCGAGCGTCGCGCCGGTGAAAAGTTCGCAGATCATAGTGTGCGCGACGTGGAGCGCGATGACCAGGGCGATGGGCTTGGCGGCCTCCCAATCGGCGGCCAGGCCGTTGGGCCAGTGACGCAGCATCTCCATCGGTGTCTGCTGGGGGAACACGAGGGCGGCGACGCCGATGGGGGGTGTGATGTCCACGATCGCAGCGACGATCCGGAAGAGACCGGCCGTCTCGACGGTGGCGGGCAGGCGGGGGACGCGCGAGACGGCATCTCGCCGGGCGCTGAGGAACATGAAGATCATGCCCACGATCGTCGCGGCGACGAAGGCCAGCGTGAACGGGTCCGACACTCCGAGAGGCGAATCGCGCGACTCCAGCGACGCCAGCGGCTCGTCCTTCGCGCCGCTGATCGACGGCTGCATCCACATCAGTTTGCCGGCGGTGTCCGAGCTGACGACCGTGATGCGATCGACGCCGGGCGAGGCCCACCAGCGGCTGCGACCGGGGATCGAGATGAGCTTGGGCTGCGCCGCCTGACCGTTGCGGAGCCACGAGAGGCCCAGGTGCTCGCCGTCCGTCGCGGGCTGGACCACGTAGAGATACGCGGCGGACATTTCACCGGGCCCGGCGCCTGCAGCGACGCCGAGGATTTGCGCGACGCCGGAGAGATCAAGGTTGTAGGATTCGTCGGTCCAGCGGTCGGCCTGGCGGGTATAGACGTGAGTCGTGCCGCTGACGGAATCTTCGACGAGCAGAGCGATCTGCTGCGATTTGGAATTGAGCATGACGAGGCGCGGTGCGGTGGTCACGTCGGGCAGCGCGTCGGGCCAGTCGATTATTCTCCACGTTCCGGAGCGGAACTCGTAGATTTGGAACGGCACCTGCGATTGCGCGGGTGTCGCCTTCGCAATGACGGCCGGCTCATCGGCGGGCAGTTGCGCTTCGGCTTGTACGTTGCTGGCCGCGGGATCTGCGGGCTTTTTGTCGGTTGGCGCGGGGGTCGGCGGTTTGGCGGCGGGTGAGGGCGCGGGTGTTGCAGGTGCGGCGGGCGGTGCGGGCGCCGGGGGCTTGTCGCGGACCAGCGCGACCGGGCCGCTGTGCCCAGCGACCCAATCGATCAATTGGCCCCCGCGCGGCAGCAGCGGCGGCAACTGCGTCACGTTCAGCAATTCCTGGCCCGCGGGCTGAACCTGTTCGAGCCGCATCGACTGCACGGACCAGTCGCTGTAGATCACGTAGAGCCGGTCGGCCTGCGCCGCGATCGGCGAGACCGCGCGGCCGCCGACCTTCGAGTCCATCAGCAGGCCGACGAGCGGCGGCTGCGTCACGCGGTAGATCACGTTGGGCGGCGTCGATTCGTCGCGGTGCAGCAGCACGAATTGCTGCTCGGTCTTGATCGTCTGCAGCACCCACAGATCGTGGCCATCGCCGGCGACGGCCTGCGTGACGGGCGGCGGTGTCGGCGGGGCGGCAATGATCGACTTCATTTCGGCCCTCGCCGTCGCGGGCATGACCTGCGGCAGCAGCGATGCGATCGCCAGGAGCAACGCGACCGCCACGCCACGCTTGATGCGGCGGCACTTGGGCGAATTAATCTTATTGAAGCATTTCATCATGGAACGCAAAGAATACTCTCAAATCCCATCAAGCTCGAATCGGATCGCGGGCCGCGCGGTTATTTGTGGGGCTCGAGGATGCGTACCGGGTTGGGATTGAACCGGCCGGTGAGAGTTTCGAAATTGAACTGGGCGTCTTTGACTTTGTTGCTCGCCTTGCCGTCCACAGCGTCGCTGAGGAGCAGTTTGACGCGGGCTTTGCGGGCCGGGAGCGTCAGCTCAATGTTCATCGCAAGGTCGGGGAAGGCGCCGGGGGCTTTGCCGGCGATCTTGATCGGCTGATAGTCGGTGAGCTTGGCGTCGGCGAGGATCTGGTTGCCGTCGAGGATGGTGATCGTGACGGGGTAATGCGTTTTGGTGTCGATGCGGATTTTCTCGAGGAGCGCGGGCCGAGCCGGATAGAGCGGGATTGTTACGAGGTCGAAGGTCTGATCACCAACGGTTTCCTGCGTGGCGGTGATCGGTGCATCGGCGCGGCTCTCGGGCAGTGCGTTGATGCCCAGCAGTGTGATCAGGTGATCGGGCGGCAGCGGGATCGGCAACTCGGGCATGCCGGGCTTGCCGATGTCGGCGTGTTTGCCGACGGCGGCGCGCGGCGGCTTATTCTCCGGCGGTTTGAGATCGAAGAACCAGAACCGCTCCGCATCGGAGCCGACCCAGAACATGACTTCGCCGAGCTTGCCGATCGCCAGCGCCAGTTCGCGCGGCTTGCGCACGATGAGTGTTCCGTCGCCCTGCTCGTAGTGCTTGTTGTCTTTCTCGTCGGTCCAGTTGATCTCGACGAGCGCCCGCGACCAGAATTGATCGATGCGCTCGACGCGGTCGTTGTAGGCCTTGCGCAGCGGGGCGTATTCAATCTTTTGCGCCGGGGCTGTCTCGACCCCCGGCCCGCCGATCCGCGCCGGCGGACAACCGGCAAGTAGCGCCATCGTGAGAGCAAGGACAATGCTCAATGACCGTGACTTCATAGCTCCGCCTGCAGAATCTCGCTGAGCTGATCGGTGACCTGGCGGATGCCCTCTTCGTCGAGGTGCGGGTCGAGGACGGTGAGCTTCTCTTCCTCGTTCCACTTGCCGAAGATGCCCTTGGAGAGGTCGAGCTTGGGCGTCATCACCCAGAATTCCTGCTCGCCGGTCGGCGGCGCGTCGGGCGCGGCGTCCGGGGCCGGGGCGGCGGGGCGGTGCTCGGTCTTGTCGTAACGAAGCAGCTTCTTGCGCATCAGGATCAGCGCGAGGACGAAGCGGAAAGCCAGCCGCTGCGGCTGCGTCGCGTCGGCCAAGCGCTGCAGCAGATTCATCAGCACCTCGTTGTCGACGAACATCTTCTTCTTGGCGTTCGAGTCGGGCACGACCGTCTTCCAGAAGCTGAAGAGGTTCGCGGGGCGCTTGCCCTCGTCCCAGACCGCGACGCAGATGTCGAGGCGGCGGAGCAGTTCGCCCTCCTCGACGAGCGCGGCAATGTAGGTGTCGCCGGGGTTGAGCGGGGCGTCACTGAAGGCGCAGCGTCCGGTGAATCGCTGCAGGTCGTAGGCCGGTGCGTTGAACTGGTTCATCGGGGGGATTGTACACGGAGAAAAGCGTTAATGACCAAATCCCAAATCCCAATGACCAATCAAGGGGAAGCCAGAAGCGAGAAGCCACAAGGGGGAAGGCGGTTTCCCCTTCTGGCTCGTGGCTTCTCGCTTCTGGCTTCTCCTCCCCTTGGTCATTGGGATTTGGGATTTGGTCATTTGCCGTTTAGACTGCCCGGCCATTTTCGCCATACGAAGGATCGCAACGCCATGAGCACGCACACGACGGACGGGGTGGAGAAGGTCGTCATCATCGGTTCGGGTCCCGCGGGCTGGACCGCAGCTCTTTACGCCGCCCGCGCGAATCTCAATCCGCTGGTCTGCGAGGGCGTGCCTAAGCAGGAGGGCGGTTACGTTCTGCCCGGCGGGCAACTGATGCTCACCACCGAGGTCGAGAACTACCCCGGCTTCGTCCACGGCATCGCGGGCCCGAAGATGATGGACATCTTCAAGGAGCAGGCGGTGCGCTTCGGCACACGCGTCGAGCACCGTGATGTGCTCCGCTGCGATTTCTCCAAGAAGCCCTTCGAACTGCACACCGTCGATATGGGCGGCGAAAACAAGGTGATCAAGGCGCACTCTGTCATCATCGCCACGGGCGCGACGGCCAACTGGCTGAACCTGCCCAACGAGCAGCGTCTGGCGATGAGCGGCGGCGGCGTCAGCGCGTGCGCGGTGTGCGATGGCGCACTGCCGGCCTTCCGCAATCAGCATCTGGCGGTCGTCGGTGGCGGCGACACGGCGATGGAGGAGGCTTCCTACCTCTCGAAGTTCGGCTCGAAGGTTTATCTGATCCACCGCCGCGATTCGTTCCGCGCATCCAAGACGATGCAGGACCGCGTGATGAAGACGCCGAATATTCAGGTGATCTGGAACTCGGCGGTGATCGATGTGCATGGCGAGAAGTCGATCGAGAGCATTCGCCTGCTCGACACGAAGACGGAGAAGGAATCGGACCTGCCGGTGAAGGGCTTGTTCATCGCCATCGGTCACACCCCCGCGACCAAGTTCCTGGCTGGCAGCGGGCTCGAACTCGATTCCAAGGGCTACCTGAAGCTCAAGGACGGCGGACGGGCGTACACGAACATCGACGGTGTTTTCGCCGCCGGTGACGTGAGCGATCAGGTCTACCGCCAGGCGATCACCGCCGCGGGCATGGGCTGCCGCGCGGCGATCGACGCGGAGCGCTGGCTGGCGGAGCACGGGATTCACTGAAAACTGCCGTCGATCTGACCACCCCTGGTCACGCATTTCATACGACTCTCCAACCCCCGGCCCGTGCCGGGGGGTTTGCTTTTGGGGTTGCACAAAACTTCCGTGATAAGAAGTGTCTTTTGCCCGGTGCGCGATAGAATGACATGGTCGTGCGTCCGTCCCGCTCAAGGAGCTTGCCGATGCGAATGGCTTGGGGTCTTTGGCGCCGCCGTTTGGGCGTGGGGTTGCTTGGCGCGGTCGTCTCACTGTTCACACTGAGCGGTGCGCTGGCTGCGCCGCCGCCGCGCGAGCTGCCGAAGCTTGCCGGTGAGAATCCTGAGCCGCTGCTGATCGATCCGGGCGCGCTGGCCAAACCGGAGAAGCCCGTCTGGGACAAGCAGGCGCCGACGACCATCGACGACCTCCGCTCGATCCAGCGCCGCCTCCAGAAGTCCATCCCCAACGCCATCGCCGCGACCGTCGGCGTCTACGTCGGCAACGCATCGGGCAGCGGCGTGATCGTCTCCAAGGATGGCCTGGTGCTCACGGCCGCGCACGTCATCGGCACGCCGGGCATCATCATCGATCTCGTGCTCGCCGACGGCCGGAAGGTCAAGGCAAAAACGCTCGGTGCCGCGCCGGGCGTCGATGCGGGCATGATCAAGATCATCGACAAGGGCGATTATCCGTTCGCGCCGCTCGGCGATGTCGCGACGACGGTGCCCGGAGAATGGTGCTTCGCGGTCGGTCACCCCTCGGGCCCCGACAAGCAGCGCGGAGCGGTGGTGCGGATCGGTCGCGTGATCACAGCGAATCCCGCGGTCGTGTGGACCGATTGCAAACTGCTGGGCGGCGACTCGGGCGGCCCGCTGTATGACATGGACGGCCGCGTCATCGGCATTCACAGCCGCATCGGCGTGCCCACCGAGATGAACTACCACATCCCGCTTGCCGCGTTCCAGAGCGGATGGGATCGGCTCGTCGCAGGTGAGATGATGCGCGACTGGCCGGGCAGCAACAGGGTGCTGCTGGGCGTCGTGACCGGCGAGGATCCCAAAGGCGCCAAGGTCACCGAAGTGATGTCCAACTCCTCCGCGTCGCGCGCCGGAATCCAGGTCGGCGACATCATCACCGGGCTCGACGGGACCGCGGTGCCCAACAGCGGCGACATCCGCAGGCTGCTCGGCAGCAAGAAGGTCAACGATGTCGTGAAGGTGAAGCTGCTGCGCGACGGCAAGGAGATGGTGCTCGAGGCGAAGCTCGGTGCTCCGCCGGCGGCGAACTGAGCAGCAGGGGCTGGGGGTTAGGGGTTGGGGGCTGGCAAGAGAATGCAACGCAGGAACAAAACCATGCGAATCAAGCGGATATTGAGCGTTTTGCTGGTGCTGGTCGTCGTCACCGGAGCTGTGGCGTCGGACACGCTGGAGTCGCAGTACCGGCTCAATGGCAAGATGGTCTCGTCGGCTTTTGAGCCGCTGGTTTCGGCGGCGCGGAAGTCGGTTGTGCGGATCATGGTCGAGGGCAAGCAGGTCGGGATGGGCACGATCGTTTCGAGCGACGGCTACATTTTGACGCGCGACGAATCGATCACCGCGAACATGGGCGTCTCGCTGCTCGACGGCCGGAGCTTCCGCGCGAAGCTCGTCGGTGTCGATAAGAGCAATCACGTGGCGCTGCTGAAGATCGGTGCCACGGGTCTTAATGCGGTCCAGTGGGGCGAGTCGCAGAATCTTTCACTCGGCGCGTGGGTGGCGACGCCGCTGCCGCAGGGCGGGATCCGTGTCGGTATCGTGTCGGCAGCCCGCCGGAAGATCGCGCGCGAGGGCGGCGTGATGGGCGTGTCGCTCGACAAGATGGAAGAGAGCGGGGGGGTTCCGGTGAGCCGCGTGTTCCCCGGATCCGGGGCGGAGAAGGCGGGCGTGAAGCAGGACGATGTGATCCTCGCGGTCAACGGCCATCTGACGCCGAACGTTGCGGAGCTGCGCGAGTTTGTGAAGACCTTTGAGCCTGGCCAGACGCTCAAGCTCAAGGTCAAACGTCAGAGCAAGGAGATGGAGATCGAGGTGACGCTCGCTCCGATGGGCGATGTGTTCGACAAGTTCAACAAGAACGCGATGCTCAGCCGCAACACGAGCAAGACGCGCAGCGGGTTCAACGCCGTGATCCAGCACGACACGCCGCTGGACGACGCGATGATGTGCGGCCCGCTGGTTGATCTCGACGGCAAGGTCGTGGGCATCAACATCGCGCGTGTCGATCGTGTGCAGACCTTCTCGCTGCCGGCCGACGCCATCGAGCCGATCATCGAGAACCTCAAGAAGTCGGCGGAGACGACCGCGGCAGTCAAATCGGAACCCACGGGGTCGAAGGCGGAGTGACCTTCCGTTTAGCCGCGACCCGAGTCTTCGAGG
>JAYVTU010000134.1:0-2813 GCA_043788485.1 Planctomycetota bacterium
GGTTTTCAAGTTCACCGGCGCGTCATTTGTCCAGAAGCGGATCGGGGCTCGCGGGCGCGGGGGCGGCGTGGCTGAAAAGGCTGGGCAGCCAGGTCGTCATCGGCGGAATGTAGGTGATGATCAGCACGCCGAACAGCAGCACGCCGAGCATCGGAAGGATCGAGCGCGTGACCTCGGCCATCGGCTTCTTGAAGCGGTAGGATGCGAGGAAGAGATTCATGCCGACGGGCGGGGTGAGGAATCCGATCTCGAGGTTGGCCAGGAAGATGATGCCGAGGTGGAGCGGGTTGATGTGGAACTTGGCGGCGATGGGGACGATGATCGGGACGACGACGATGATCGCGGAATAGACATCCATCAGGCAGCCCACGACGAGCAGGAAGAGATTGAGAAGGAGCAAGAACATGAGCGGGGATGTGATGGACGAGGTGACCCACTCTGCGGCGCGGTCGGGGATTTGTGCGTCGATGAGGTAGTTGGTGAGCCCCTGCGCCACGCCGAGGATCAGCAGGACGCCGCCGACGAGCAGGCCGCATTCGGTCATCACGCGCGGGATGTCGCGAACGATCTTGAGGTCGCGGTGGACGACCGTCTCGATGAAGAAGGCGTAGAGGGCTGTGACGGCGGCGGCCTCGACGGCGGTGGCGAAGCCGCCGAAGAGGCTGGCCATCGCGATGATCGGAAGCGCAATCTCGAACTTCGCGCCCCAGAGGGCTGCGGCGATTTCGCGGCCGTCGAATTTCGGACGGGTGCCGGCATCGGCTGGCGCGACCATGATGCCCCAGATGGCGGTGAGGATGACCAGCAGGATCCCGGGGATGATCCCGGCGAGGAACATCTGCTCGACCTGGGTCTTGGCAATGACGGCGTAGAGGATCAGCGGCAGGCAGGGCGGGAAGAGCAGGCCGAGCGAACCCGCGCTGGTGACGAGGCCCAGGGCGGGTCGCGGTTTGTAGCCGGCGGCGGCGAGGACCGGCATGAGCAACCCGCCGAGCGCGAGGATGGTGACGCCCGAGGCTCCGGTGAAACTGGTGAAGAACGCGCAGACGAGGACGGTGACGATCGCGGGTCCGCCCCGGAACGGGCCGACGAGCGCCTGGAAGAGCCGGATGAGCCGGCGCGACGCCCCCCCCTCGGCCAGGAAATATCCGGCGAGGGTGAAGAGCGGGATCGTGGGGAGCATGGGATTCGTGACGAGGCTGTAGTGCGTGACGGAAATGCTGGCCAGCGATTCGCCCTGCCCCCAGAAGAGGAAGACGGCGGCGCCGCCGATGATCGCGTAGAGCGGGGCTCCGGCGATGGCGGCGGCGAGGAGCAGGATCATGGCGGGGATGACGAGCGTGGCGGGGTCATTGACCGGGGGCCAGGCGCCGACCACGATGATCGCCGCGGCGATGACAAGCGCGACGGCGCGGGACCCATTTTTTTCCGAACCATGCCAGACGACGCGCACGGCGATTGCGGCAAAGCCGATGGGCATGATGAGCAGCACGGTCCAAGTGGGGACTCCGTACGCGACGATCGAGCCGACATCGCGCTCGATCATGGCGTACTGCCAGCTGGCGATGCAAAGCGCCGTTCCGATCCCGCCGGCGACGCCGCTGGAGAGGATGCGGATGGCCATGAGCCAGCGGCCCTTGAGGAACATCTCAAGGGTGGACAGCGAAAGCAGACGCCGATCGCGCGCGGCGATCGCCCCGCCGAGCATGCCGATGATGAGGCTGAAATGCTGCAGGATCGGGGACGCGGCGGAAATGCTGTGCGTGGTGGTCTTGCGGAGCACCGCCTCGACCAGCGGGAGCGCGACCATGACGATGAGGGCGAACGTTACGACCAGGTCCTCGGCCTTGGCGAGCTTGGCGTGCCAGCCTTTACGAGGCGGGGGCGCGCCGATGCCGATCGCGTCGGGCGCGGGGACGTCACTGGAGGGGGCCGGGGCTTCGCTCATTTGCCGGCTTTCGATGCGCGGTGCTCCTTGACGAGCTCCATCACGCGGTCAAAAACTTCCGCGGGCACCACCTTGCCGCGCATCTTCGGGTAGGCCGTCTCGGCGAGCGTGACCCACTCGGCCTGCACCTGGGCGCTGGGTTCGTGGACGACGAGGCCCCGCTTCTTCATGGCGTCGATCGACTCGCCGGCCTCGGTCCGGCCGCGCTCGGTGATCTTCTTGCCCGCCGCCTCCGCCGCCTTGCGCACCTCGGCCTGCATCTCCGGCGACATCGCGTCCCACGCCTTTTTGGTCATCACGATCCCGCCGACCAGCGGCGCCCAGTTCACCTTGAGCATGTGCCGGGCGGAGGAATCGAACTGCCCGGCGAGCGCGTAGAAAGGCGTCGACGGAACGGCGTCGATCAGCCCGGTCTGCAGACCCGTAAGGATGTCCGTCGGCTCCAGCGGCACGGGCGAGTAACCCAGGTCCTTCATAAGTTGCACCATGTCCGGATCGCCGGCCCAGGCGAAGAGCTTGGTGGTCTTGAATTCGGCGGGCGTCTCGATGGGCTTTTTGGTGAAGAAGTGGACCCAGCCGCCGTCGACCCACGCGAGCATCACGAATCCCTTGGCGAGGAGACGCTTGTCGAGTTCGGGGCGCATCTTGTCGACGACGTAGTCCAGCTCGTCGAGGGAGTGGTAGGCCATCGGGATGCTCTGCAGCGCGGCGATGGAGGGATCGATCTCGGCGAGGCCGGCGGTGGTGATGAGCCCGGCGTGGAGCTGGCCGATGCGCATGCGCTTGACCATGTCGGCTTCGCCGCCCATGGAGCCATCGGTGTAGATGGTCAGCGCGACGCCGCCGCCCGGGGCCGCCTTCCACT
>JAYVTU010000135.1:0-15199 GCA_043788485.1 Planctomycetota bacterium
GCCGCGGCGGCGGAGGCGGCGCCGGCAACGGCTCGCTGGACGAGGCCATCTACAAATTGATGTCCACGCATCAGTGAACGGTTCCATCGGACTTGGCACGTCACATGTCAAGCCTCAAGTACGCTCTTCAAGGAAACAGCACGGTGATGAAGTCGAACGCAACCAGCCTGTTGTGCCTGCTGGCCGCGATGACGCTGTCAATTCCCAGCCTGTCGGTTGCGGAGGATAAGTACGACACGGATCCGAAGCATCAATTGCCGAAGCCCGACAACAAGGCAGCGGACATGACCAAGCCGGTCAAGGTCTTCATCCTGTTGGGCCAGTCCAACATGCTGGGCATGGGAGATGTTTCTCCGGTGGAGAAAAAGGGAACGCTGGAGTATCTGACCAAGACGGAAAAGCGATATCCGCACCTGCTCGATGACGCCGGAAATTGGACGATCCGAAGCGACGTCCGCTACGTCTTTGTCATGCAGAGCAAGGACAGCATTCAGATTCAGCATGATGAGTGGTTGACGGTCAAGGGAAAGACCATTGGACCCGAGGTTCAGTTTGGTTACATCATGGGTCAGTTGCTCGACGAACCGGTCCTGATTCTTAAGGCCTGCATCGGGAACCGGAGCCTCGGCTGGGATCTTCTTCCCCCGGGCAGCGAGCGATACGTCGTGGATGGCAAGACCTACGCTGGATACAAGGATACGCCCGATTCGTGGATCGAAGGCCAGCCGAAGAAGGAAGTGCCCTGGTACGCCGGCAAGCAGTACGACGACGACACAGCAAACGCCAAAAAGGTCTTGAGCGAGATCGGCAAGTATTACCCCGGTGCTGAAAAGTATGAGATCGCCGGATTCCTCTGGTGGCAGGGCAACAAGGACCAGAATCCGGTCCACGCCAGCCGATACGAGCAGAACCTGGTGAACCTGATCAAATGCCTGCGCAAGGATTTCAACGCCCCCAGCGCTCCCTTCGTGATGGCCACCATTGATGGGGCCGGCGGCTGGGAAATGAAGGAACCCGCTCTCACGATTGCCAATGCGCAGCTCGCCGTGGGTGATCCCAAAAAGCACCCGGAGTTTGCCGGCACCGTGAAGTGCGTCGAAGCCCGGGATTTCGTGCGTTCGGCGGACGATTCTCCCAACGAAAAACAGGGTTACCATTATTTCCACAACGCCGGCACCTATATGGAAGTCGGCAACGCCATGGGGTGGGCGATGGCCGAGTTGTTGGGCAAAAAATAATCAGGGATGACCAGCGACAGGGATGGTGCGGACCCGAGATCAACCTGATAATGCCCGAACACAAAAAGGCCGATGCCCTCGCCACGCCCGCCAAGAACACCATGCAAACCAAATTGCTCTCCCTCGCGTTCCTCGTCACGTTCTGTTGTCAGGCGATCGCTGCCGAACCCGCGAAGCCGAACATCCTTTTCATCCTCGCAGATGACATGGGCTTCTCGGATGCGGCGTGCTATGGCGGTGAAATCCAGACGCCCAATCTGGACCGACTCGCGTCGGGAGGCCTGCGCTTTACGCAGTTCTATAACACCGCGCGATGCTGGCCCTCACGCGCCAGCCTCATGACCGGTTATTACGCCCAGTCGGTACGACGCGACAAAATGTCCGGCGTACTGCGAGGGGCCGGCCCGTCTCTCCCCAGTGGCGTCCCCGGAACCCGCCCCCGCTGGGCACCGCTGCTGCCGGAGTATCTCAAGCCGCTCGGTTATCGCTCCTACCATTCAGGCAAGTGGCACATCGATGGCCAGCCGCTGCGCAACGGCTTTGACCACTCCTATCTGAATATGAACGAAGAAGGCTACTTCGCCGCGACAACGCACAGCGAGGATGGAGTCAGATTGCCGGCCGCGAAGGAGGACGGCAGCTTCTACTCGACGACCGCCACGGCCGATTATGCGATCAAGTACCTGAAGGAACACGCGGCGAAGTACGCCGGTCAGCCCTTCTTTGAATACATCGCGTTCAACTGTCCTCACTTCCCGATCCAGGCGATGCCAGAGGACATCGCGATATACAAGGACCGATACAAGATCGGCTGGGACGCCATCCGCGCCGAGCGGCTTGAGCGCATGAAGAAGCTCGGCATCCTCAACTGCACGCTTTCGCCTTTCGATCCGGCGATTGTGCCGAATTGGAGTTTGAAGGAGGAGGCGCTTCATCAGCGCGTCGGCCCCGGCGAAGTCGCTCACGCGGTCCCGTGGGATACGCTCACTTCCTTTCAAAAGGAATTCCAGGCCAGCAAGATGGCCGTCCACGCCGCGATGGTGCATCGCATGGACATCGAGATCGGCCGGGTTCTTGAGCAACTCAAGCAGATGGGCGCGCTCGATAACACGATCATCTTCTTCATGTCCGACAACGGCGCCTCGGCCGAGCAGATGATCCGCGGCAGAGGTCACGATCCGGCGGCGCCCGTGGGATCGGCCAAGACCTACCTCGGCATCGGCCCCGGCTGGGCCAGCACGGCCAATACCCCGCTGCGACTCCACAAATCCTGGAACCACGAAGGCGGAATCTCCACGCCGCTCATCGTGCATTGGCCGGCGGGAATCAAGGCACATGGTGAACTGCGTGCCGATCCCGGCCACCTGATCGACCTGCTGCCGACGTTGCTGGAGATCCTCGGCGCCAAGCAACCGGCCACATTGGCCGGGCTTCCGACCCCGCCGCTGCCGGGCACCAGCCTGGTCCCGGATTTCGCCAACGATGGCAACGTGAAACACCAATACCTCTGGTGGAACCATGAAGGCAACCGCGCCATCCGCATCGGGGATTGGAAACTCGTGGCTGATCACACGTCGCCATGGGAGCTTTATGACTTGAGCACCGATCGCTCTGAGACCAAAAACTTGGCCGCCACGCATCCCGAAAAAGCCCAAGAGTTGGAGAAGGCATGGAACGCGCATGCCGCGGAATTCGAGGCGATGGCGTCACAAGATCCGCCGCCCGCTTCGGCAGGTAATAAGAAAGGCAAGCATGCGAAGGAAGACGACAAATAACGCATCGGCCCGTGCAAACCGCAGCCCGCGCATGTCAACACACCGAACATGAACACATCGGGCTTACGCCTCGACGCTCGCCGCAAGCCAGCCCTCACCCCGGCCCTCTCCCGGGGGGAGAGGGGGCCGAACCCGGCGACCCGCCTCCTCGAACGATCCATCCACTACTTCTTCCCGGGCTTCCTCGCCTTATCTTTGTCCACCTTGCCGCCGGCGGGATTGAAGTCGGCCAACGCCTTGGCGAGTCTTTCGCGTGCCGCCTTGCTTGCGGCGGTGTCGCTGTCCTGGGCAACGGGTTTCTCGACGTACGGGGCGTCGGACATGTCAAAGAGTTCCTGGGCCTGATTCATCTTGAAGCCCGGCTCACGCACAAACCAGTGCTCGCCGAGTTGGACGTAGGCGAGCGCGCGCGGCGTGCCCGTCTCGCCGCGCAGCTGCGGGGCGAAGCTCTGGCCGTCGTACTTCCACCCCTCGGGCAGCTTTGCGCCGGCGAGCTCGGCGAACGTCACGAGCGGATCGGCGAAGCTGATGATGTCCTGCGAGACCTTGCCCGCGGGCGTCACGGCCGGCCAGCTCGCAATGAAGGGCACGCGCGAGCCGCCCTCAAACATGCTGGCCTTGGCCCCGTGGATCATCCTCCCCTTGAGCGGGCTGGAGTTGTCGGCCGTGGTGCCGTTGTCGGCGGAAAAGATCACCAGTGTGTTCTTGCTCAGCCCGTTCTTCTCGAGTTCCTCCATTACCTTGCCGAGCATCTTGTCCATGTAGGTGATGTTTTCGTCGTAGAGGCGATCGTTGCCGTTGGAGCCCTTGTCCGAGTCGGGCGTGCGCAGGGTCGGCTTGTGGACCAGGTGCGTCGAGTAGTAATAGAAGAAGGGCTGATCCTTGTGATGCTTGACGAAATCCACGAAGAACTGGTGATACAGGTCGGCGCTGTAGGAACCGGCCGGCGCGGTGAATGGCTCGCCGTTCTTCTCGTATTGGGTTTCCCAGTAGTAGCCGCCGGCGGTGCGATCGGTGAGGTATTCGTCGTAGCCCCAGGCACGCGGCGTTTCGCCGACCTGCCGCCATTTGCCCGACATCCCCGTGGCGTAACCGGCCTCCTTCAACAGCCGGGCGACGGGATGTTCATCGGCCGATTTGGCGCCGGGGCCGCCGTCGCGCCACGATTGATTGGTGATCCCGCCAGTGCGGAAGGCGTAGCGGCCGGTGTTGAGCAGGCACCGCGAGGGCCCGCAGAGCGGCGCGGCGTAACACGTTTCAAAGCGGATGCCCGACGCCGCCAGCGCATCGATGTGCGGCGTCTTGTGCTTGTCGGCTCCGTAGCAACTGACCCCGTCGAGCCCAAGGTCATCGGCGAGGAAGAAAATGATGTTCGGCCTGGCGTGGTCCGCGGGCTTGGGCGCATCGGCGGCGCGCAGAGCGGAAAGCGGGGCCAGCAGCAGGAGCGTGAGGATAGCGAGAGTGGTTCGTGTGGTCATGGGGTGTTGCCCTTGGGGTGTGTGCATCGTACCGATTCATCTCACGACACAGTGATCCAACGCACGAGTGGCGAGATCGTTGCATGTAGACGTAATTTTACGTGGGCGATAAAAGCGCGGCGTCCCGTCTCGGAACCCGGCGAGCGTCACCGTCATCGCGGATGTCGATGAAAAATACGACGACCTCGGCCTACGAACGATCGGCGACATGCAGCCGGGCCTCGGCCCGATCGGCTGGTTGCTCACAGCCTGCTCCGATGCGCCCGGGCCCGGCCTCTGGCTCTGGATCGCCGCCTGCGATCTTGCGGGGATCAAGCGCGAGTGGCTGGAACTCTTGGCGGCAAACATCGACGACGCCGCACAGGCCGTCGCGTTCAAATCCGATCGCTGGCAGGGCGTGCTGGGCCTTTATCGCACAGACCTCCGCGCGGTCCTGCTGCGTCAGGTTCGCATGGCGGACCGGTCGATGCAATCGCTCCTGAATCAGATCGACGCCGTTGCGGTGACGCCGCCGAAGGATTGGCCGGCGACGCCGGGCGTGAATACGCCGGAGGATTTGAAGAGGTACGAGCGGGGCGGTTGAATTCTCTTCGGTGTGAAGCTGTTCATAATCCCCGGGAAATACCGACGCAAATCCGACGGCAGGGCTCCGTGCCGCCCGCCTATTTCTTGCCCGCGCCATCGCCGGCGGCGAGCATCGTGGCGATGCTCGTGTCGGCGGGGGCGGTGATGCGCATGCGTTTGATCGACTCACCCTGATTGCCCACGATCACCAGCGTGCCGTCGGGCTGCATCGACCACGCTCCGTCGCCGCGAATGATCGAACCGTTCTTGTTGTCGAGCTTCGTGACTGCCTTGCCATCGCAGTAGACGACGAACGAGCCGCCGCCGTCGGCGGCGGGGGGCTCGACACCCAGCCAGAACAGGTGCTGGCCGTCGGGCGTGAACGTCGGAAAGAAGATGCACGGCCGCGTGTAGACCGGCGTGCCGTCGACGAAGAGGCCGAAGTCCGGGTCCTGGTCCCGCTTGCCGATGCATTCGAGGTGCTTGCCGTCGGCGTTGAAAGCGTACTGCTTGGCGAGCGTCACCTTCTGGTCCACACCGTCCACCACCAGCGGCCCGACGCCGTTCGGGCCCCCGTAAACAAAAGCGCACCGCGCGCCATCGGGGCTCAGCACAGGCAGCCCGCCGAAGCGCCGCTTGACCGCCTTGCCGTCGAATACCACCGACGTGTTGGGATCATTGTTCTGCGACGTGACGTAGACGAGATGCGATCCCGTCGCGCTGAACTTGGGCTTGTCCGCCATGAGATCAAAAGCGTCGGACTCCTCGCTGTTGACGACGACGACGGAGACGCCGTTGTTCTGGGCCACGTAGACCATCTTGGAAGAATCGGGCGAATACTTCATGTCAGCCGGATCGATCTGCTTGTAGGGGTCGCCTTTATTTCCGTCGATGACGACCCACTGTTGCGTGTCCTGCGGGCCGATGCAATGCGCCGCGTAATGCTTGCCATCGGGGCTGAAGATGACGCGGTCGATCTTCCTGGCGACGCTATCTTCGATCTTCTTGCCGTTGGCGATTAGGTACATCGTCGTTCCGCCGGTCGCGGGATTGGCCTCGACGACGATCGGGATGATGAACCTGCCGACGGGTGCGAGGCAGATTTTCACGAGGCCCGGCGCCTTGGCCGCGAGCTTGCCGTTGATCATCATCGCCGCGACGCCCTGCTGGCGCAGCGTCGTGATGATCGCCTTGGAATCGGGCGTGAACTGCGGGTCCTCGCCGACGGCCCCGAGAACCTGGCCGTCGAGGATCAGCACCTTCACGTCGGGCTTGTCGGGATTGGCCGTCAAGAATGCGTAATGCAACTCGTCGGGGCTGAACTCGATTCCCTTGAACGTGGGCGGCAGCGCGGAGGGCGTGAAGGGGCAGGGCTTGCCGTCGATGACAAAGGTGGTGTGGCTCGTGCTGTCGTCATAGGCGTAGAAGATGTGCTTGCCGCCCGGCGAGAATTGAAGCGGGCAGCCGCTGAACATGTTCAGCTTGTATGGCAGCCGCTGGAGTTCCTTGCCGTCGACGACGACGACCATCTCATTGCCCTGCTGTCCGCAGTAGGCGCAGTGGACGCCGTCGGGGCTGAAGACGATGACGCGCGTGCGCGGTTCGAGGCTCGTGTATCCGTTGGTGGGCGGCGCGCCGCTGGCCATGTCGACCTGGTCGAGCTTCGGCCCGGCCACGCCGTCGATCAGCACCGCCACCCGGCTCCCCTTGTGGCTCACGCACGCCAGGTGCGCCCCCTGCGCGCTGATCACGCTCATGTTGTATTCGGTAGCGCGAGCCACTTCCTGCTCCTCGACCTTCGCGTCGGCCATCGCCCATGTCGCCGAAGCGATCAGCAATCCGAGAACCAGCCCGGTGCGAAGAGCGATGTGACGCATGGAAATCTCCTTGATTAAACCCGGAACGCCGCGGAACCAATCACGCTGGGATCAAAGCATAATTCGGGGGTAGTTGGGATACAAGACCCGGCTATTTCTTGATCCACGTCTTGCCCTCTTCATCGCGCAGGTTGCCGTCGGCGGTGCGGAACATCGTGTATTCGGTGGACATGTGGATGGTCAGTTTGTCGGCGGCCGTTTCCCACGCGATGTCGCCGGGCTTGCCGTCGGCGCTGAGCGTGCCTTTGTGGTCGGGCTGGAGGACGAGCGTCATTTTTTCCTTGGCGTCCTCGTAGGTGCCGACGAATTTGGGGTCTGCGCCGCTGGAGCTGACGGTCGCCGAGGAGCCGCCCGAGTTGCCGCTGGCGGACTTCGTGTCGTCGCCCTTGGAGCAGCCGCCGAGCGCGAGGGCGCAGACAACGGAGAGCGCAAGAAACAGATTGCCGAGACGGTGGCCGAATGCGTCTTGCGATGTGGACATACGATTCTCCTTGTAAGACGGTGGCGCGACGGGACGAAGAAACGAAGAAACAGTGTGCCCACGGATGGCGGAGCGATTCGGGGATATTGTCGGCGGCGCGGGGGCGGGGTGCAAATGGGCGGGGAGACATGCCGCGAGCGGTGTCGATGAACGGGGAGGGGAATCGGTTGGTCGTGGGGAGCACAATTAAATTCTGGGGCACCCTCACCCGGCTCGTGGAACTTGCCGGCCTCTCCCCGGGGGAGAGGCGGTGGCGGAGCGCGCATGGAAGTGACGCCGAAACCGGACGTCCGGGGGGTTTCCCGGATATGCGGGTGGCTTGAGTGGGATTCGCGGCTTTAAGGTGTGGAATCGGGCGGGAGTTAAGACGGGAGATTCTGCGGAGCGGGAGGGAAAAATGGGGAGGGGGGAGGGGTGAAACGTGTCCGGTCGACGGGTTTGTGCGCACGGACGTGACCGGATGTGCGCATGAGGCGTGCGCGATTGCAAATTTGAAATTTCAAATTGGGGAGGGGAAAAAGACGGGCCTCACCCGGGCCGTGTCCGGGGAGAGGGGAACGGAAGGTCAGACGCCGCGGTCGAATTGCTGGTGGGCCCAGGACCAGGCGGCGACGGTGCGGGGGAAGCCGACGGTGTTCATGCCGAGCAGGATGGCCTGTTCGATTTCCTGTTCGGTGGCGCCGTGCTGGAGGGCGCGGCGGACGTGGGAGCGGAGGGCGGATTCGAGGCCTGCGCCGACGCAGATTCCGATCTTGATGAGGGCGAGGGATTTGGCGTCGAGCGGGCCGGCTTGTTCGATGGCGCGGGCGATGCTCTCATGCGCGGCGCCGAGCTCGGGGTATTTGCGGATGAATTCCTTGAACGTGCCTGGGATCTTCTTGACGGCGGCGGAGAGCGCGGGTTTCGCAGGGGCGGCGGGTTTTGCGGTCCTTTTGGCCATCGCGTTTCACTTCGGTTCGGTGTGTTCGGTGCCGACGTCGTAGGCGGGTTTGGCGGATTCATCGACGACGTTGAAGCGGATCCAGTGGCCGATCATGGCGTGCGTTGGGAAGGCGCAGACGATGGCGTATTTGCCCTTGGCGTCGGCGACGAACGAAAACTTCTGCGGGTTGCTGTTGCCGGTGCCGACCTCGGGGTTGGGCGAGTTGGCGCCCTTGAACGCAGGGCCCTTGGGCTTGATCTCGCGGACCTCGTCGGCATCGACGACGGATGCCGAGTGGGGCACGGCGGACTTGTTGATGAAGGTGGTGTTGACGGTCCAGCCGACGGGGATGGTGAAGGTAGCGCCGCCGCGGATCTGGCCGTTGAAGTTCATCCCGCCGTTGATGTCGGTGTAGGCAGCGATGACGGTGATCTCGACGGTCTTGGCTTCCTTGCCGAGGGCGATGAAGGTGACGGGGGCATCGGCGGGCTTCGGCGCGTCGGCTTTCGGGGCTTCGATTTTGGCGGGCTCATCGGCGACGGCGATGCGCGGCGGGGTGCAGGTCATCGCGGACAGGGCGAGCAGGGTGACGACGAGCACTGTGAAACGGTGGCGGGTCGGCATGAATGGATCCTAGGGTTTGAAAGACGCCGCCGGGCTTTTACGCTCGGCGGCGTGAGTTTGTGCGGCAAGTGCAGGCTTACTTCGCGGCCGGCTTGTCGAGCGGGGCGGTTTCGGCGCCGGCGGGGGCCTTGTCGGCGGGGACGATCTTCCAGATCGCGCCGCGGGGGTGGCCGGGGGCGGTGGGATCGACGGGGTCACCGTAGGCGCAACCGCAGGAGGCGACATAGATCACGCCGTCTTCATTGGGGCCGCCGCCGGTGAAGTGAAGTTGGGTGTCGAGCAGTTCCTGGAACTGCCACATGCCGGCGGCATCGCGCTTGAGGCCCCAGAGCTTGCCGGAGCCCCAGTCGACGACGAAGTAGGTGCCGTCGAAAGCGGGATAATCACTGCCGCGGTAGATGCCCAGGCCGATGACGCACGAGCCGTCCTTGGCGTGGCTGTACTCGGCAGCGGGGAGGACGCCGACCTTGATCTGCTTGGTGCTGGCGGGGAAGGGGTGGCTGCCCTGCAGGAATTTCCAGCCGTAGTTTTCGCCGCCCTTGCTGGACGCGGGCTGGAAGTCGACTTCCTCCCACTCGTTCTGGCCGACGTCGCCGATGTACATGTCGCCGGTCTTGGAATCGAAGTGGAAGGTCCAGGGATTGCGGAGACCGTAGGCCCAGATCTCGGGCAGAGCCTTGACCTGGATCTTGGCGAATTCTTCCTCGGGGACGCCGAAGAATTTGATCATCTGCTGCTTCTGGACGAACGGATTGGACTCGGGGATGAGGTAGCCGGCCTTGCTGCCCTCGGGGACGTTGACGTCGATGCGGAGCATCTTTCCGCAGAGGGTGGCGATGTCCTGGCCGGCGTTGAGCGGATCGCCTTCCCAGCCACCGTCGCCGGAGCCGATGTAGAGGAATCCATCGGGACCGAACGCGATCTGTCCGCCGTTGTGGTTGGCATAGGGACGGGCCATAATCCACACGGGCTTGGCCGAGTCGCGGTCGGCTTTGTTCGGATCGTCGGCGGAGACCTTGAATTCGACGACCATGCTCGCGCCGTTGCGGATCATGTCGGAGTAGTGGACGTAGAACTTGCCGTTCTTCTTGAAGTCGGGGTGGAAGGCGAGATCGTAGAGGCCCTGTTCGAGGAAGGAGCTGACGACTTCGCCGTGGATGTCGAGGAAGGGCTTGGGCAGCGTCTTGCCATCCTTATCGACGATCTTGATGACGCCGTGGCGCTCGACGACGAAGAGGCGACCGGTGCCATCCTTCGCGCTGACGACGCGGAGGGGATCGACGAAGCCCTCGGCGATCTTGACGAGCGCGACGCCGGGCAATCCGGCGATCTTGCCGCCGGGTTGTGCGACGGAGGCGTCCTGAGCCATGGCGGGCACGGCGGCGAAAACCGCGGCGGCCGCTACGATCGAACCTTGAAGCCAGTCACGCAACATAGTCGTCTCCTTAGAAGTAAAGCGATGCGGTGTGTACGAGCGCCTCGTGATGAATGCCCGACCCGATTGGGCGGGATTATACGTGATTGTCGGTCGTTCGCGCCGTGTTTGGCGCTGGGGTTATTGAAACAGTTTCATCGCCTTCATGATCGTCTGCCACAGTCCCCAACCCAGCGGGATGCCGACCAGCGCCCACGCGAGGAGCAGCAGGATCACCTGCGACCCAGCGGGCGGCGTGGCCTCATTTGGTTGCGGCGACGGGCTGGCCATGGGCGGCTTCCTCGTGATGGTGATACTGGGCGCTGACGGGCCGCATCAACAGGTCGCAGACGAGCCCGGCGGCGAGCAGGCCGGCCATGAGATACATCGTCGGGTCGTAGCGCAGCTCGGGAGCGACGCCGGCGTCCTTGCGCATCTCGACGAGCTTCGTGACGAGGATCGGCCCGAGGATACCGGCGACGGACCATGCGGTGAGGACACGGCCGAGGATCGCGCTGACGTGCATCGAACCGTAGAGGTCGCGGATGTAGGCGGGCATCGTGGAGAACCCGCCGCCGTACATGCTCAGCAGGATCACGCAGACGGTGACGAAGCCGGGCAGGCCGAGAGTCTGCCTGACGGTGGGCAGGAGCAGGTAGAGCGTGGCGCCGAGTGCGAAGTAGATCGCGTAGGTCCACTTGCGGCCGATGTAGTCGGAGATGAACGACCAGAGGAAGCGGCCGGCCATGTTCGGCAGACTGAGCAGTCCGACGAACCCGGTGCCCGCGGCGACGGCCGCCAATTTGGCCAGACGCGCCGCTTCCTCTGCGGAAAGCTTCGCGTCGGTGGGCGTGAAGCCCGCGCCGAAAATATCCTGGATCATGTCCGACGCCTTGGCCAGGATGCTGATCCCCGCGGTGACGTTCAGGCAGAGGATGAGCCAGAGCAGATAAAACTGCGGGGTCTTGAGCACGTTGTCCACGTGGACATTGGCGGTGGTGACCATTGCGTTGGCTTTCGCCGATGGTGTCCAGCCCGCGGGCTTCCAGCCGGGCGGTGTGATGCGGATGGTGAACGTGCCGATCATCATGAACACGAAGTAGATTGAACCCATCACCATGAACGTCTCGACCACGCCGACGCTCGTGTCGGACTTGAATCGCTCCATGAACTGCGTGCCCAGCGGCGCTCCGATCATCGCGCCGCCGCCGAAGCCCATGATCGCCATGCCGGTTGCCATGCCGGGGCGGTCGGGGAACCAGCGGATGAGCGTCGAGACCGGCGCGATGTAGCCGATCCCGAGTCCGATCCCGCCGATGACGCCGTAGCCGAGGTAGACCAGCGCGATCTGGTGGAGTTGCACGCCGAGCGCCGCGACGAAGAATCCGCTGCCGAAGCAGCACGCGGCGAGGAACATTGCCTTGCGAGGTCCGACACGTTCGAGCCACTTGCCGCCGAACGCCGCGGACAATCCGAGGAACGCGATGGCAATGCTGAAGATGACAACCACGGCGCTCTCGGACCAGTCGCCGGTCGTCGCCTCTTTGATGCCGATCAATTTCTGAAGAGGCTTGTTGAACACGCTCCAGCCGTACACCTGCCCGATCGAGAGCGACACGCACATCGCCGCCGGCGGGACGAGCCAGCGGCTGTAGCCCGGTCGCGCGACGGAATGTGACTTGTCGAGAAACTCGAACATGCGTGATCGCCTCGCAATGACTTGCGGGGCCATCTTCATGCGTCACCGCGCTGCCGTCAAGGCAACTCCGCATTCGTTGTCACGCGCGCGGCGCGGTGCTATATTCGCCTTCCCAACTCGTTTTCCATTTCTGGAGCATCCACATGAAGCGTCAACTGTTCACACTCGTCACCGTGCTCATCGTCGCCGGCATCGCACTCTCCTGGTCGCACCTCTTCGCCGAGGACAAGCCCGAGGCCGCCGCGCCCGCCGCAGCCGTCTCGGCCGGCCCGCTCAAGACGCAGGACATCAGCCTCGAGCAGGCCCACGCCGCGATCGCCGCCGCCATCGCCAAGGCCAAGGCGACCGACACGAAGATGGACATCGCGATCGTCGATGCCGGGGCGAATCTCAAGGCCTTCGTCCGCATGGACGACGCATGGCTCGGCTCCATCGACATCTCCATCAAGAAGGCCAAGACCGCCCGCTTCTTCAACTTCAACACCGGCGACATCGGCAAGCTCAGCCAGCCCGGCGGACCGCTGTACAACATCGAAGTCTCCAACGGCGGGCTGATCACGTTCCCCGGCGGTGTCCCGATCAAGACCGCCGATGGCACCGTCATCGGCGCGATCGGCGTGTCGGGTTCCAGCGTCGAGAACGACCACGCCGTCGCCGCCGCCGGTGCCGCGGCGGTCAAGTAAAAGCAATCCACGACCCGCCGCAACCCCCGAGGCGCCGCCTTGTCGCACGAAATCCAAAAAGACTGGAAAGCGCGGCTGCGGACCTACGTGCCGTTCGGCCTGGGCCAGAACAAGCCCAAGCATTTTCGCAGCATGGCGGGCGTCGTCTGGGCCAACCGTGACAACCTGACCTACGCCTGGAAGGTGCTGCACCGCGGCGTCTGCGACGGCTGCGCGCTGGGCGTGTCGGGGCTGCACGACTGGACCATCGACGGCGTCCACATGTGCCTGACGCGGCTCAATCTCCTCCGCCTCAACACCATGCCGGAAATGGACCACGCCAAGCTCGCCGACGCCGCGGCGATGAGCCAGCTCGACAACCGCGAGCTGCGCCACCTCGGCCGTCTTGCATATCCGATGCTGCGTGAGGGCGGGGACAAGGGCTTCCGCCGCATCACGTGGGACGAGGCGCTGAGCCGCGTGGCGAATCGCATCCGGGCGTCGAGCCCCGAACGCATCGCGTTCTTCGTCACGAGCCGCGGCATCACCAATGAGGTTTACTACGTCACGCAGAAGGTCGCCCGGCTGCTGGGGACGAACAACGTCGATAACGCCGCGCGTCTCTGCCACGCCCCTTCCGGCGCCGCGATGAAGGCGACGATCGGCTACGCCGCCACCACCTGCAGCTACAAGGACTGGTACGGCACCGATCTGCTCCTCTTCTTCGGCGCCAATCCGGCGAACGATCAACCCGTTTCGATGAAGTTCATCCACGAGGCGAAGAAGCGGGGCACGCGCGTCGTCATGGTCAACCCGTTCCGTGAGCCGGGCATGTCGCGCTACTGGGTGCCCAGCAACTTCGACTCCGCGGTGTTCGGCACCGATGTCGCCGACTTCTGGTTCCCTGTGGCGCAGGGCGGCGACATCGCCTTCCTCGCCGGCGTGATCCGCATCATGATCGAGAGCGGCTGGTACGACCAGAAGTTCGTCACCGAGAACGCCGTCGGCTTCGAGGAGATGAATGCCAAGCTCGCCACGCTCGACTGGGCCACGCTGGAGAAGCAAGCCGGCCTCGACCGCGCCGCGATGCAGGAGCTCGCCGAGCTGCTGCGTGACGCCAAGACCGCCGTCCTCGTCTGGTCCATGGGCATCACGCAACACCGCTTCGGCACCGATGCGGTCCAGCAGGTCCTCAACCTCGGCCTGCTCAAGGGATTCGTCGGCCGCGACAAGTGCGGCCTCATGCCCATCCGCGGCCACTCCGGCGTCCAGGGCGGCGCCGAGATGGGCGCATACTCCACTGCACTTCCCGGCGGCAAACCCGTCAACGCCACCACCGCCGCCGCACTCGCCCAGCAATACGGCTTCGACATTCCCAACACGCCAGGCCTGCAGACCCCGCAGATGGTCGAGGCCGCCGCTCAGGGCAAGCTCGATGTGCTCTACTGCCTCGGCGGCAACTTCCTCCGCACACTGCCCGATCCCGACTTCGTCACCACCGCCATGCAGCGCATCCCGCTCCGCATCCACCAGGACATCCTCGTCACCGACCAGATGTTCATCGATCCGCCGGCCGGCGGCGAGGTGCTGCTGCTCCCCGCTCGCACACGCTACGAACAGGAAGACGGCGGCACCGAAACCACCACCGAACGCCGCGTCCTCTTCAGCCCCGAGATCCCGCGACAGGTCGGCGAGGCTCGCTCCGAGTGGCGCATCCTCCTCGACCTTGCCAAAGCCCTCGACCCCGCCCGCGCCAAGCTCCTCGGCTGTGACTCCGGCCAGCAGATCCGCGACGAGATCGCCAAAGTCGTCCCCTTCTACGACGGCATCCAGAACCTCCACAAGACCGGCGACCAGTTCCAATACGGCGGGCCGCACCTCTGCGCCGACTGGAAGTTCGGCACGCCCGACGGCAAGGCCCACTTCCGCGCCGTCGATCTGCCCACCGGCGACCTCAAGGCCGGCCACTTCCGCCTCGCCACCCGCCGCGGCAAGCAGTTCAACACGCTGATCTACGCCGACGTCGATCCGCTCACCGGCGCCGACCGCGACGCCGTGTTCATCAACGAGGACGACGCCGTCGAGCTCGGCTTCCAGGACGGCTCGCCCGTCCGCGTCATCAACGAGCTCGGCCACTACGACGGCCACATCAAGTTCACCGACATCGCGCCCGGCTGCCTCCAGATGCACTGGCCCGAGTGCAACCACCTCATCCCCGCCCACTGCTGCGACCTCCCCGGCGGCGTCCCTGACTACAACGCCCCCGTCCGCCTCGAACGCATCTGATCCCGTCTCCCTCTCCCCCCGGGAGAGGGCCGGGGTGAGGGCTGCCTTTTTTCCCTCCCCAATTTTCAATTTTCAATTTGCAATCTGGGTAGCTGCTTGACTCAAGTGATTACTACTGGTTGTGTTTTGGGGACACATACAGGTCTTTCACCGCGGGAGGGCGGGTGGTCACGGCTTGT
>JAYVTU010000136.1:0-3183 GCA_043788485.1 Planctomycetota bacterium
TATCGAGGCCCTGATGGCCGACGTGGTCCACTTCCTCGTCCAACGCAACCGCCGAAAACACCAAAAGCCTGACGCCGAATTACGCCGGGCTATTTAGTCTGTAAACGACTAATTCGCCGTCCCACGCCCCGATCGTTTACCCTGTCACCATGCCCGGCCACTTCGACCTCCAAGTCAACGGCTACGCCGGCGTCGATTTTAACGCCGAGGATGTCACGCCCCAGCAGTTTCGCGCCGCATGTGCCGCACTCCGCGCCGCCGGCACGCAATCCATACTCGCCACGATCATCACCGATGATCTCGACCGCATGGCCGCGCGATTGAATCGCATCGTCGCCGCGCGTGACAGCGATCCGCTCGTCGCCGATGTCATCGCCGGCATCCACATCGAAGGCCCATTCCTCAATCCCACGCCCGGCTTCGTCGGCGCCCATCCCGCCACCGCGATCCGTCCCGCCGACGTCGACGCGATGCGCACGCTCTTGGGCGCCGCGGCCGGTCTGACGCGCCTCGTCACGCTCGCCCCCGAATGCGATCCGCAGCTCCGTGTCACGAAGCTGCTCACCGCCGCCGGCGTCGCCGTCTCCGCCGGTCACACCGATGCGTCCCTCGATCAACTCCGTGCCGCCATCGACGCCGGCCTCACGCTCTTCACGCACCTCGGCAACGGTTGCCCGCTCACGCTCCCGCGCCACGACAACATCATCCAGCGCATCTTCAGCCTCCGCGGAAAACTCTGGGTCACCTTCATCGCCGACGGCGCTCATGTGCCCATGTTCGTCCTCGGAAACATGCTCCGATCCGTCGGTCTCGACCGCGCGATCATCGTCAGCGACGCGATGGCCGCCGCGGGCCTCGGCCCCGGAACCTACACGCTCGGTCACCGCACCGTGCAGATCGCCGCCGACGGCGTCGCGCGCACCCCCGAAGGCTACCTCGCCGGCTCCGCCGCCGGCCTCCAACGCGCCGCCGAAAATCTGCAACGCGAGTTGTCACTCACCGACGCTGAGATCCAGCGGTTGATGATCACCAATCCCCGCAGCGCCGTCGAACTCGAATGAGTTTTGGGTGCCACTGGTCGGCGGTTCCTCCGCAGACCAGTGTGTCTTTTTCGACGTGCGCGCGGAGCACTGGCCTGCGGAGGAACCGCCGACCAGTGGCACCCCGAGTTCGGGTGAAACGAAAAAACGGCTAACGTGCGGCGTGTTGCGCATCGTTGGCCGTTTGATTGTCAGAAACAAATCGGTTGCGAGCGTCGCTTACCAGCGATCGCCGCCACGGTCGCCTCCGCGGCCACCGCCGCCCGAGCCGCCGCGACCGCCGCCGCCGCCGAATCCACCGCGGCCGCCACCACCACCACCGCCGCCACCGAATCCACGACCGCCGCCGCCGCCGCCACCCGGGGCCTTGGGACGCGCTTCGTTGACCGCCAGCGTGCGGCCCTCAAACTCCTGGCCGTTGATCGCTTCGATCGCGGCCGTCGCCTGAGCCGAGTCGGGCATCGTCACGAAGGCGAAGCCGCGCGGGCGGCCCGTCTCGCGGTCGGTGATCATCGCCACCTCTTCGACCTCGCCGTGCTGGGCGAACAGGTCGCGCAGCGCATCTTCACCGGTCTGGAAACTCAGATTGCCCACATAGATCTTCATCGAAACTCTCCAAGGCTTTCGAAGCCGCAACCGCGATCCATCGCCGTCGTGAGCCTCAACTGTGCAGATCGCCCGGCACACCGCCGGGCGTATGGATTTAATCTTAAATAGGCCTCACGGGCTTTGCAATCCGCCACGCCGTTACAATCGTCGCCATGCTCCGCTCGCTCATCTATCGCGCCCGATTCATTCTCCCGCTTCTGCTCGCCGGTTGCGCCACCGCCACCGCGCCGATCGCGACACCGCTGCCGTCGCCGCCCCCGTCCACCGCTCCCGGCTCACTCGCCACGCAGCATTTCGACATCCGCAGCGAAGTCGCCGATCCCGCCGCGCTCGGCCAACTCCTTGAAGCGCAACACACGCTACTGCGTGATCACTACGGCGGCCGCGAACCGCAGCGCCGCCTGCCGTTCCGCATGCTCGCCGACAACTCCTCATTCAACCGCGCCCTCGCCGCCGACCATCAGCAGGATGCCCACACCGCCGGCGGCTTCTACGGCCACTCCACCTCCACCGCTTACACCTATCCTCAACCCTCCGAATACTTCAGCCGCCACATCGCCCTCCACGAGGCCGCCCACCAGTTCCATTTCCTCACCGCCGCCGAGAACAAGCCACTCGTCGCAGGCGACTGGTACATCGAAGGCCTCGCCGAATATTTCGCCATGCATAACTGGGACGGCGCGACGCTCCGCCTCGGCGTCATCCCCGCCGTCACGCTCGAAGACTACCCCGCCAAGGCGCTCAAGCAGCTGACCGCCGCGGACTGGGACGTCGAGGCGATTATCAGCAACCGCCGCAAGGTCGAGCGCCCCGCGGGCTGGGCGATCGTCGCGTTTCTCATGCAGCGCGACGCCGCCAAAGCGCACGCATACTTCGCCGCGCTCGACGCCCGCAAAGATGCGCTCAAGTCGTGGACCGAAATCCTCGGCCCGATCACCCCGCAGACGCGCACCGATCTCCGCCGCTGGGTCGAATCACACCAGCAGCCCTGGCAGAGCATCTGGATCGAGTGGCAGCAGTGGGGCGATGCGATCGAGGGCCACAGCGATGTCGTCGCCATTACCGTCCTCAAGCAGACGCCGCAGCGCCTCGCCGCGGACATGCAGTGGGTCACCGGCTCGGGTTCGGCGGGCCTCATCTTCGGCTACCACTCGCCGCAGGATTTCTACTTCGCCGAGGTCCTCCGCGAATCACACCAGCTCCGCATCGCGCGACATCTCAATAAATCGTGGGTCGAGGTGAAACACTTCCCGCTCCCGCCCAATGATCACGCTGATGTCGCCCGCGAGAACATCGAACTGCTCCGCCGCGGCGACGAAATCGAACTCCGCATCCGCGACCGCAAAATCACCACGATGAAATCCCCCGGCCAGATCGGCCTGGGCGTCAACAACTGCCGCGTGCGGTTTCTCGTGAACACGGATTAATGAAGTTGACGTTCCCCGGTATCGGGTGCCACGGCCAGCGCAGTCCGCGGAGTCGGCCGTGTGCCTTGGCGCACGGCGCAAAGATCGAAGCACACGGCCGACTCCGC
>JAYVTU010000137.1:0-21140 GCA_043788485.1 Planctomycetota bacterium
GGCAAGCTCACCAACGGGCAGGAATACACCGCCGACTTCCGCGTCGTCCTGCAGGACCAGAACGCCGACATCACCGTCCGTCTCGACGGCAAAGACTACCTGCACTGGCAGGGCCCGCAATCCGCCCTCAGCGGCCGCGCCCCGCCCGATCCCAAGGCGATAGGCCTGATGAGTTGGAAATCCTCCGTCACATTCAGGAGCGTCAAAGTGCGCCCGATCGGCGGCACGCTGCGGCCGGTGGCCGAGAAGTCGCGGTAACAAGCCGCAGAACTCAGAGGCCATGCGATGCTTCGCCCGCTGCCTCGCTTCAGGTGGTGTGGGCGGGTAGAGGATGTCCTTGCTCCCTGGCAACCGGTTGACCCGTGAACGATAATGGTTCGAGTCGAATCCAAACGGAATGAATTGGGATTCAACTCTTCAAGCCCGGGCCGGTATCGTGCAGGCCCGAGGTCGTTTGGGAAATGTCGGCTGGAGGATTTATGGAAAGCACAGACATCACAAGCTCTAACACCCCGCCGGTGCTGGATGACGCCGGGTCGATCCGCGTGGATCTGCCCTGCGTGAAATGTTCGTACAACCTGCGCGGACTGGCGCCGGAGGGGGTCTGCCCGGAATGCGGCGCGGGCGTCGGTGGCACGCTGGATCTGCATCTACTGCGCTTCGCTCCGGCGGCGTGGGTGAAAAATCTGGCCAGCGTGCCCGGGGCCTTCATGGCCAGCTTCCTGATGGGCATCCAGGCTGGCGCGCTGTCGTTCGGGCACCCGGTGCGCGGCTTTATCTGGGAACTGCTCAGTGACTTTGTCCTGCTGTCCGCGATCTGGCTGCTCACGGCGCCTGAACCGGGTGAGGCACCCAAGGGCAACATTCGTCGCTGGGTGCTGCTCGGTTTCGGCATCTTGAGCCTCGCCAGCACGTTGTGGGATGGCCTGGTCCAGTGGACCAAACCGCCAGGCTGGATGGACGGGCTCTCCGGCGTCTTGACCTTGGCGGTGTTGCTGGCACTGATCCCCGCGTTTTTCCTGATCCTCACGCAAATGTCGGAACTGGCGCAGCGCCTGCCGCGGCCGCGGTTGGCACCGCGGGCCAGGTTTCTGCGCTGGGCGTTGACCCTGTCGACCGTTGCCGTCGTCGGGCCGGTGGTCGTGCTGGTTCTGGCGGGGGTGAACCTGGAAAATCCGGTCATGGCGCCGGGGTTGCTGCTGGGCCTGCGGATTGCCTTGGGTGTGGCCGTTGCGGTACTGTTGGCCTTCTCGATCTGGGTCTTGGTCTTCCTGTTCCAGTTCCGCAAGGCGATGAAGGTCGAGGCCGGTATCGCCGGGCGGATCGCCGGCGAACAAACAGCTCGTCACACAAGTGCATCGACTCATGGAGGAGCCTGATCATGACTGCGCCCGAAACGCTGAATTTGACGTTGCTCCCCAGCGTCCCTGCCCGTGCCGAAATCATTGCCCATGAGAATGAATAAATAGGTTGAGGAATTGGCCGCAACCGCATTCAACCCACTGAAGTACGCCGTTCTAGTGGCATGGCGTATCCGTTTCATTCAGAATGACGAGTGCACGAAGCCGGGAAGTCCGTATGAGCCGCGCGGGTACAACCTCGCCGGCGCTGGACCGATGGTTGTGTAGCTCGTTGGGCGTAAACTCTTGCCAAGGTCGGTATCGTGCCGGACTGAGGTCATCTGGGAAATGTCGGTTGAAGGAGTTGATCATGGAGCAAGGACTTCCATTGGTGGTATTGGTCGTGTTAGCCATTGTTGTGGTTGCCGCGTTGATCTTCTGCGCGATTATGATGAGCTTGTTGAACCCCTGGCTTCAGGCGGCGACGAGCGGCGCATCGGTTTGTTTCATCAATCTGATTGGCATGTGGCTCCGTCGCACAGACCCGAAAGTCATCGTCAGCAACTACATCAAGGCGGCGAAGGCGGACCTTGGTGTCACGACGGACCAGCTTGAGATTCATCACCTCAAGGGCGGTAACATTGCCAACGCCGTAGATGGAATGGTTGCGGCGAAAGCAGCGTCGATCCAGCTGACTTGGGAGGATGCGTGCCAAATCGATCTGGCAGGCGACGATGTGGCGAAGATCATCCGCGGCGAGTCAAAGTGATGCCGGACTCGGATCCCACTTGTCGGCGGACGGGAGCCATGGCAACAGGGGCGGAGTCGTCACCCCGCCACAGATGCGCCCACCGCTTGCCAGGTGCCACGAATCGTGGCCGCTGAGGTCGATTCGTGCTGACCACGTGACCGGAGTGTGGGTGGCTCGCCGACTCTGCGCCGGTAAAAAGGCGATCAGCATGGTGACGCGAACGGGTCTTTGCCAAGTGAATATCCCGCCCGCGCCACTGCCATTGGCGACCCGGGCGCGCAGGGAAGTGACGCTGAAACCGGACGTCCGGGGGGTTTCCCGGAGTCGTGATGAGCGTGAGTGGGATTCGCAGCCTTAAGCTCTGGAATCGGGACGTGTTAAAACGGGAGGTTCGGCGGGAGCGGTGGGTAAAAATGGGATGGGGGGAGGGGGTGAATGTGTCCGGTCGACGGGTTTGTGCGCACGGATGAGGACCCGCGGGGATTCGGGGGACCTCATCCCCGGGCTTGGGGGGAACGGCGGGCGGCGAGGAGGCGGAGGGCTTCGGGGTAGGCGAGGCACTCCTGCTCGAAGACGCGGGCGGCGAGGGTGTCGGGGGTGTCGGTGGGGAGGACGGGGCAGCGGCGTTGGTGGAAGATGGGGCCTGCGTCGTATTCGTTGGTGACGAAGTGGACGGTGCAGCCGGATTCGGATTCGTGGGCGGCGAGGACGGCTTCGTGGACGTGGTGGCCGTACATGCCCTTGCCGCCGTATTTGGGGAGGAGCGCGGGGTGGATGTTGAGGACGCGGTGATCGAAGTCGGCGGGGATGAGCAGGAGCGAGAGCCAGCCGGCCATGACGACGAGGTCCACGGGATACTCGCGGATGCGGTGCCAGACGGCGTCGGAGTAGGCTTCGACACTGGGATATTCGCGGCGGGTGATGACGTGGACGGGCAGGCCGAGGTCGCAGGCGCGCTGGACTCCGGCGGCATCGGGGCGCGAGCTGATGACGACTTCGATGCGGGCATCGAGCTCGCCGCGGCGGGTGAGGTCGGCGATGTTGACCATGGTGCGACCGCCGCCGGAGATGAGGATGGCGAGGCGGAGGGGCGCGGCGGGCGAGGCGTTGGTGGGCACATTCTCGTTCATGCGGGCAGTATCATATCGCCGTGAACGGACACCGCACACGACTGGCTCCCTCGCCGACGGGCGCATTGCATCTGGGCAACGCGCGGACGTTCCTGATCAATTGGGCGATGGCGAAGCGCGGCGGTTGGCGGATCGTGCTGCGGATTGAGGATCTGGACGGGCCACGCGTGAAGACGGATGCGGATCGCGGGGCGATCGAGGCGCTGCGGTGGCTCGGCATGGGGTGGGATGAAGGGCCGCTGTATCAGCGGCATGATCTGTCGCGGTATCGGGCGGCGCTGGAGAGCCTGGCGGAGCGCGGGCTGATTTATCCGTGTCGGTGCAGCCGATCGCAGATCGCATCGGCACAGTCGGCTCCGCATGGCGATGAGCATGAGCTGCGTTATCCGGGGACTTGCAGGCCCGCGGGGGTGACGCCGGTGAAGTATGAGCCCGAGCTGGATGCGGCGTGGCGATTGCGCGTGCCGGATGAGACGATTAAGTTTGTCGATGGATTTGCGGGGGAGCAGGCGATGAACCCGCAGCAGAGCGTCGGCGACTTCGTCGTGGCGACGCGTGCGGGGCTGCCTGCGTATCAACTGGCGGTCGTGGTGGATGATGCGGATCAGGGCGTGACGCAGGTCGTGCGCGGCGACGACCTGATCACCTCGACGCCCCGCCAACTGCTGCTCTACCGCATGCTCGGCCTGCACCCCGAGCCCACGTACACGCATGTGCCGCTCGTGCTCGGCCCCGACGGTCGCCGGCTGGCCAAGCGTCACGGTGACACGCGGATCGACCATTACCGCCAGCGTGGCACGCCCGCGGAGCGTATCATCGGGTTGATCGGCCGCTGGAGCGGGCTGGGCGAGCGGCGAGCGATGAGCGCGGCGGACTTCGCCGCGGGATTCGAGCTGGGCGAATTGCCGCACGAGCGTGTCACATTCACCGAGGACGATGACCAATGGCTCTTGCACGGCTGAAGCGGTTTGCGGTGATGCTGATCGTGGCGGTCGCAGCCTGCCTCACCACCGCCTGCAACGATGAGGGCACGCAGTTCCGCAACATCACCATCGGCGGCGAGACGTTCCGCGTCGAGCTGGCCATCACGAACGAACAGGTGCGCCACGGCATGATGGGGCGCACGAGCGTCGGCGCCAATGAGGGCATGCTGTTCCTCTTCCCCGACAATGACGTCCGCGAGTTCTGGATGAAGGATTGCCTGATCCCGCTGGACATTCTGTTCCTCGACGGCCGCGGCCGTATCATCTCCATGATGACGATGGACGTGCCCAAGCCCGGCGAGCCCCTGCCGAGTTACAGCAGCCGCTGGGAGGCCCATTTCGCCGTGGAGCTCAAGGCGGGCACGATCGACCGCCTGAAGTTACACGAGGGCGATCGCGTCGAGATGGGCATCGAGGAGCTTAAGCGGCTCGCCCGGTAAGTCGATGATGTACCGGAGCATCGCATCCGGTTATCACTCCCGGGACGGAGCATCGTGAGTCGTATCCTTCTCATCTGCTGTGAACCCGACACCGCCGCCGCGGCGGAGCTTGCCACGCGCACACTCGCCGCCTGCCCCGCCGCCGATCGCCCCACGCTCCGCACCCAATCCGTCCCCGACCTCGCGCAGCTCAAGGTCAAGCACTCCGACGCCGACGCCGTCTGGCTCTACGCCGGCCCGTCGATCGACCGCTCCACGCTCTACGCCGCGCTGGACATCATCGAGGAGTGGCGCTGCCCGACACTCGTCACACGTCACGGCGATGCCCTGCCCATCGGCACAGCGATGCGCGATGGCGTCCTCGCCGCACCCGCCGATGCCTGCCCCGAGCGCCTCGGCCTGATGCTCTGCTCCCTGCTCAGCCAGGGCCAGGTCATGCGCACCATGAAGCAGGAAGCGGAGATCATGCGCCGCCAGCAGACGGGCATGAGCCACCAGATGGACAAGATCGACGAGGAACTCCGCCTCGCCGCCAAGCTGCAGCGGCAGTTCCTCCCGCAGCGCCTCCCGCAGATTCCCGGTGTGCAGTTCGATGTCCTCTTCCGCCCCTGCTCCTACTGCAGCGGCGACATCTACGATGTCCAGCAGCTCAGCAGCGACCTCACCAGCTTCTACGTCGCCGACGCCGTCGGCCACGGCGTCCCCGCCGCGCTGCTGACCATGTTCATCAAGCAGTCCCTGCAGGGCCGCGAGAACGGCGAACGCCTCGGCCGCATCATCCCGCTCCCCGAAGCCATGAGCCGCCTCAACCGCGACCTCCTCGCACGACAGGCCACGCAGGTCCAGTTCATCACCGCATGCTACGGCCGCTACAACCACAAATCCCGCGAGCTCCAGATCGTCCGCGCCGGCCATCCGCCGCCGATGCTCATGCGTCACGATGGCACCATCGAATCCCTCACGCCCGATGGCCCGCTCCTCGGCGTCTTCGACGATGGCACCTTCGATGTCCTCACCACCACGCTCGACCCCGGCGACCGACTGCTCATCTACTCCGATGGATTCGAGCTCGCCTTCATGGGCGCCACGAATCCCGACGACCCGCAGTACATGCAGGAGCTCCGCGCTCTCCGCACCGGCACGCTCCCCGAAGCCATGGCCCGCCTCCACTCCCGCCTCGACGCCGAATCCGGCTCCCTCCACCAACGCGACGATCTCACCGCCGTCCTCATCGACGTCGCACGAGCCGCCTGATCCGCCGCTCGCCGCTTCGCGCTCCCTTCTTGCTAACCCCCAACTCCCGCCCTCTCCCCGCGCACCAATCCGTCGCCGCGCGTCCGCCCCCTTCCCCCATCCCCCGATTCTCGACCTTAAGGCCGCGAATCCAAAGCCTTGCAGCAACCGCTCCAAAATCATGCAGGACGCGCGACGACATTCCCATGCGCACCTCGTGTCCACGATTAGATAAGATGCTCAAAATCCCCCGCACCTCACCCCAACACAATCGAGCCCGCACCATGAAGGCACGAATCACTCCCGCCATCTACCCGCTCATCGCGATCCTTGCACTGCTCGCCGCCGCGCTCCCGCTTCACGCCGACGTCAAGCTCCACAAACTTTTCAGCGACAACGCCCTGCTCCAGCGCGGCGTCAAGGTTCCCGTCTGGGGCACAACCGACAAGCCCGACGCCGTCACCGTCAAATTCGGCTCGCAGTCCGTCACCGCCTCGCCGGCCGACGGCAAGTGGAAAGCGGAGCTCGCGCCGCTCGACGCCAGCGCCGAGCCGCGCGAACTGGTCATCACGCAGGGCGACAAAACCGTCACGCTCAAGAACATCCTCGTCGGCGATGTCTGGCTCTGCGGCGGACAATCGAACATGCAGTGGGAAGTCCATCAGTCCGTCGGCCACGACGAAGCGATCAAAGCCTCCGCCAATCCGAACATCCGCCTCATCACCATCAACCGCCGCGGCAATCCGAATCCCGAATCCGATCTGCAGCCCAACAGCCCCGGCTGGCTCGTCGCCGGTCCGCAATCCGTTCCGAACTTCACCGCCGTCGGCTACTACTTCGGTCGCGAGCTCCAATCCAAACTTAACGTCCCCATCGCCCTGATCAGCAGCAACGTTGGCGGCACCTCCGCGGAACGCTGGATGAGCAAGGATGCGCTCGACAACGATCCCGCGCTCAAGGGCATGACGCCGGTGCAGGGTCGCAACGATCTCTACAACGCGATGATCGCTCCGCTCGCCGGTTTCCCCGTCAAAGGTGCGATCTGGTACCAGGGCGAATCGAACTGGGAAAAGCCCTACATCTACCGCCACGTCATGGCGGCGATGATCAAGAGCTGGCGTGACACGCTCGGCAATCCCGACATGCCCTTCTTCATGGTTGAGCTCGCGCCGTTCGGCGACATCAAGCACGAGCCGGTCGATCAGGAGTGGGCGGTGATCCGCGAGTCGCAGCACTGGGTCGCGAAGAATCTCAAGAACGTCGATACCGTTTCGATCGTCGATGTCGGCGCCGAGCACGACATCCACCCGCAGAACAAGCAGCCCGTCGGCCAGCGCCTCGCCACCGCCGCCCGCGTCATCGCCTATGGCGAGAAGATCACCGCCGCCGGCCCGAAGTTCGACACCGCCGAGTTCACCGGCGACCACGCCATCATCCACTTCAAGAACCTCGGCGCCGGCCTCGAATCCAAAGGCGGTGACCTGACCGGCTTCACGATCGCCGGCGAAGACAAGAAGTTCTACAACGCCGTGGCGAAGATCGAAGGCGACACCGTCATCGTCACCTCCGACAAAGTCGCCGCGCCCAAATCCGTCCGCATGGGCTGGGCCGGTTATCCGCTGGTGAACCTCTGGAACAAAGACGGCATGCCCGCCTCCCCATTCCGCACCGACGATTGGCCCGTGATCCGGCAGGACGTGAAGTAACCGACGCGACGGCCAACGCTATTTGCCGAACATCTTGGCGATGAAAAAGATGACGATCGCGCCGAAGAAGCCGCCGCCGCCCAGCAGGTAGATCAGGGAGTAACCGGCTGCGGCGAGTGGAATTGCCATGGCGAGTTGGAACATGATGTTGAATCCTCTGCGTTAACCGGGCGTGTTGGCGATCGGGTCGATGACCCAATCGAAGCGACGGGGAACATTCGAATGCGCCCCATCGTGTGCCGTTTCGGGAACCGGCCGCCGAACATTTCGGACGGCCGACTCCCTTGCGGTAGCGAAGGAATCGTGCGGTATCGCGCCGTGTGGAGGCGACGGATCAGCGAGCGGCCTCCGCATTGGGGCGTGAAGGGCTCAATCCCGGCTTGTGCTCGCGGCGGGAATCTCCCGTTTGGGGATCTCGATCTTCGGCACCGAGCTCTCACCGGCGGAACTGATGTCCGTTGCGCCGGCTTTTTCAAAGATTTCCTTGGCGCTATGGGCCTGATCCGCGGTCTCGGTGTGCACGGAGATCAGGACGTTGCCGTTCTTGATGCTGCCCTCGTACCGCTTGGCCTCGAACTCGGGGATGCCCATGCCGACCAGGGCGCCGACGATGCCTCCGACGGTGCCGCCGACCGCGGCGCCGCTCAGGGCGGCCATGATGGGACCGGCCGCGATGAAAGGCCCGACGCCGGGGATCGCCAGCGCGCCGATGCCCACCAGCCAACCGAGTGCCGCGCCGACCGCGGCGCCCGTGCCCCCGCCGACGGTCGCGCCCTCGGGGGCCTTGGTGTTCTTCTCGTGAGCGAAGTTCTTGGTGCTGGTCTTGTCGGGGAAGAGCACGGAGATGTCATCGGACATGAAGCCCGCGACACGGAGCCGATCGACGATGGTTTCGGCCTGGGACTCGTGGGATGCGATGCAGAAAATGGACTTGGACATGGAATGCGTTCCTTGTGAAAGTGAGAATGATTGGTGATGAGTTGTGAATGTGGTGTGTGGCGGTTTGTTCAGCGTTTCATGGCCACTATTTTCTTCTCGACCGAAGCGCCGGCGGCTTTGGCGATCGCCATGGACTTGGGCTTGCAGGACGAGGACTTGGCGATGGGCTTATCATCGAGGGCATCGGAATCGTGTTCCGCGTTGGCCTCGACATTGATGTCGCCGGCCAGGTCGGTGAGTTTCTTGTCGGTCTCCGCTTCTTCATCGAGGGTCGTCTGAAGCAGTGCCTGAGCTTCGCCTTCGCCAAGGAGTTGGGCGTAGGTGCGGACGCAGCCGTAGGATGCGATCTCGTAATGCTCGACCTTCTGAGCGGCGCAGATCAGGCTCGCATCCATGACCTCGGGGCTGGCGTCCTGCCCCATCATTTCGGCGCTCTCGGCGAGGAGCCCCTCGGTCGCCTTGCACTTCTTGCCCGCGGGCGATTCCTTGAGCTTGCCGAAGATCTGCTCGAGGCGCTGCACATGCACCTTCGTCTGCTCCAGGTGCTTCGTGAATCCGGCCTGAAGGGCCGGCGACGTCGCCGCCTTGGCCAGCTTCGGCAGAGCCTTGAGAATCTGATTCTCGGAGCTGTAGATGTCCTTAAGTTCGTCGATGTACAGGTCGCGGAGCGTGGCGAGTTCCATGGGAATGATTCTTGGTAAGTGGGTGTTCAACGCGTTTGTGATTCTGATCCTTCGGTGAATTCCCGGCGTGTCCGGCGCGGCGGCCCCGTTTGCTTAGGGCGCTGCGGGAATCTCCAGTTGGTTGTCCACGTTCGCGGCGCCAGCGACGTCGATCGCCATCGTGCCGATGGCGTCCCGCTCGGTCTGGTCCTTGACCGGGCCGCGCAGCGTCACACGGCCGCTCTGCGTGACGATCTTGCAGTTCTGCGCGTTGACCGAGAGGCTCGCGGCCATGATCCGTTGGCGGATGTCCGCGGTGACATCGACATCGGTCTTCGTCTGGCCCTGGACGCCGGCGGTCCTCGCATTTGTGTCGCGGTCGCGGGTGTTGACGCCGCTGTTGTCGGGTGCCGGCGGCGGAGCGGGCGTGACGGCTTGAGCCCGCGGCGCGGGAGGCGGCGTCATGGGCGTGGTGCTGGAGTTGTCGGGCTCATTGCCGCACCCCGCGAGCCCGAAGGCACAGGTCATGGCCAATAGGATTCGTTTCATCGTGGAACCTTTCGAGAGAAGAATGGGAGGTTGGGAGAAGGCGGGGAGGAGTTGGATGTAGAGCATCGCGGCGCGCTCAGACCTGATGGAAATAGATCATCAGGATGATGAGCAGGACCGGGATCGGCAGCCCCAGGGCGCAGAGCATGATCGTGGGGCCTGTGCCGGTGGGGATGATGCGCCGTGTCGTTGAAGGATCACGGGCGTGAGCGGGCCGAACCGCGGTTGACAGGAATGCGGCGTCGATGTTTTTCGGCCGAGAGGCGATTGCCCGCGGTTTGATCTTGATTGCGGAGGTGTTCATTGGATGGTCCCCCCCGGGTCTGAGCGCAGATCGTCGATCGCCCGCTGTTGACCGCCATTGCCCCAATTCGGCGCAGGAGGGAAAGAACTGGCCGGGAGTTCCGAGACATTGAGGGGGGCATCGCGATGCCATGACGGATCGCTCATCGATTCAAAAACTTTTCGCAGCGTCAGGACGACGGATGTGAGTTCCTTTCTTTGACAAAGAGTCTCGGTAGCGTGTGTTTCGGGTGTCATGTCTGTCATCGTGTGTTCTCCTTGGATTAAGCGGCCGACCCGTGGCATTCGCGCGCCAAAAAAAAAGCCGACATGTTCCCGCACACAAATGGGTGCGGGAACATGTCGGCTTACTCTTCGTCTGGCCCGCCGGCGCCGCCGGCTTGCCTTTCGTTTAGTCCACCGAGACCGGGATGATTTTGACGACGCTCATTCCCGTGCGGTCCTCACAATACGCATGCGCGGTGACCAATAACAAGAACTAAATCTTTTAATTTTTGCGGAACACCGATCAGGGAATTCAAATCGTGCAATAATTATGGGGTGCTGAGGAGTGTTATCCTTTGGAGCCCCCGAACCCTTCGGAATTCGATCCATGGCCGCCCGCACTCAACGTCTCACCGGACCCGCCGCCAGCGGGATGCTGATCCTGCTCGGCGTGATCTCATGCGCAGGCCTTTTGCACGGCGAGCCGGCGGCGACCGCTGTGACCGCTGTGGCGCCGGGCAAGGAGTGGAAGAAGGAAGTCGTGGTCGAGGGCAGGAAGTGGTGGGCGTATCAGCCGCTGACGAAGCCGGTGGCGCCGACGCCGAAGGATGCGGAGTGGTGCCGCGGGGATGTGGATCGGTTTGTGCGTGCGATACTCGAAGAGAAAAGCATCAAGCCCGTCGGCGACGCCGATCCGCTGGTGTTGCTGCGCCGCGTCACGTTCGACCTCACCGGCCTGCCGCCGACGCCGGAGGAATCGAAAAAGTTCCTCGCCGACTGGCTCGCGGCGAAGGACGGGCAGGCGGTGCTCGCCGCCACCGTTGATCGCCTGCTCGCTTCGCCGCGCTTCGGTGAGAAATGGGGCCGGCACTGGCTCGACGTCGCACGCTACGCCGAGTCGAGCGGCAAGGATGTCAACGTCGTGTTCCCCGTTGCCTGGCGGTTCCGCGATTACGTGATCGACTCCTTCAATCGCGACATCCCCTACGACCGGTTCATCCTCGAGCAGATCGCCGGCGACCTGCTGCACGCCGAGACCGATGCGGAGCGGGCGCGCGATCTCATCGCCACCGGCTTCCTGGCGATCGGCCCCAAATCGCTCAACGACATGAACCCGCGGCAGTTCGCCGTCGATCTCGCCGATGAGCAGATCGACACGGTGTCACAGGCGATCCTCGCGACGACGATGGCGTGCGCCCGCTGCCACGATCACAAGTTCGATCCGATCACGCAGGCCGACTACACCGCGATGGCCGGCATCTTCCTCTCGACCGACACGCGATACGGCACGGCGGGCGGTGTGCAGGGCCGCAACAAGGCCGGGCTCGTCGAGCTGCCGACGCAGGCGAACGTGCCGATCGCCGCCTACGGCATGACACCGGAGGAACACAAACTCAAACAGGAGCGGCTCGACGCGCTCAACGAGCAGCGCCGCGATGCGCTGGCCGCCCGCGCCAACGGCGGGACGCCGAAGGATGGTCTGGCGAATTTCGACATCGTGCGCATCATGACGCAGGCCAACCAACTCGAAACGGAGCTGAGCTTCGTCAACGACGACGGCTCGCCCAAGCCGCTGGCGATGGGGGTGAGCGACAAGCCGCTGACCGCGCCGTTTCGCAGGCCGTTGCAGGGACCCGGCCGGCGGTTTTCGAGCGGGTTCGAGATCATCGGCGACAGCCCGCTCTTCTCGCGCGGCGATGTCACGCAGCCGCGAGACACGGTGCGGCGCGGGATCCCGGCGCTCATCCCCGGCGTAGCGACGCCGACGATCGCCAGCGGCGCGAGCGGCCGCCTCGAACTGGCGAACTGGCTGTGCGATGCAAGCAACCCGCTGACGAGCCGCGTGATCGTCAATCGCGCGTGGGGCTGGCTCTTCGGGTGCGGGATCGTGGCGAGCGTCGACAACTTCGGCACAACCGGCAACACGCCCAGCAACCCCGAGCTGCTCGATTACCTCTCGCAGAAGTTCATCGCCGACGGCTGGTCGATCAAGAAACTCGTGCGGACCATCGTGCTCAGCCACGCATATCGGCTCTCGTCGGCGAATGACGAAGCGTGCCTCGCCGCGGACTCCGAGAACGCGCTGATCTGGCGTCACAGCTCGCGCCGGCTCGAAGCCGAGGAGATCCGCGATGCGCTGCTCGCCGCCGCGGGGACGCTGAATCTCGAGCCGCCCAAGGCTTCACTCATCGGCCGCGCCGGCGACGGCCCGATCGGCGGCGAACGCCGCATGGCGATCACCGAGGATCAGGTCGCGCACGCGGATCACCAATTCCGCTCGGTCTATCTAGCGGTGGCCCGCAACGTGATGCCCGAGATGCTCGGCCTGTTCGACATGCCCGATGCGGCGACGGTGACCGGACAGCGGAGCGTGACAAACGTGCCGAGCCAGGCGCTGTTTTTCCTCAATAGCGGTTTCGTTGCGAAGCAGGCCGGGGCGCTGGCCGACAACATTGTTAAAGAACCGCAGACCGATTCGCGTTTCGACGCCGCGTGCTGGCGGATCCTCAACCGCCCGGCTCGATCCGACGAGAAGGAAGCGGCGCGCGGCCTGATGGAACACCACAGCGGAGATTCATCCGCCGCGTGGGCCCAGCTCGTTCGCAGCCTTTTCGCCAGCGCCGAGTTCCGCCTCTTGGATTAAGGACAGCACACATGAAACAATCCCTCTGCAACACACGCACGCCGCTGCTGACGCGGCGCGACATCCTCAAGTACACGTCCTGCGGCCTGGGCTGGGTGGCGTTCAGCGGACTCGCCGCGAGCGGTTTCGCGGCGACGCCGACGGTCAATCCGCTCGCGCCGAAGCTGCCGCCGCTGCGTGCGCGGGCCAAGCGTGTGATCTTCCTCTGCATGCGTGGCGGGCCGTCGCACCTCGACACGTTTGATTACAAACCGAAGCTCAACGCCGACAGCGGCAAGCCCGGCAAGCGCCCCGGCTCCAGTCTGCTGGGCTCGAAGTTCAAGTTCACGCAGCACGGCCAGAGCGGCTTGTGGGTCTCGGAACTCTTCCCGAATGTTGCGAAGCACACCGACAAACTCTGCGTGATCCCGTCGATGCAGACGGATCTGCCGGCGCATCCGCAGGCGTTTCTCAAGCTGCACACCGGCACCTCGCAGTTCGTGCGGCCGTCGCTCGGGGCGTGGTCGTTCTACGGGCTGGGCACTGAGAATCAGAACCTGCCGGGCTTCGTGAGCATCACACCACCCAGCGGCTTCGGCGGCGCACAGAACTACGGCAGCTCGTTCCTCCCCGCGATTTACCAGGGCATGCCGCTCGGCTCGGACAACCGGCCAATCGCCCGTGCTCAGGTGCCCAACATCCAGGTGCAGGGCAACGCCGCGGATCAGCGGGCCGAGCTCGACTTCATCCAGTCGATGAACCGACAGAAGCTCGCTGCCGATCCGTCGCAGCATGAACTCAAGGGCGTGATCGAGTCCTACGAGCTTGCCTTCCGCATGCAGTCGGAAATGCCCGCGGTGCTCGACCTGTCGAAGGAGAGCAAGGCGACTCAGGAACTCTACGGCATCGGCGAGGGCTCGAGCGACGACTTCGGGCGAAAGTGCCTGCTCGCGCGTCGCATAATCGAAGCGGGAGTGCGCTTCGTCGAGGTGACGCACGGCAACTGGGATCACCACTTCAATCTCAATTCCAATCTCGAGCGGAGCTGCGGCGAAGTGGACAAGCCGATCGCGGGATTGCTGGAGGATTTGGCGCGTCGCGGATTGCTGCAGGACACGCTTGTGGTGTGGACCGGCGAGTTTGGACGGACGCCGCACTGCGAGGGGCAGGAGGGTCGGGATCACAACGTCAAGGCATTTACGCTGTGGATGGCCGGCGGCGGTGTGAAACCCGGCATGATGTACGGCCGCAGCGACGAATACGGTTACGAGGCCGTAGAGCACCCGGTGCCGATCCCTGACCTGCACGCGACGCTGCTGGCGCTGATGGGCCTAGATCACGAAAAGCTGACCTTCCGCCACGCAGGCCGCGACTTCCGACTGACCGATGTGCGCGGCGAGGTGATCCGCGACATCATGGTGTGACGCGGCGGCCGGTCAAATGAATTTTTCACACACGCGGGCGCCGCGTTTCCGTGATAAGTTATTCGCCCGATGATTCCGCTGCTGCTCACACTCGCCGCCGACGCCCCGCTTCCGCCTGATCCTGCGGCGTGGGCGCATTTCGATTGGTTGCGCACATTGATGATCGGCGACAGCGTGGCTCACGCGGTGCTGCTCATCGCGCTGGTCACCGCTGCGGGGCTGGCGATCGGCGCGGTGCGCGTGCGCGGCGTTTCGCTGGGGATCGCCGGCGTGCTCTTCGTCGGGCTTTTCGCGGCGCACATGAGCCTGCGGCTCAACGAGCACGTGATGGATTTCGCCCGCGAATTCGGGCTGATCCTCTTCGTCTACACGATCGGGCTGCAGGTCGGGCCCGGATTCCTCGGCTCGCTGCGTCGTGCGGGGCTCAAGCTCAATCTGCTGGCAGCGACGATCGTGCTGATCGGCGTGCTCACCACGCTCGGCCTTGTCTTCGTCACGCGTAACGCCGGCAAGTACCGCATCGAGATCCCCGAAGCGGTCGGCCTGCTCTCGGGCGGGACGACGAATACGCCGTCGCTCGCCGCGGCACAGCAGGCGCTAGGCGAGGTCGTCGCCGGGCGTACGACACCCGCCAGCGCGGACACCGCGCAAACGCTGAAACTCCCCGCCACCGGCTACGCGATGGCGTATCCCTTCGGCATCGTCGGCATCATCGCGAGCATGATGCTGGTCCGTGCTCTGTTCCACATCGATGTGGGGCGCGAGCGTGATCTCTTCACGAAACAGGACTCCGCCGCCCCGCCGCTTGCGAGCATCAATCTCACGCTGACCAATCCGAACCTCGACGCGACGCCGATCGGCGCCGTGCCGATGCTCAACGAGCCGGGCGTGGTCGTCACGCGCGTCCTGCAGGGCGGCAAGGTCTACGTCGCGGCGCCCGACACATTCCTGAGCATCGGCGATGTGCTCTACATCGTGGGCCCGGCCGAGAAACTCGAGGCGCTCAAGCTCGTCGTCGGCGACGTCTCGCCGATCGATATCCGAACGCTCGGCTCGGACATCACGACGCGTCGGCTTGTCGTCACACAGCGCTCGGCGCTGGGCAAGACCATCGAGGAGCTGAATCTCTACGACCAGTTCGGCGTGACGATCTCGCGCGTCAGCCGCGCGGAGATCGAAATCCCCGCGATGCCCGGCTGGCGATTCCAATTCGGCGACCGCGTGCTGGTCGTCGGCGGCCGCGAAGGCATCGACCGCGTCGCCGGTCTGCTGGGCAACTCGATCAAGATGCTCGACCACCCGCAGATCATCCCGGTGTTCGTGGGCATAGCGCTCGGCGTGCTGCTGGGCTCGTGTCCGTTTTATCTGCCGGGGATTCCCGCGCCGGTGAAGCTCGGCCTGGCCGGCGGTCCGCTGCTCGTGGCGATCGTGCTGGCACGCATCGGGCAGATCGGGCGGCTCTCGTGGTACATGCCGCGCTCGGCGAACTTCGCGCTGCGCGAGCTGGGCATCGTGCTGTTCCTGGCTTGTGTCGGCCTCAAGGCGGGCGACGGTTTCTTCCACACGCTCACCAGCGGCCGCGGCATTGAATGGATGGCCGCAGGCGCGCTCATCACGCTCCTGCCGCTGCTGACCGTCGGACTGGCCGCGCGGCTGATCTTCAAGATGAACTACGTCACGCTCTGCGGCCTTCTCGCTGGCTCGATGACCGATCCGCCGGCGCTCGCGTTCGCCAACACGCTCGTCGGCGCCGAGACGCCGTCAGTCGCTTACGCCACGGTCTACCCGCTGACGATGATCCTCCGCGTGATCAGTGCGCAGGCGATTGTTCTGTTTTTCTATTCGTGATTCAGCGCTGTCCGATATACGCCACGGCGACGCCGAAGGTCATGGGGTTTTGCTGCACGTCGCGGAAGCCGGCGGCCTGCATCATGGCGACCATCTGGGGGCGGCCGAGGAAGGTGTTCACGGATTCGGGCAGGTATTTGTAGGCGCCGCTGCGGTCGCGGCTGATGAGCGTGGCGGTGCGCGGCATGATGTGGCGGAAATAAAAATTGTATAGGCCACGCATCACGGGATTCGCAGGCAGCGAGAACTCAAGGATGCAGAGGCGACCGCCGGGGCGGAGGATGCGGGCGAACTCGCGCATCGCGGCGCTCGGGTCGGCGACGTTGCGGATGCCGAACGCGATGGAGACGACGTCCACACTCGCATCACTAAGCGGCAGCCGCATCGCATCGCCATCGGCGAATGCGGCGGGGGCGAGCTTCGCGGCGGCGCCGGTGGCGTGCGCTGTTTCGTTCTTGTGCTGCGCAATGCGGACCATGTTGTGCGTGAAGTCGATACCGACGACGCGGCGGACACCGGCGGCGGCGAAGGCGAGGCTCAGATCGCCCGTGCCGCAGGCGACGTCGCACACAACCTCGTGGGCCTGCACGCGGCAGAGTCGCACAGCCTTGCGACGCCAGACCTGGTCCTGCCACATGGAGTGCAGACGATTATTCAGGTCGTAGCTGCCGGCGATAGCGGAGAACATGTGCTGGACGCGCATCGCCTTGTCGGCGGCGGCGTGCGGGTTCTGCAGGTTGCCCGCGCCCCACACGGCCTGGTCAACAGGCGGCGTCGAGGGAGCGGGATTCGGCGTTGAATTCGTTTCTGAAATCACGCGGCGATGATAGGCGATTTTGCGGATCAGCGGAATTCACCCAATGTCATTTTTCGCGGGGCAGCATTTCGTATAATCGTCGGCATGTCATTTTCATTTTCGAGGAGCGGAAACATGGGCATGCAAATGATGTCGGGGCGACGGGTGATTTCGTGGGTGATGATCGCGCTGCTGGGGGCGGTGACGCTCATCGGCGGCGGTTGCGTGGCGATGACGCCCGAGCAGGAGAATTCACTCGGTGAGCAGCAGGCGCCCAAGTTTTTGGCCGAGGGCGGAGGGCGCGTGCCCGATGCGGCGGTGCAGCAGTACGTCACTAACCTGGGCCAGAAACTGGTCGGCACGACGAAGCCCAATGAGCAGACCGGCGCGAAGTGGGAATTCTTCGTGCTCAATTCGTCGGTAATCAACGCCTTCGCGCTGCCGGGCGGGAAGGTGTTCATCTCGCGCGGCTTGATGGAGAGGCTCAGCAACGAAGCCGAGGTCGCCGCTGTGCTCGGGCATGAGACGGGCCACGTGCTCTCGCGCCACATCGCCAAACAGATGGGCCAGCAGGGCATCGTCGAGACCGGGCTCGGCGTGATCCAATCGGGGCTGAAGGTGGTCGGCGTTTCGGATACGACAGCGCAGGTCACGACCCTGCTCGGAAGCGCCGGCAGTCAGCTCTATCTGCTCCGCTTCAGCCGCACGCAAGAATCCGAAGCAGACCGCTACGGCCTGGACCTCATGACGCGGGCCGGTTACAGCCCGCAAGGCATGGTCGGCGTCCTCACCGTCCTGCAAAAACAATCTGCCGGCGGCGGCGCGATGGAGATGCTCTCCACCCACCCCGATCCCGCCAATCGCCTGATCCAGGCCCGTGACCTCATCAACACCCAATACAAAGCCGCCAACGCCGATCCGCAGCACAAACTCGACCCCGAGGATTACAAGCCGATCCTGCAGCGTCTGCGTCAATTGCCGCCGCCCGCCGATGCGAAAAAACCCGGCTGACGCGGTATTGCCCAAACAGGCCCGCCGCCCTACCATTCGCCTCTTCAAATGGCCACCCTGACCACCACTCCCGTGTCCAATTCCGCGCCCGCCGCACCGGCGATCCGCCGCCTGTGGTCGCTCTACATGGAACTGGGCAAATCGCGCCTCAGCGGCATGGTCGCCATGACCGCCGCCGCCGGTTACGCCCTCGCCGTCCCGGGCACCGGAGAAGCGTTCAACTTCATCGCACTCGGCTGGACCGCGATGGGCACCATGCTCTGTGCCTGCGCCGCTAACGCGCTCAATCAGGTCATCGAGATCGACCGCGATGCCCTCATGCCGCGCACGCGCAATCGTCCGCTGCCCAGCGGCCGCATCAGCGTCATGCACGCCACCGCCATGGCGATCATCTGGGCCGGCACGGGCCTCACGATCCTCGCCGCCCAGATCAATCTGCTCACCGCCGCGCTCGCCCTGCTGAACATCTTCCTCTACCTCGCCATCTACACACCGCTCAAGACACGCAGCACGCTCAACACGCTCGTCGGCGCCGTCGTCGGCGCGATCCCCCCGCTCATGGGATGGACCGCCGCACGCGGCGACCTGAGCACCGCCGCCTACGCCCTCGCCGGCGTCCTCCTCGTCTGGCAGGTCCCCCACTTCCTCGCCCTCGCCTGGATGTTCCGCAAGGATTACGCACTCGGCGGATACCGCATGCTCCCGCTCGTCGATCCGACCGGCCGCATCACCTCGCACGTCGTCCTAATCTGGTGCCTCGCTCTGCTCCCCGTCGCCCTGTGCGCCACGCTCGTCGGCGTCAGCGGATGGACCTACGGCGTCGGCTCCATCGCACTCGGTCTGTGGCTCCTCGCACTCGGCCTCAAGCTCTACCAGCAGCGCACCGATGCCGCTGCCCGAAAACTTTTCCTCGCCTCCGTCATCTACCTCCCGCTGCTCATGGGCCTGATGGTCTACGACCGCCCGTCACTGCCCGATCTCTATCCGCCCACGCAAGCACAGGCCGCTCCTTCCGCTCCGGCCAAGCCCGGGGATGAGGCCCTCCGAATCCCCGCGGGTTCCCCCGACAATTCTCCCACCACGCCCATCTCCGCCGCCAGCGGACTGTGATACTAGCCGTGACCGATTCCCCCGCATTTCAGCCGCTCAACGAAAACGACGAAGCCGACCGTCAGGAACTCGCCGAGCGCCGCCGCAGCTTCCGCCGCGTCGCGTTTTTCTTCTCCGTCCTCTTCATCTTCACCGCTTTCTGGATGGTCAAGACGCACATCCTCCCCCGCTTCACCCAGGCCGTCGGCGACGGCCGCGATCCCGCCACCTACGGCTTCGACCTCAGCAATCTATCCATCCCCCGCAAAGTCCTCGCCGCCACCGGTATGCCCCGCGACTCCCGCCCCGTCCTCTTCGACCCGACACTCGTGCAGGGCGATGATCTCTCCCCTCTCAAAAACTCCGGCGGCCGCATCCTCGACACCTCCGCCATCGACCCCGCCAACGATGGCCCGCGCCACGCATTCAACCGCTTCATCGTCGGCCCAGACCTCGTCATCGGCGTCACCATCAGCAACCAATCCCGCGCCTATTCCCTCCGCGTCATGCAGTGGCACGAGATCGTCAACGACACGCTCGGCGACACCCCCATCGCTGTGACGTACAGCCCGCTCTGCGACAGCATCGTCGTCTTCGACCGCCGCGTCGAGGGCAAAAAACTCACCTTCGCCTTCTCAGGCCTGCTCGCCAATTCCAACCTCGTCATGTACGACCGCGAAGGCCTCCCCACCGAGGGCGCCCCGCCCGGCACGCCGAAGTCCGGCACCGCGAGCCTCTGGTCCCAGCTCAAATTCGAAGCCGTCTCCGGTCCGCTCGTGGGCCAAAAACTTTCGCTCCTCCCCTTCACCCTCACAACATGGACCGAGTGGCGCAAGGCGCATCCGCAAACCAGCCTCCTCTTCGGCGACCCCGACGTCGTCCCCCGCTACAAAGATTCCGCCGTCCCCAAGGATTATTTCGAGCACACCAAACTCTACTTCCCCGTCGATCCGATGCCGCCCGCCGACGCCGAAGCGAAGCCGCAGTTAATGACCCCCGTCGTCTACCGCCGCACCGCCACCGGCGACCCGATCATCACCCCCGGCCACGAGTCATCCGAAGTCCTCGCCCACACCCGCTGGTTCGCCTGGCAAGCCTTCCACGGCGGCGCAGGCATCAAGCCCAATTCCAAATGATTTCGTAACCGCGGTCCAACGGACCGCGATGCAGCGCCTCGCAACCGACGAGATGACGAGTCCATTCATGCTGCTGAGTCCCGATGACGCCGACCTGTTCTTCAAATTGCACAAGTTGCTGATGCACTTTGTCAACGGTCGCCTGCATGTCGTCAAATCTAGGCCGTCGGTGATCGCGGGGCACCCCACGTATCCGCAATCCGATCGGTTGAAGATCCGCAACGCCCTGCTTGAGAACATCGGACTCATCGAGCGGTTCACCCAGGAGAACCCCGATGGGCTCGACGATCAGGAGCGCGAGATTGTGGCGTCTTGGAAGCACGCGGTGGCGGATAAATTCATCGTGCTCCGGTACCTCAAGAAGCACACGATATTCCTGTCGTCGGCCAATCCGCCGGTGGCGTACGGCGTCCTGGGCCTGTGTGAACTGATTCCGGACGTGGTCGGTCCGTGTCCGATGATCGTGGATGCGGTGCTCCTGCCATTCAAGGGTTGCATCATCTATGACGGCGTCGTGATGGGATACAACATCGCACTCGGCCCCGGCATCCGGGCGTCGCTCGATGAGAGCTACCGTGAGGCGAAATCGCGGCACGGGATTGTGACGACGCTGCCGATCGTCAGCGCCCCAGCGCCACGAACCCGGAAACCCGCGAAGGGACGCAAGAAAAGCCCAACGATCCAGGGCCGATGGCGGATCACCGAGATGGAGATGTGGGATCAGGATTTCGTCAACGCCGAGGTCGAGGGCTTCTTTCGCTTCGACGATTCGGGTCGCGGTGAGTTTCAATTCGGCTACGTGCAGGGCGTCATGGACTGCGAACTGATCGATCGCGGTGGCCAACCCGGTGTCGAGTGGACCTGGGAGGGCTCCGACTAAATAGCCCGGCGTAATTCGGCGTCAGGCTTTTGGTGTTTTCGGCGGTTGCGTTGGACGAGGAAGTGGACCACGTCGGCCATCAGGGCCTCGATA
>JAYVTU010000138.1:0-13417 GCA_043788485.1 Planctomycetota bacterium
CGGGCCCCGACCCGCAATAGAAGTCTGAACCGTCCGCTGACCCGAACCGCCACCCGCTTGACAGGCAGACCGAACTCATAGAAGTGCCCATGCCTCGCGTTCTTGGAGAGGGGTTTGAGACGGAGTTTCAGTTGGGCGCGCACGGATGTGGCGCTCAAACCGGACGTCCGGGGGGTTTCCCGGAAGCGCGGGTGTTGTGATTGGGATTCGCGGGCTTAAGGTGTCGAATCGGCGGGGAGTTAAAACGGGAGATTCGGCGGGAGCGGTGTGCACAAACGGGATGGGGGGAGGGGGTGAAAATGTCCGGTCGACGGGTTTGTGCGCACGGGGAGTGACCGCGGGGGACCCGCGGGGATTCGGAGGACCTCATCCCCGGGCTTGGGCTGAATGGGTTGATGGAAAGGGACGTGGTATTTGTGGATATGTGCTGCTGGCTTTATGATCTACGATTCTCGGCTCGGGTTGGGCTGGGTTACTCCATAAGCAAGGCGAATAGCGATGTCGAAGCGGAAGCCCATTGTGGGCGGCAACTGGAAGATGAATCTGACGGCCGCGGAGGCCGAGGCTCTGACCGATGCGCTGATCGATCAGGTCGGCAAGTCGCCGAGCGGCGAGGTCGTGGTGTTCCCGTCGTTCGGCCACCTGGACCGCGTCGGGACGAAGCTGCGCAAGTGCGGCAGCCCGATCATGCTCGGGGCGCAGGATGTTTACCATCAGCCCAACGGCGCGTTCACCGGCGAGGTGAGCATCGCGATGCTCAAGGACCTGGGCGTGAGCTGGGTGCTGACGGGACACAGTGAGCGCCGGCACGTGATCGGCGAGAGCGATGAGCTGATCAACCGCAAGACACTCGCGGCGCTCGATGCGGGATTGAATGTGATCCTCTGCGTCGGCGAGAAGCTGGAGCAGCGCGAGAAGGGCCAGACCGACGCGGTGAACCTGGGGCAGACGGCTCTGGGACTTGCCGGCGTGAAGGCGGAGCAGATGTCGCGTGTCGTGATCGCGTATGAACCGGTGTGGGCGATCGGCACGGGCAAGACGGCAACGGCTGCCGATGCGCAGGCGGCGCACGCACGGATCCGCGCGTTCGTCGGTCACGGGCTATACACGCCCGCGGTCGCTGAGACGCTGCGGATCCAATACGGCGGATCGGTCAAGGGCTCGAACGCTGTGGAACTGTTCGGGCAGACGGATATCGATGGCGGATTGATCGGCGGGGCGTCGCTCAAGGCGGCGGACTTCGTGCCGATCGTCACCGCGGCGAAGTAAGCAAACACAAGCAAGCAAGACGATCTCAAACGAGTAATGACGATGATGATTCTGACAATGGCAAGCTGGACGACGGGAATTCTGGCGTCGCTGTTCGTGTTCTTCTGCATGATCTTCTGCCTGGTGATTCTGGTGCAGAAGCCGCGCGGCGGCGGATTGTCCGGCGCGTTCGGCGGCGGCGGCGGCTCGGGCCAGGCGGTGTTTGGGGCCAAGACCGGCGACGTGCTGACATGGGTGACGGTCAGCGGCTTCCTCATCTTCCTGCTGCTGGGCATCGGATTGGTTTACTCGACGCGCTATGATGGCAACGCCGGTAAGCGGGCCAAGGCTGAGGAGAAGCAGCAGCAGACGGAGAAGGCGCCCGAGATTCCCACGGGTGAACTGCCCGGCAAGTCTGACACGACGACCCTTCCGGCACCCGCGGGCACACCCGCGCCCAAGGAAGGCACCGCGCCGACCACGACACCGGCGCCTGCCCCCGCCACTGCTCCCGCTCCGACCGATGGCAAGGCTGCACCAACTCCCGCGCCGGCCCCCACTACTGCTCCCGCCACTCCCCCCGCCGCCACCACACCGACCCCTGCTCCGGCTCCGACTCCCGCCCCCGCGGAGCCCAAGCCTTGATCCGTTCCATGACCGGTTTCGGTGATGCGTCTTGCCACCGTGACGGTGTGCTCTACAGCGTGGAGCTGCGGAGCCTGAATAATCGCTACTTCAAGTCGACGATCCGTCTGCCGGATGACATGGCGTGGATCGAGCCCGAACTGGAGATGCAGCTCCGCAAGCGTGTCACGCGCGGCTCGGTCTCGTTGACCGTGGGTTACCGCGACACCTCCGCAGCCGCGGCGTATCAGGTGAACAAGGCGGCGCTGACGAGCTACCTGTCGCACCTCGAGGAAATCGAGAAGCAGGCCGCGGGCCGCATGGGCACGCACGGCGGCGTGACGATCGACCTCGCGGGGATGCTCGGCCTGCCGGGTGTCGTGCAGCCGCCGGACTCGTCGAACCGCATGGATGTGACGCGCGAGGTGATCAGCGAGCTAGTCAACAAGGCGATGGAAAAACTGCTGGCGATGCGTGAGCTCGAAGGGCGCGGGCTCGTGACCGAGCTGATGGGCCATCGGCGTCTGATCGCGGCGGCGCTGGATCGGATCGTCGAGCGCGCGCCGAAGGTCGTCGAGGAATATCACCAGCGGCTGCGCAACCGCATCGATCAGTTGCTCGCACGGGCGGAGCTGAAGGTCGCCGAGCCGGAGCTGATCCGCGAGGTGGCGATCTTCGCCGACCGCTGCGATGTGTGTGAAGAGGTGCAGCGGTTGCGGGCGCATCTTGACCAGTTTGACCAGCTTCTCAATGCCGCCGGCGGCGAGCCCGTGGGCCGGACGCTGGACTTCCTGACACAGGAACTGCTGCGAGAGGCAAATACAATCGGCAGCAAGTCCAATGATGCCCTGATCGCCCGTACGGTGGTGGAAATCAAGAGCGCCATCGACCGGGTCAAGGAACAAGTGCAGAATGTGGAGTGATTTAGGCCCGCGATCCGCTAATATATAGCACACACGTCGGATGTAGCATCGGCGACTCCCGGGAAACGCCATGACACCATCCCAGCCCTCGGCATCCTCGACCGGCACCGGAAGCGTCGGCCTCAGCGACCGCAGCGGCGGCGCGTCGGCCACCGGTCCCGTGGTCGGCGACCGCGATGTCTTCACCGCCGAGGAACTGGCGATCGTGCTCAGCCACTTCGACCTCGGCGTCATCGAGGCAATCCAGGAATTCCCACGCGGCTCGCGCCGCGCTCCCAAACTGATGCTCCGCGCCGAGAAAGGGATCCACCTCCTCAAACGACGCGCCCGTGGCAAGGATGATCCCTTCAAGGTCGCCTTCGCTCACGCGCTCCAGCTCTTCCTCGCCTCCAAACAGTTCCCCCTGCCACACCTGATCGGCACACGCAAAGACAATAATTCGATGCTGCAGTGGCGTGGCGGCATCTACGAAGTGTTCGAGTACATCGCCGGCACCGGTTACGACAACAGCCTCGAGGCCACGCAGGACGCCGGCAAGACACTGGGCCTCTTCCACAAGCTCGTCCGCGACTACAACGCCGAGTACGAGCCGCCGAGCGGTTCGTATCACTCATCCAAGGTCGTCACCGGCTCGCTCCAGCAGATCCCCACCACGCTCGCCAAGGTCGATCCCCGCTCCGCCACCGAGCAGGCGACGCGCATCGATCAGGTCGCCGCGTTCCTCATGCACAGCTACAAGGAAGCCGCCGCACGGGCCAACGAGATCGGCCTGATCGACTGGCCCATGCAGATCATCCACAGCGATTGGCACCCGGGGAACATGCTGTTCCGCAAGACCCGCGTCGTTGCTGTGATCGATTACGACGCCGCACGCCTCCAACAGCGTGTGATCGACGCCGCCAACGGTGCCCTCCAATTCGCCATCCTCGGCGGCGGCGATGATGCCGCGCAGTGGCCCGAATATCTCGACGAATCCCGCTTCAAACGCTTCCTGCGAGGCTACGATGCCGTCAACGTCCTTTCCAAGAGCGAGCTCCGCACGATCCCCTGGCTGATGATCGAGGCGCTGATCGCCGAGAGCGTCATTCCCATCGCGCAGACCGGAAGTTTTGCGAGAATGGAAGGATTCGGGTTCCTGCTCATGGTGGAGCGCAAGGTGCGCTGGCTTCAGCAAAACGCCGAGAAGCTGGCGAATGTGCTGGGCGCGTAGAGTCCGCTTGGACTTGATTCGAGGCTGACCGTTCAACCCGTGAGGCAACCGATGATGGGATGTCGCATCCTCCTTGTGATTCTTTCACTCCTGAACTTTGCAGGCGTTGCGCCGCTCTGCGCCGCCGAGCCCGAGGCCCCCGCCGCCGCTCCCGAAGCAGAGGCCGCATCGGTCGCCGTACAGAAGCAGATCGCCGACCTCGATTCGCCCGATGCCGAGACGCGCGAGCGCGCCACGACCTCGCTGATGATCCGCACGGATCTGCCCGCTGATGCGCTGGGCACCGCCTACCGCGCCGCACGATCCCCCGAGCAGCGCATGCGGCTGACCCGCATCGCCACGCACCGCTTCTACGCCGCGCAGACTGCCCGCGCCGAAGCCCCCGATCACGACTCCGCCTCCCTGGGCATCTCCATCGGCGACCTGCCCGATCAGCGGCGCGTCATCCGCCCCTTCCAGTGCCCCGACGTCAAGACCCCCGCATTCCTCATCACCGGCACCCTCCCCGGCTTCCCCGCCTACGCCTTCCTCCGCCCCGGCGACCTGATCGTCGCCATCAACAGCGAACCGTTCACCGATGACCTCGTCGCGCAGAAGTTCACCGAACGCGTCAAATCCTTCGCGCCCGGCGACATCGTCACGCTCGACGTGATCCGCGACTCCAAACCCATCGCCGTCCGCCTCCGCCTCGACAGCCTGCACCGCCTCCAGGACGTCCACCAAATGGGCGGCCGCATCATCGACATGGCCCCGCTGCAGAATCATCTCCAGGCCCTCGCCGCCACTGCCGCCCCGAATCCCCGCATCCAACTCACCTTCCCCGATGTCCCCGATGCCAACGGCGCCCCCGGTCTCCCCGGCGTCCCCAACGCCAACGGCCTCCAGCGAAACCCCAACGGCGACATCATCCTCAAAAACGGCAACGCCCAAATCATCATCCGCGGCGGCATCAACGGAAACCCCCGCATCAACGGCGGCCAGATCGAAATCGCTCCCTAACCCGCCGTTCCCAACTCCCCGCTCCCCTTCTTGCCAACCCCTAAACCACATCCCCCGCGGTCCTTCCCCGTGCGCACAACCCCGTCGTCCGGACATTTTTACCCCCTCCCCCCATTCACCGAAAAACCGACTGACCCGCCGAAACTCCCGCCTTAACTCCCTGCCGATTCCACACCTTAAGCCTGCGAATCCCACTCACGCTCATCGCAACTCCGGGAAACCACCCGGACGTCCGGTTTCAGTACCACATCCGTGCGCGCTTCCGCTCTGCGCAAGTGGGTATTCATTCGCCGAAAGCCTCGCGGTGATTCCTTTGAGTCCTCACGCCTATTCACTTGGCGCCATCAGCGGCCACGCCAATGTGTTGGAAGAAATAGCAGTGTTGAAGCCAACGATTGACATCGATCTTATACGCCAGATCCCAAACCAGTGACCGCCGAACTCTCCAAGTGAACAGGAAGTTTGACCATGTGTCACACCGGCGCTCAGCGGCCACGCTGTGTGGCACCCGAGGGCGCCGCGGCCTGGCGGTGGCTCTGCCGATACGAGCGCACGAGGACGATCAGGATGCCGATCAGGAGAAAGACGTCGGCGAGGTTGAAGATCCAGGGGTAAATGTCGCCGGAGGTGCCGGGCCATTTGAAGCCGCCGGGGAATTTCACGCCGGGGAAGAGGTAGAGCATGTCGCGCACGTAGCCATGCTGCACCCGGTCGTAGAGATTGCCCAGCGCTCCGGCAAAGATCAGCGCCAAGGCCAGGTGCAGCGCCCGGTCGATCGCGCGTGAGGCGAAGAAGATCCAGCCGATGACGCAGACGGCGATCATGCTGGCGATCACGAAGACCCACTGCTTGTTCTGAAGCACGCCGAACACGGCGCCGTGATTCTCCGTCCACGCCAGCGCGAGGACGTGCGGGACGAGCGGTCTCATCTCGGCGTTTTTCAGATTTTGAAGTGCCCACGACTTGAGAGCGAGGTCCGACGCGAGCAGCGCCGCCGACCCGCCGACAAACAAACTGATCGCCGTCACGGAACGGCTTGCGCCGCGCTGCGGCGTGGTGGGCGTCGGCGGCTTGACTTCGTTAGCCATCGAATGGGTCTCGCGCGGCACCCATCATCAGAAGCGGCGGCCGCGCTCCATCTCGCGGGCGGCTTCGATCGAATACTTCGCCCAGGGCGTGGCGACCAGGCGGGCCTTGGCGATGGGACGGCCCGTCGCCTGGCAGACGCCGAACGTCCCGGCGTCGATGCGGCGCAGGGCGTCGTCGATCTCGGTGAGGATCTTGCGTTCGGACTCCACGAGGCCGAGCGTCAATTCCTGCTCGTAGTTGTCCGAGCCGACGTCGGCCATGTGGATGGGCATGTGCGAGAGGTTGGCCGAGTCGCCCTTGAGGGCTTCCTGCGACATGCTCTTCATGTCACCGGTGATCTCGCGCTTCTTCTCCCAGAGGAGCTTGCGGTAATCGCTCAACTCTTTGCGTGAGAGCGGGCTCTTGGACATCTTCGGGGCTTCGATCGTGCCGCCGTTGGCGCCGGCGGGCGTTTTGGCCGCGGGCTTTGTTGCTGCGGGCTTGCTCGCGGGCTTGGGGGCCTTGGCGACGACAGCGGCGGGCTTGCGCGCGGCCGGCTTCGAAGCCTTGGGACTTTTGCGTTTGGGGCTCTTCTTGGGGGCGGCGGAAACGGGGGTCTTCTTCTTGGCCACGCAGCGGCTCCTGATTTTCTGCAAGCAAGTAGAATGATCGGCGGGGTCTTTCGGGGATGCTCCCGCCTGTGGAGGCGAAATGGTAGGGTCGCCCCCGCGCCCCGTCAATGAGGAGATTTTCCGATGCCCGTGCGAAACCTGAACACGAGACGGCCCGTTGGACCGATACTCTCTTCCATGCAACCGATGAACACCATGAAACCACACCGTAGACTCGCCGCCCTTCTCACCGCTGCGATCCTCACCATCGCAGTCGCCGCCCTGCCCGGCGCCGCCGCGCCCGGCGACCCAGCCGAGCCGCCGCCCCGGCATGCGCCCGGCGAACTGCTGGCCCACCGCCTGCATCAGATGGCGACCCTCGTGCTCACGCCACCGGCCCGGCCCGATCAGGCCCAGGCCGACAAGGTCGCCGATCAGCGTCTGTCGATCGCGCGCATCCTGCTCGGCCGCGCCACGCAGCTCGATCCGACGAACGCCGAACTCTGGCGTCTCAAGCTCGAAGCCGGCGAGGCCGACCGCGAGGCGAGCCTCGCCGATCTGCGCCGCTACGTGCAGGCTGCGCCGCAGGACGACCTGGCGCAGCTCCGCCTCATCGACGCCATGGCGCAGCAGGCGCAGACCGCCGACGCGCGGCGTGAAACGTACGAGCGCTTCCTGAGCCCCGAAGCCGCCCGCCAATTCTCCGCAAGCCTGCGCAGCCGGATCGCGTGGCGCGTCGCCTCGCTCTATCAGGAGCAGGCGGACAATGCGAAATTTGTTGCCTACCTCAAGCAGGCGATCACGCTCGACGAAACCAACAAGCCCGCCTGCGCCGCGGCCCTGGATTTCCTGCGCGACCAGAAGGCCGGTCGCCCCGAGATCACGCAGGCGCTGCTCAACCTCCTGGCCGCCGCGCCCTCCGACGGGTCCGTCCACGCTCAGCTCGGCTCCATGCTCCTGAGCTGCGGCCAGTACACGCCGGCCGCCACGTGGTTCGAGTCCGCGTCGCGCATCTGGTCCGTCGATGGCTACCCGCAGGGCGAAGACCCGATGCAGCTCGTCTCCGATCAGGCGCTGGCGCTCTGGGGCAGCAGCCGCTCAACCGATGCGCTGCGTCTGCTCGAAAGCTACGGCGCGCCGTCACCGGCGCCCGCCGCACCGAATCCCGCCGACAAGAAATCGGACGCCGCGACTCTTCCCGCACCCGGTGCTCCCACTGCACCTCAGCCCGGGCCGACACCGGCGACTCCCGCGGCGGGCGCAGCCCCGGCACCCGTCGCAACACCGGCTCCGCCCGCCGCCGTCAAGCTTCCGTCGCGCTTGCAGGGGCTCGTCGTCGCCATGCACTACGCGGAGAACCGTCCGAAGCTCGCGGCCGATGCGTTTGCGAATCTCGACGCCGACCTGCAGCAGAATCTCAAGGCGCACCCCGATGATGTTGAAGCACTGTCGGTCTGCATCTGGGCACGTCTGCTGCTCAACCAGGACATCGCATCAGTTGAGCCGCTGATGACGCGCTACCGCGCCGCCAAGCCCCCGGCCGATACGCTGCGCCGCCTCGAGGGATGGCTGCTTCTCCGGCAGGGCAAGTCCGAAGACGCGCGCAAGCTGCTCGCTGCCGACACAACCGATGCGGGGGCGTTGCTGGGGCTCGCGTTCATCGAGGAATCGACGCACGACAAGGCGAAAACGCTCGATGCGTTCAACCGCGCGTTCGCGCAGTCGCCGGGATCGATCACCGGATTGATCGCGGCATCGCGCATCACCGCAATGGGCGGCAGGCCGACGCCGAGCGCCGACGCCGCCGCAGTCGGGCGTCTCGTGCAGCAGGTGCCCCGCGATTTCCAGGTCATCGTCACCGAGCCGCGCCGCTTCGTCATGCTCCGTCTCAAACCCGTCCGTCTCCGCTACACCTACGGCGAACCGATCGAGATTGAGCTGGAACTCACCAACGTCTGGGACGCCCCGCTGAGCCTCGGCTCCGGCGGAACGATCAACTCCACCGTCGTCCTCTCGCCCTTCATCACCGACGACGCGGGCCAGATGCAGGCGATGGCCCCGCAGGTCGTGGACCTCGGCCGCCGCATCCGGCTCGATGCGAGGCAGTCGCTGAGCGTCGTTGCACGCATCGACACGGGCGCGCTCGCCGAAGCCCTGGTCGCAGCGCCTCTCAAGAGCCTGCGCCTCTCGGTCACCGGCGTACTCAATCCCCGCGTAGCCGCCAACGGCACGATCGTCCCCGGCCTGCTCGGCGGCGTCTCGTCCGTGCGCCTCATCGAGCGCAGCGGCTGGTCGCCGGTCGATGCGCTCGTCGCGGAGCGCACCGCGGCGCTGACCGGCGCGGACCCCGGAGCCGCGATGCTCTCGGCGGCGCTGCTGAGCCGCGTCGCGATCGGACTGCCGGCCGACAAGAAGGAGCTGGCCGAGAAAATATCCGAGAGTGTGAACACGGCCTTCGCACACTTCACGCCGGCGCAGCAGGCGTGGGCGATCAGCTATCTCACCGCCGCCGAGAATTCGCAGCAGTTCAACCGCAAGTCGATCGACGAGGCGATCAACAGCACCGATCTGCTCGTGCAGCAGATGGCGGTGCTGAGCGTCACGGCCGCTGTCGATTCGCCGATCCTCACGACGGCGCTACGGAGCGAAAAACCGGAGCTCAAGAAATTCGCCGAGGATTACAGGAAGGTGCTTGCGGATCGCGCCGAAGCCGAAAAGGCCGCCAAAGCCGCCGCTCAGGCACAACCGAAACCCGACACCGCCCCAGTCCCCGCCCCACCGCGGCCAGCGCCGCCGCCGGCCACCGGAACTCCCACGCCCACAAAGCCCCAAAGCCCCTAATGGGGTCGGAAATAGCGTTGCCGCCCGATGCCGCCATGCAATTCTTTAAAATTTCTCAAATTACCTACATATTTTCGGTCGGAATGCACTTGACACTGTTGTGAGGATGGGTAGGCTAGTAAATGACAGACCGGGCCTGCAGCCTGCTACTCTCATCCCGCTACGCTATCATCTATCTCCCTCTGGTCATCGGAAAGCTGCAAATCCCCTTCTGTAACGTGCGTGGCGAAAGCCGCGGTCGGCCTAACGAATCGCCCTCGGGATTCGGGCCAGTGACTCCGCCAGATTTTGAGGCGAGGTCCAGGGATCGGTGTCTCGGGCGTTGGCCCGGCACCCTGAAGCACGCAGCGTCCTGACCAGGAGCCCTTCGCAAGCCGCATCCATCTGAAAACCCGTCAGATAGCCGTCGTCACGTTCAAAGGTTGAACGCGCGTCGGCACGGCAAGCGAAACGCCACCCCGGCAGTTTTGCGCTAGGTTCCCGTCCTCATCCATCCCTTTTAGGAGTCTCAATATGAGACGCAAGTCTGGCTTCACGCTCATCGAACTGCTCGTCGTCATCGCCATCATCGCCCTGCTCATCGGCATCCTGCTGCCGTCGCTGGGCCGCGCCAAGGAACTGGGCAACCGTACGGTCTGCTCCAGCCGTGTCGCCGGTGTCTACAAGGCACTGACCACCTACGCCGCCGGTTACCAGGACAAGTACCCCTACTACGGCTCGGCCAGCTCGACCGTCGCCACCGCGATGACCGGCTTCAAGGGCAAGACCGTCAACGCCGTTGCCACCGCCACCAACCCGGCGGCCCTCAACGACAACGCCACCGCCGTGTTCTGGGGCATCGTCCGTGACGGCTCCACCTCGGTCAAGAACTTCCTCTGCCCCTCGGACGTCGATCAGCAGGAAGACGTCAACGAAGACAGCGCCGGCGTCGTCAACGTCAGCTCTTCGACGAGCTGGGACTTCGCGGGCACCGACCAGGTCGGCGCCGCTGGTAGCGCCAAGCAGACCGCCCCCGGCATGTCGTACTCCATGAACAACCCCTACGACATCACCACCCGCATCAGCTGGAACAACAGCTCCGGCTCCGATTGGGTGTTCCTCGCCGATGACAACAACAACGCCGATGCTTCCGGTCACGTCCGCTACAAGGGCCTCCCGTCCAACACCAGCGACCTGATCAACAAGGAAGAAAACTCCACCCACCACAAGACCGAAGGTCAGAACGTGCTCTACGGTGACGGCCACGCCGGCTTCGCCAACGATCCGTTCCAGGGCCCGGCCAACGACAACATCTACGCTCTTGAGACAGCTGCGAACAGCGCCACCCGCGTCGGCGCCGCTCCCGCTGCTCTGACGTACGCCGCCGCCGACACCAAGGACGTCGTCCTGGTGCCGATCTCCGGCAGCACCGCCGCTGGCAAGATCGTCTGGCACTAATCCTGCCTGATCGATCGGTCATAGACCAAAGCTGGCCACGCCCAACGGCGTGGCCAGCTTTTTTATGGACGCATCCCGCCACGCCGTCTTGTCAGCAAACCGGAACCGCGGACAATCTCAAACATGCCCGTCGCATCTGGCTCCAACCCGCGGTCCGCTTCGCCATCCGATTTGGCCGCGACGCGCTCCGGCATCTGGCATGCCGCACTCGCTTCGTTCATCGTTGCCTGCCTGGCGTACTGGCCAAGCGCCCGATACGGCTTCGTCTACGACGACAGCTTCATCATCGAACAGGATGCCCGGCTCCGCGCTCCCGGATTCTTCTGGAAACTCTGGACCGCTACATGGTGGCCAGAGGGCGGTCCCGCAGCCCCCGCTTCAAGACCTATCACGACGCTCACCTATTGGCTTGAAATGCAAACGCTCGGCGATAAGCCGTGGCACTTCCACCTCATCAACATCCTCCTCTTCGCACTCCTCGCCGCACTGGTCGCGTGGTTGACCCGGCTCTGGTTCCGCAGCCCCGCCGCGGCGTGGATCGCCGGGCTCCTCTTTGCCGCTCATCCCATCCATGTCGAAGCCGCCGCCAACCTCGTCGGCAGGGCGGAACTGCTGGCGGCGATCTTCATCACATGCGGCGCCGGCCTCTATCTCAAATGGCGGAAAGACCTGTCGCTCTTCCGCGCACTCGGTCTGTCCGCCTGCATGCTCCTCGCGGGCCTCAGCAAAGAGCACGGCTACATCCTCCCGCTCATCTTCGCCGCCATCGAGATCGCCGAGCGACGCCGCGAATCGTTGCCGCTCCTGGCCGCTCTCCGCCCCTGGCGATTGCTCCTGGGCATCGCCGCGGTCGCCGTCATCGCATTCCTCCAGCGCCACGCCTTGTCCGCCGCCTATGCAACGGCCAGCGCCCCAAAAATTTTTGAAATCGACAACCCGCTGGTCGTCGCCACGCCCGCCCAACGGATCCTCTCGCCGCTGATGCTCATCGGAAAGACGTCGCAGCTCTTTGTCTGGCCCGTCAATCAATCGCCGGATTACTCGCTCCGCGTGCTCATGCCCGCATCCAGTCTCGACCAACCGCTGGTTCTGCTCGGCATCGCCGTCGTGATCGCCTGGCTCGTCGGCGTGATCGTCTGCTGGAGACGCCGCAGCGTCATCCTCGGCCCGCTGCTCGCAATTCCTCTCACCTATATCATCCCCTCCAACACGGTCCTGCTCATCGGAACCCTCTTCGGCGAGCGTCTGCTGCTGACGCTCTCCGTGTTCCTGGCCATCCTGATCGGCGGCCTCGCCGGTCGCACCCGATGGCCCGCCGGCGTCAGCCGATGGATCGCAATCGCCGTGAGCCTCGCCGCGATCACTTTCGCCGCTATCAACTCCTCAAATTGGTCCGATTACTGGGACAAGGGCATGCTCGACGCCCTGCTCCTGCCCGCCGTCGCCGCATTGATTGTCACCTCGGTCATCGCCGCGGCCATCGCAATCTGGCGCGGTGTATCGCCGGCAATGTGCGGCGCGCTGGCGATTCTCGTCATGTCCTTCGGCGCCGCGGCGGTCACGTACATGGGGGTCTGGAAAAATACCCGCACCCTGATCTACTCAACGAACATGCGGTTCCCCGAATCCGGCCGATTCGAATATTTTGTCGCCAGCGACATCTACGAGCAGTTGGCCGGCAGTCACCTCAAAGATGCCGACCCGGCCGCCGTGCTCGATGACATCGAGCGCCACGCCCGATTGGCGCTGGAAATGTGCGCCAACTGGTCGGAGCCCAAAGCCGTGCTTGCGTGCGTCGCGCAACGCCGAGGCGATGCAGCCGCCGCTAAACGCTACGCGGACCCCATCAAGGACACCATCGAATTCCCCAATCAGCGAGCCGCGCTCGCACGCGATTTCTTGAAGCTCACCGGGCAGGACGCCGCTCATCCGCCGCGTTAGTCAGCTCGAAGCGCTGGTGTAGAACCGCAGCGCAAATCGCCAGAACGCGCGCGACGCCAGAAACAGCCCCGCCGCCATCGCCGCCGAGATCGCCAGCAGCGTCATCCGATGCCGGCCCAGCACCGCGTCGAGCTCCGGCCGGCCGATCATGAACTGTGCCGGGAACGTCGTGAGAAACGCGACCGGCACGATGAACGTGAACACGAACCGATACACCGGCGGGTACGCGGTCACCGGGAACCGCCCTGCTTCCAGCAATTGGTAAAGCACGTGCGTGATGTTCTGCACCTTCACAAACCAGATCGACGTCGCCCCGAGAATGAACCAGAGGCTGTAGAGAATGATCAATCCCAGCGCCAGCGGGAGCAGCCCCGCTGCGTAATCCCACGGACCGAAACGTAGCCGCGAACCGGCATAGACGATCAGCCCGAGCCCCAGCGCGATGTTCGGAATCCCCCACGGTGAGCAATTCCGCATCGAGAGCCAGAACTGACTGTCCACCGGCTTGAGCAGGA
>JAYVTU010000139.1:0-23107 GCA_043788485.1 Planctomycetota bacterium
CTTTATTGTGTATCCGCGCTTGAACAGGGACTGGAAAAGGGGACATACGGCGCTGTTCCGTTTTCCGTATTTGCGGTTTCTACTTGCCGTCGAAGGTCCACTTCTTGATCACGGTGCCGTCTTCCTTGGAGATTTGGATCGAGACGACTTCCACCGTGCCGGCGCCGTCGCCGGGATCGAAACGCAGAGCTTTCAACTCGCCTTTGACGGGAACGATCACCTTATACTCGCGGACGTTTTCATCGGTCTCCAGGCCGAGGTCCACGTGCGTGTCTTCGCTCATCTCGGGCACTTCGCTCGATGCCCAGTAGATCTGGCCGCCGCCCTCGACCTTGGCCTTGGCCATGATCGTGACGACGATGGTGCCGGTGGCCTTGGGAGGTTCCGTGCACATGATCTGCGGGTCTTCGCCCGTGCACTTGACGATCATCTTTCCGTCCTGGATCGAGATCGCGCAGTTGTTGGTGGGTTGCCAGCCTTGGATTTTCTGGCTGTCCTCAGCCCGGGCTGTGGAGAACAAGACGGCCATTGTGAAAATCCCAAGAGCGACAATCGCGCATTGTGTCCGAAGATTAATCCAAGACATGTTTTGTCCACCTTTTTGTAAGCCGTTCAACTTTGGTTGACTGACTGTCTGTCTCTCGGCCGCCAGTCCATGAAGGGAATTTAGCTGCCGACCCGTTGTGCGTCAAAATTTTCCGCCATCTAAAGGAAGGAAAAAGGGGTCGGAGAACGAAAAGGGGAGCGGATTCAATTCTGAAGCGCAACAACCCGCGGGGGAAAAATGAAAATTGCAGGGTCGTGCGGTAGCTTGTTGTTACCACACACCAAGCCCGGGCACGGAGGCCTGCGATGTCCTACACGCATCTTACCCTGCACGAGCGGTACCGTTCTGGCAATTGCGCAGATCACCGCGACTGTTTGGGCGGCTCGACGACTCCGACCGTTTCCACCGATCCGTTCCTTTTGAACTCTTTGTCCAGGTGTACGACGACCTTCAGCGTCACGTCCGGCATGCCTTGGATTGTCACCTTGGGCGGTGTGCTGTATCCGGAGCCCGCGTCGGTGATCACAATGCGCGTCACCTTGCCATCTTCGACGATGGCGTGCCCCGCCGCGGGGGATGACTTCCAGAGTTCGCCGTTCTGCGAGCGGAAGCGGTAGTAGTCCGACACTTCGTCGAGCCGCTCGTTCGTGACGCCCAGAGGGGCGAGCACCTTCATCAGGGCTTCCTTATTTTTGCGCGCTTCGGCGCCCGAGGGCGGGCCTCCTTTGGCGGGCGTCACGCCGCTGAACGCCTTGCGAAAATCGTCGGGCTTGACGCCCAGCGCGGCGGCGATGAGCACGACGGGTCGGCCGAAGTCGTCCTTGCCGATTTCATGTCCGCCGGTGAATTCCAACGGCAACTCCTTCTGGGCTGCGAGGCCGGTCCCCGCGGCCGCGCCGATCACCAGGGCGAGGATTCCCAGGCAGACCCGAATGCGATTCGACCGGTTCCTCATCGTCGTGCCTCCGCGTCACTGTAAAGGTGGGAAGATCGGCAGGATAACAGAGGCAGGGGAATGGCGGCGGACGCCGCCAGCGGGCCCATCAGTGCCCGGGCCTCGGGGGCGCGGAGGGAAGCGCGCACGGATGTGGTTGCGAAACCGGACGTCCGGGTGGTTTCCCGGAGTTGCGATGGGCTTGAGTAGGATTCACAGCCTTAACGTGTGGAATCGGCGGGGTGTAAAGACGGGAGATTCGGTGGGTGAGGGGGCGGTGGAGGGATGGGGGGAGGGGGTGAAAATGTCCGGTCGACGGGGTTGTGCGCACGGACGTGGTCTTGCGTCCTGCCTTGCGGGTCTTGCGTTGGAACCCGAGACGATGGACAGACGAAGCGCTCCCCTCGCGGACTCGGGTCGCGGCTAAACGTGGAGGTGCGCGTATGGCCTTGACGCTGGGGGGGATAAGGCGGATACTTCCGGTCGATCCCCCCCTGCTGAGGACTGCATGGCCCTGCGCGTGATGCCGAGTGCTGATCGGCTTGCCGAGCCGCTTCGCCGCTTCATGGATCGCCTGACGCAGGAGCAGAAGCTGCTCCTGATGCTCAAGCGTGAGCTGTACGGCGGGGATTGGGAGGCGATGGTCTGCGACCTGCGGAACCGGTTGGAGGGCAGGCCTTATATCATCCGGCTGGCGGCGCGGATCGAGGATGATCTGGCGCGGATCGGGCAGATGCAGGAACTGGAACGGCACTACCAACTGGACCTGGCGGATTACATCGCTGGGCTTGACGACACGGAGACCGGAGCATGAGGCGAGCACTGGCGCTGGCACTGTTGATCGCGGCCGGGTTGTGCGGTGGGTGTGAGAAGCCCGTCAACGTCCTGGACAACCTCATCGCCCAGCCTCAGGCGGTGACGGATCTCGGCTACTCCATCCAGTGGCAGGCGAACCTGGGCCTGGTCAACGGCGACCGGCTGCTGTACACGCAGCTGCTGGGTGATCGTCTGGTGACGCTTGAGACGGACAATGTGATGTCGGTGATCGATGTCAACACCGGCCGCGTGCTGTGGCGGACGAAGCTGGCCAAGGAAGTCGAGCGTTTCTCCAAGCCCGTGCGCGACCGCAACAAGCTGATCATCTGCTCCGAGACGCGCTGCTTCATCTTCGACATTGTCGATGGCAACCGCCTGAAGGTATTCGACCTGAGCTATGTGTCGGCGACGACGCCCGTGCTGTCCGGCGGCCTCATGGTTCACGGCTCGACCAACGGCATGATCTTCGCACAGGACATGACGCAGGGGCTGCTCACCTGGCACCTGCAGACGGGCGCGTCCATCACCGCCCTGCCGCCGCTGGTCGGGGCCACGCTGTTCGTGGGCAACAGCAAGGGCATGCTCAACGCCATGAACCCGCGCTCCGGCGCGATCCTCTGGACCAAGCACGCCTTTGACCGCATCTCCGCGCCGCCGGCGGTCACCGAGAATCTCATCTACGTGCCGTCGTCGGACCAGTCGCTTTATGCCTTCCAGCGCACAACCGGCAAGCTCCGCTGGCGTTACTTCGCCCAGACCGCGCTGGTCAAGTCGCCCGTGCCGATGGGCGACCTCGTGCTCCAGCAGATCCCCGATTCGGGACTCGTCGCGATCAACGCCTTCAGCGGCGTCAAGGCCTGGTCACGCCCCGACCTCGCCCGCGCCGTGCCGCTCTTCGCCCTCGAAACCAAGCTCTATTTCTGGAACAACGACAGCATCATCATCGTCGCCTCCAAGGATGGCCAGACGCTCAAGGGCGTCGCCGCCCCGCAGTCGCAATACGCCTTCGCCGACGACGCCAAGGCACGCAACATCTACCTCGTCCGCCTCGACGGCGCGATCATGAAGATCAGCCCGAAATAAATTCGAATGACGAAATTCGAATGAAGATTCATTGATCAAATTCCAAATTCCAATGACGAAACAAAATGCCTCGAAGGTCCGGCTTTTCCCCTTTGGAATTTGATCCTTGGAATTTGATTCGTCATTCGAATTTCGTCATTCGTCATTTCCCCCTCTGAATCCTCGCATTCTCACCCGAAACAAAACACCATGACCGACCTCGTCCCCATCAAGCGTGCTCTCATCTCCGTCTCCGACAAAACCGGCCTCATCCCTTTCGCGAAAAAGCTCGCCGAGGCGGGCGTCGCGATCATCTCCACCGGCGGCACCGCGAAAGCCATCGCCGAGGCGGGCATCGCCGTCACCTCCATCGATCAGGTCACCGGGTTCCCCGAGATGATGGACGGCCGGGTTAAGACGCTACACCCCAAGGTGCATGGCGGGCTCCTCGCTCTGCGCGATGATGCCGGGCACGTCGCCTCCATGAAGCAGCACGGCATCGAGCCCATCGACCTCGTCGTCGTCAACCTTTACCCGTTTGAGAAGACCGTCGCGAATCCCGATGTCACCGACGCCCATGCCATCGAGAACATCGACATCGGCGGGCCTTCGATGATCCGCTCGGCCTCGAAGAATCACCGCTTCGTCGCCGTCGTCACCGATCCGCGTCAGTACGACGCCGTGGTCGCTGAGATGCACGCGAATGCGGGCGCGACCACGCTCAAGCTCCGCCGCTCGCTCGCGCTGGCGGCCTTCGCACGGACCGCTGCGTACGACACCGCCATCGCCCAATATCTTGCCGGCACGTCCGGCTCACGCATGCCCGAGTCGATGCTGCTCAGTTACACCCGCGCCGCCGAACTGCGCTACGGTGAGAATCCCCACCAAAAGGGCGCGCTTTACATCGACCCCCGCGCCACCGAAGCTTCCGTCGCCAGCGCCAAGCAGCTCCACGGCAAGGATCTCTCGTTCAACAATCTCTACGATGGCAACGGCGCGCTGGAGCTCGTCAAGGAATTCGCCGCCGCCGATGTCGCCGCCGCTGCGATCATCAAGCACGCCAATCCCTGTGGCCTGGGCCTCGCCGCCGATCCCGCAACCGCTTTCAATCTCGCCTACGCCGGTGATCCGCTCGCCGCATTCGGCGGGATCGTCGCGTTCAACCGCCCCGTCACCGCCGCCACCGCCGCCGCCATCACCGAAGGGCAGAAGTTCCTCGAGGTGATCATCGCCCCGTCGTTCGAGCCCGATGCTCTCGCCGCGCTCCGCGCACGCTGGCAGAACGTGCGCATCCTCGAGACCGGCCCGCTCCCCGCACCCGGCAAGCGTGACCCGCGTGAGCTCGACATGAAACGCATCACCGCGGGCCTGCTCGTGCAGGATCGCGACCTTGCCGTGTTCGATGTGACCGAGTGGCAGCACGCCGCCGGCCCCGCCCCCACCGCTGCCGACCTCGATCAGCTTCGCTTCGCGATGATCACCGCCAAGCACCTGAAGTCCAACGCCGTGTGCATCGTCAATAGCTCGATGCTCGTCGGCGCCGGCGCGGGCCAGATGGACCGCGTCGCCAGCTGCAACATCGCGATCGCCAAAGCCGGCGAGCGTGCCAAGGGCGGATATGTCGGCTCCGACGCCTTCTTCCCCTTCCGCGACGGCCCCGATCTGCTCATCAAGGCCGGTGTCAAAGCCATCGCCCACCCCGGCGGATCGAAGCGCGACGGCGATACCGTCACCGCATGCAACGATGCGAATGTGACGCTAATGCTCACCGGTCGGCGCCATTTCCGTCACTGATTATTTTTGATGTGTGCCTCGCCGCTTGCGGCTTAGCGCTCCGGCGCACCGTAAAAAGATCGCGCGCAAAAATTGCCCCGGGCGTTGCGCCGCACCCGGGGCTGTCCTTCAGGCGCCCGCCGCATCGGTTCCGCTGGTCCTGTGAAACGGTGTGCAGCAGGAGCGAGCGCGGCCGCCCTACAACTCGAATTTTCATGGGGTTTGAGGCATTGAAGCCCTCAAATCCCTTCAGTCAATAATACGTAAGGCAAACCCAAAAGTTCACCCGCGCGCGGCGCCTCCGCAGCGATTTTTACTGTGAAATTGGGTACAGACTTCGCTATTTACTTCACGCGCGGATCGAGCCAGTCTTCCATCCGCAGCTCGTGCTCCGCCACGCCCAGGAAGCTCAGCACGAAGGGCTCGATCATGAACTGCGCCCCGACCATCACGGCGCCCGTCGGAGCCTCGCGGCAATACTTGACGATGATCGGCAGCGTCGTCACCTCATAGCCGCGGTGCAGGATGCGCAGCCGCCACGTCGAATTCAATTCCAGCGCGCGGTCCGATTCGAACATCACGCCCGTGCGCCCGATGTCCTGCAGATTCACATGCAGCGGCGGCTCGGCACTGCAATGGTCGTTGAGCGCCTCAATCTTCGCCTCGCCACGCACGATGTGACGGACGTACTGACGGTGATCCGCGGAGGTTGCATGTTCGGGCCGCGCCATGGGACAGCTCCAATGCGCCGGAAAGATAGTCCGGCTCCACCGACTATCGGTCCAAATGCCGTGGCGATTAACCACATCTGGGCGTCGGCGCGTTATAACAAAACAACATCGGCTCCAATCACCTTGACGTCCGAGAATGCACCGATGAAAAACCCCCTATACGCAAGACTTTTCCCGCCCGTATTTGCCCTGGCCTTCGTGCTGCTCGCCGCACATTCCCGCGCTGCCGAGCCGGGCGAGACACCCACCGCCGCACCCGCGACGCCTCAGTCGCCCGCTCCCGACAAATCCGGTTACACGCTATTCAACCCCACCCCCGCCGATCTGCTCCGCGAACTTGCTTGTGACCGTCCCGATGTCACCGAAGGCCCATTCACCGTCGACGCCGGCCATCTCCAGATCGAATCCAGCTTCTTCGAATATGCCCGCGATCGCCGCACCACCGACGCCCAGCACACCAGCACATGGGAATACGCCCCGACCAATCTCCGCCTCGGCCTCGACAACCGCGCCGAAGTCGATTTCATCTTCACTCCGTACGTCGACGAAAAAGACACCGACCGCAACACCGGCACGTCCACCCACGCACGCGGTTTCGACGACATCCAGTTCCGCGCGAAGTTCAATCTCTGGGGCAATGACCCGGTGGCGGGACAGAGCACAGCCTTTGCACTCCTGCCCTTCATCCAACTCCCTACCGGCTCCGATTCGCTTTCCACCGGCCATGTCCAGGGCGGCCTGATCCTCCCGCTCGCCATGAAGCTCACCGATGACCTCAATCTCACCGTGATGGGCGAGTTCGACCTGCGATACGACCCCGACCGGCGCGGCTACCAGTTCGACTTCGTCCACACCGCCTCACTCGACTACGACCTCTTTGGCGGCCTCGGCGGATACATCGAATACGTAGGCGACATCAGCAGTCAGTCGCACACCCAGTACCAAGTCTCCGCCGACATCGGTTTCACCTACCGGATCACCGAGAATATGGCCATTGATGCCGGCGTGAACTTCGGCTTGACCCGCCCCGCCGAAGACATCCGCGTCTTCACTGGCATCACCATTCGATTCTGACACCTCACCGAGTACTGCAGCTTGCACGCGCCTGCGCCGCCATTCCGCTTGACAATTGTTTAGGACAGCCTAAACTATTTGAGACACGTCAATACCCGCCGCAGAAAGAAAGCCACGCGCCACCATGCCCTCTGACCTCCCCACTCACGACCCGCTCACCGCCGATCCCAAAGCGCACCGCGACCGCCACGGCTGGCACTCCCCCGTCACCGTCCCCAGCCTCCCCGAAGTCTTCTCCTCCATCCACGTCCCGCACGCCGCCGGATTCTGGCGAAAGCTCCTCGCCTTCTCCGGCCCAGGCCTCATGGTCGCCGTCGGCTACATGGACCCCGGCAACTGGGCCACCGATCTCGAGGGCGGCGCGAAATTCGGCTACACGCTCCTCACCGTCGTCCTCATCTCCAATTTCATGGCCATCCTCCTCCAGCACCTCGCCCTCAAGCTCGGCATCGTCTCCGGCCGCGACCTCGCACAAGCCTGCCGCGATCACTACTCCAGCCCCGTCTCCTTCTGCCTCTGGGTCCTCTGCGAAATCGCCATCAGCGCCTGCGACCTCGCCGAAATCATCGGCTCGGCCATCGCCATCAATCTCCTCACCGGCATCCCCCTCATCGTCGGCGTCGCCATCACCGCCGCCGACGTCCTCGTCGTCCTCTTCCTCCAAAACAAGGGCTTCCGCTACATCGAAGCCCTCGTCGGCGGGCTCATTTTCATCATCGCCGGCTGCTTCCTCTACGAGGTGATCCTCGCGCAGCCCCCGCTCATGGACATGCTCGGCGGGCTGATCCCGCGCCCTCAGATCATCACCAACCCCGGCATGCTCTACATCGCCATCGGCATCCTCGGCGCCACCGTCATGCCGCACAATCTCTACCTCCACTCCAGCATCGTCCAGACCCGCAACTTCGCGCGCACCGATGAGGGCAAACAAACCGCCATCAAATTCGCCACCATCGACTCCACCGTCGCCCTGCTCGGCGCCTTCTTCATCAACGCCGCCATCCTCATCCTCTCCGCCGCCACATTCCACGGCACCCCGCACGCCGACGTCGCCGACATCGGCGATGCCTACAAGCTCCTCGACCCCGTCCTCAAGGGCGGCGCCAGCTTCTTCTTCGCGCTCGCACTCCTCGCCTCCGGTCAGAACTCCACGCTCACCGGCACCATGGCCGGCCAGATCGTCATGGAAGGCTTCCTCAGCATCCGCCTCCGACCCTGGGTCCGCCGTCTCATCACCCGCGCCATCGCCATCGTCCCCGCCGCCATCGTCGCCGGTCTCTACGGCGAGACCGGCGCCGGCAAACTACTGGTCCTCAGCCAGGTCGTCCTCTCTCTCCAGCTCTCCTTCGCCGTCGTCCCCCTCGTCCTCTTCACCGGCGACAAATTGAAGATGGGTCGGTTCGTCAATCCCCTCTGGCTCGCCGTCCTCGCCTGGATCGTCGCCCTCATCATCGTCGGCCTCAACGTCTACCTGCTCTTCCAACAGGCACAGAAATGGCTCGGATAAGGTGACAGGGTTCAGGGTTCAGGGTTCAGGTTAAACTCAAAACACCGAACCACATCCCTGCCCCACTGCCCCCCTGCTCCCCGCTTCCTGCCTTAACCTGAACCCTGAACCCCGAACCCTCCTATGTACAAACACATCCTCATCCCCCTCGACAATTCCCCCTCCGATCCCGCGATCCTCGATCACATCCGCGTGCTCGCCAGGCTCACCGGCGCTCGCATCACGCTCCTGCACATCGCCGACGGATTCGTCGCACGCAATCAGCACCAGCTCAACCTCGCCGAGTCCCCCGAGATCATCGAGGACCGCCGCTACCTCGCCCAGCGTCAATCCGAGTTGCAGCAGTCCGGCTTCAACGTCGAAACCCTCCTCGAATGCGGCGAACCCGCCAAGCTCATCGTCGCCGCCGCCACACGCCTGAATTGCGACCTCATCGCCATGGCCACCCACGGCCACCGCCTCGTCGCCGATGTCCTCCTCGGCTCCGTCGCCAACGACGTCCGCCACCACACCGACCTCCCCGTCCTGCTCATCCGTTCCAAATCAAAATAATCCGCCGTCTTAAAAGTCCGGCGGCGCGGTCCCCCGCTCCGCCGCGGCTCTCCCCGCGCGCAAGTCATTCCCATTCCAAGATGCGCATTGCGCATCTTGAAATCCCGCCGCAACTCCCGTCTTTCCCGCCCATTCCGTCAAGGCGCCAAGATGCGCATCCCGGCAGCGGCGCGCACAATCGCGGCCCGCATCTTCCCCCATCCCAAAATTATCAAAATATTTTTCGGCGCTGTCTCCGCCGCGACTTGCGCTGTTTTTCGTTTCCGACGCGACGCACCGGTGCGCACCACGCGTGACCTCCGGCCAAGGGTAGAAGCGCAACGCCCATGCGCCTGCCCCGTGCTCCAAAAGCACCACTTACGGAGTCCCGCCATGCCCTACGACTTCGACAAAACACCCTTCATCCGTCCCCTCTCCGAGACGAAACCCTTTGAAACCTACTGGTTCTGGCCCCAGTACATCCCGCGATGCGCTGTCACGCTCATCGTCGGACAGCCCGGCGTCGGCAAGAGCCTCCTCGTCGCCGAACTCGCCGCGTGGGAGTCCATCGGCCACCGCCTCAGCGCCAATGAGCCCCACGATTTCCTCAAAAACATCGGCGGCTCAAAAGCCCTCATGATCGTCGATGAAGATCGCGTCGATGCCACGCTCATCCCCCGCCTGACGCATGCCGGCGCCAATCTCACCAACATCCTCCACCTCCGCGGCATCGGCGACGATGAGCAATGCCTTGAGCACTTCCAGGTCAGCCACCACCGCAATCACCTCCAGAAATTTCTGTGGGACAGGAAGAACCTCGACATCTGCACCTGCATCATCGATCCGATCACCGCGTTCCTCGGCCGGTCCGAGCCCACCACACAGGCCGCCGCCCGTCACCTGCTCCGCCCGCTCACCTCGATCGCCACGCAAAGGTTCTGCTCCGTCATCGCCGTCATCCATCCAACCAAGCACATGTCCGACACCCCGCTGCACCGCGCCGCCGGGACGCTCGCCTTCGCCGCCATCGCGCGCTCCGTCCTCGAAATCCAGCGCGACCCGAGCGATCCCGACCGCCGCTACCTCATCCAACGCAAAAACAACTATGGCCCGCTCGCCCCGTCCCTCGCCTTCCGCATCATCGAAGGCCCGCGCATTCAATGGGAACAGCACAACGTCCCGCCCGAAGAAATCGCCGCGCTCGATGCACGTCACACCTACCAACACATCTCCACCACTGCCGACACCGCCCTGCTTCACGCCACAACCTGGCTCACCACCGCCCTAACGCCCAACCCTAAACCCGCCCTCGAACTCACCGCCCAAGCCGCCGCCGCAAACATCACCCCCGGCACCCTCCGCCGCGCCAAAGCCGCCCTGAACATCACCTCCCACCGCAAGGAAAACGCGTGGCACTGGGCGCTCAACGAACGCACCCCAGCGGGGTGCCAGCCATTAGCCGGGGGTTGAGCGAAGCGACACCCCCGGTCGCGAATCACACACACATTCTTCCCCGCGTGAAAGGGGCGCCAATTTCCTACGATCGTCGAGAAACCTCGTGATTGGCCCACAGAGGTTTAGCCGATAAAATAGCTGTATGAGCAAAGACCGAAGCCATTGGAAAGTGACGGTCAAGAAGCTCGGCGAAGAGGACGAGATCGACCAGGATGTATTGTCGATGACGCCGGCAGCGCGGCTTGAATCAATTTGGCCCCTCACCTGCAGCGCATGGGCGTTCAGTGGAAAACCGCTTGAATCCAGACTTCAAAGAGATGTTGGCCGAGTTGTCCGCCGCGGGCGCTGAGTACCTCGTTGTCGGCGCCCATGCGTTGACCGCTCACGGGTACATGCGCGCCACCTATGACCTGGATGTCTGGGTCCGCCCAAGCCCGGAGAATGCCCGCCGCGTCTGGTCTGCGCTGGTCAAGTTTGGAGCGCCCCTGAAAGACGTTGCCGAGCAGGATTTTCAACGCGAGGACCTGATCTACCAGATGGGTGTTCAGCCGGTGCGGATCGACATCCTCACATCCATCAGTGGTGTCGACTTTGAAACCGCCTGGGGGAAGAAGCAGGCCGTCAAATTGGGTGACCAGGTGGTCTACGTCATCAGCCGCGAGGATTTGATCGAAAACAAAAAGGCGAGTGGTCGCCCAAAGGATCTTTTGGACGTGGATTATCTCGAACGAGCCGCTCGCAGGAAAACGAAGTGAATCGTCTCGTCTTGTCGCCTTGCCCGGTTCCCTCCGCACTCTCCGCTGCCGGATGCCAGGTGTCGTGATCGCTAAGGCCGTCTCGTGATTGGGCACGCGATCGAGTTCACTCCCACTCCCCCTGGGCGAGGGGACCGGAGCCACTTCTCACGGCGTCAAAAACCGCATCCGGCTCGGCGGCCAGACGATCAGCCAAGCGCGGCCCTTGATCCGTTTCGCCGCCACCTCGCCGGTGAAGCGGCTGTCTTCCGAGTCGCGGGAGTTGTCGCCCAGGACGTAGTAGCCCGTCCTGCACGTCTGCTCCTTTGACAGATTACCGAAGGGGAAATACTGGACGGCCTTGAGCGACGGCGGCGGGTCGAGCCGTTTGCCGTCGATGCACACGCTGCCGTGGTCCAGTGCGATGCGTTCGCCGGGCAGGGCGGCGACGCGTTTCATCACGTCCACGCCGAGTTCCTGCTGCGTGAACGCGACGATCTCCCACCGCGCGGGCCTGCGAAACCAGTACGACACGCGCTCCATCAGGATCCAGTCGTGGCCCGTGTCCTTTTCGATCTCGCCGACCAGCGTCGGAGCCATTGAGTCGCTGCCGATGAATGTGAGATCGAAGCAGAGCAGATAGACCGTCATCACCACGCCGATCAGGGCGAAGAGATTCACAACCTGCCGCCACCAGCGGCGGCGCCACGACAAACGATCGCTTACGGCAACAACATCCGCCATCACTCCGCTCCATCCGTTGATGCCGCCGCTTGGCCCGCATCCGAGGCGCCGCCGGCGTCAGCGAAGCGTGCCGCATCGGCATCGCATTCCGCCTTGTGCTCCTGCCAGCGCAGCCGCGCGGAGCGCGTGCCGCCCATGGTGGGCGTCGCGATCGCCGAAAGCAGGATGATCGCGACACCCGAAACGAGCGTCACACGTACCGCACCCGTCGCGAACTTGGCCAGCTTGGAGTCCGGCAGCGGCGACCCGTCCGCCCCCATCTCATCGCGCGGAGGCGGATCATTTTCAGACGGTGGTATTGGAATTTGAGTGTCGCTCATGGCTTGGCCTCCTCATCCGCGGTGATGTCATCGACCGGCGACTCCGCCCGCGACGCCTCGGCCAGGCACTGCGCCTGTCGCGCCTGCCATTGCAGTCGCGCGGAGCGCGTGCCACCCATCGTCGTCGTGGTGGTCGCCGCGACCAGGGCAAGCACCACGCCGCCGGCCAGCACGATCCCGGCCACGGTTCCGCCAACGATGACGCATTTCTCGATCGTCGTCTGCTGCCCGCCCTCGCTCTTATTCGATTCGCTCATGATGACACCTCCACGGTTTGTGATTCATCCGCGTGAAAACTGATCCACCGCGCCGTTTCACGTTTGCACGCCAGGTCCCAGCGCTCCAGCAGCGCATCGGAGCGCGCGGCGTCGGCGGTTCGCACGAGATTGCTGCAGCGGCAGTTCAAGCCGCAGTTCTTCACCGCGCATGGCGGCGCAAAGCAGAGGAAATCCTCCCCGGCCATCACGTGCCCCGGCAGTCGCGACGGCTGTTCCGGCCGATCCTCCTGAATCAACCGCTCGCAGGGATACAAACCTCCGGCCGGCGACACCGCGATCTCACCGTCGCCGAACCCGCAGCGGGCCGTCGGTTCGACTGCAATTCCCGCGATCTCGATGGCGCGGAGATCAAACCAATTGATCCCGCAGTTCGGCAGGCCGTCGCGCCAGAGCCTGCCGCAGCGCTCCAGCGATTGCTCCAGTTCCGCGATCGCCTCCGGCGGCCAGTTGCACCAGAGATCGAGCGAAAGGTCCGTGTGCGTGACACCGAGGCTGCGAAGATACGCGATGCCTTCAGCGAGATCGCTCACCGTGTCCGGCCGGACGACCATGTTCACGCGGAAGAGCTTGCCGTTTTCAAGCAATCGGCGGATCGTTTTTTCAACGTGCGCACTCGTCGCCCCGCCGCCGGCTTCGAGGCGGTGCTTGTCGTGAACGGAGGGTAGGCCGTCGTGGCTGATCACCAGATCGACGTCATCGCGGAGCATGACCGCCCACGCCGCGGGGTCGCCGTCGCGTGTGCCGTTGGTTGTGATGTTCACGGTGACGGTAATGCGCCGGGCCGCCGCGCACGTGTGGGCGAATTCGATCAGCGACTGAATGCGTGTCGCCTCGATCAGCGGCTCACCGCCGAAGAAGCCGAGGTCGAGGGCGCCGCCCGGCTCGATGGATGCGATGGCCCGCTCGATGGCTCGACGGCCGATCTCGACTGGCATGGCGCGGTTCAACTTCTCGCCGGTGTAGCAGTAGGCGCAACGCAGATTGCACGCGTGGGTGACCATCAACGTCAGGCCGAACCGCTGATACATCGTGTGCCTCACACAAGAGATGACCTATGGGATGTACGCTACCCGGCGTGCGAAAGATCGACAAAGATTATTTTATTGATGCGATTCGGTTGCCCCGGGGGTATCGCACTGGATACCCTCGACATTGGAGGTCGCCATGAAACGCTCATTTCTCGCCGGGTTGGTGTTACTGGGACTCGTCACCGCGTCGGTCCGGGCCGACGATTGGCCGCAGTGGATGGGGCCGCGGCGGGATGGGGTTTGGCGTGAGACGGGGCTGATGGCGGCGTTCCCCAAGGAGGGATTGAAGGTGCGCTGGCGCGTGCCGGTCGGCGGCGGGTATGCGAGTGCGGCGGTTGCTGAGGGGCGAGTGTTTGTCACGGACTTTGTGCTCAAGAGCGGGACGGAGAGGCCGAAGGATGCGTTTGCGCATGAGGCGCAGCCGGGTGTCGAGCGGGTGATGTGCATTGATGATGCGACGGGCAAGGTGCTTTGGACGCACGAATATGACTGCCCGTACAACATCTCTTACTCGATCGGGCCGCGGACGACGCCGGCGGTGGATGGGGAGCGCGTCTACACGCTCGGGGCGGAGGGCGATCTGCTGTGCCTCTCGGTCGCGGACGGGAAGATGATCTGGTCGAAGAAGCTGTCAGGCGAGAAGGCGGCGACGCCGGGCTGGGGATTCGCCGGGCATCCGCTGATCGACGGCGACCGTCTCATCGTCGGCACGAGCGGCCGGGATCCGGAGACGGGCCTGGGCGCGATCACGGCGTTCGACAAGCTCACCGGCAAACAGGTCTGGACCGCGCTGAGCGATCGCTCCGGATACTCAGCGCCGATGATCCATCAGGCGGGCGGGACGCGGCAGCTCATCTACTGGACCGCGGAAGCGGTGAACTCGCTCGATCCCGAGACCGGCAAGGTCTACTGGTCCTACCGCTACGGGCCGATCAAGTACGACGTCGCGATCACCACGCCCCGCTTCCACCACGATGACAAGCTCGGCGACCTCCTCATTGTCACCTCGCAGGTCGAGGGCACACTCGTGCTCAAACTCGACGCGGAGAAACCCGCGGCGGTGAAGCTCTGGCAGCGCGGCGGGACGATGAAGAATTCCGAGGCGCTGCACTCGCTGATCGGCACGCCGATCGTGCGTGACGGTCACATCTACGGCGTCTGCTCGAAAGGTGAGCTGCGCGGGCTGGACCTGACGACCGGCGATCGGCTCTGGGAAACCTACGAGGCGACGAACTACAGCGCGGGCCCGCTGAACTGGGCCAGTGCGTTCATCGTGCCGATCGGCGAGAGCGGCACGCGCTGCCTCATCGCCAACGAGCATGGCGACCTGATCCTCGCGGACGTCGATGCGAGGGGGTATCACGAGGTGAGCAGGACGCATCTGCTCGATGCGACGAACACCGATGCACATCGGCCCGTGCTGTGGTCACATCCGGCGCTGGCGAATCGGACGGTTTATTGGCGGAATGATAAGGAACTGGTCGCGGCGTCGATGGGGGAGTGAGAGACAGTGTGCGGTTCAAGAAAGACGCGAGGCCTAGACACTTAAGTGCCTAGGCCTCGCGTTCTTTTTATTCGGGCTAAATCCCGAGACGTGTTAGAACGGCAGCGCATCGTCGCCCTTGTCCTCTTCCTTCATGTGATCGGAAAGGCGGTGGTGGATGCCGATGACGCGGGAGAGGTGCGCCGCGAGGACGGGGCCGACGGCGCCGAGGGATTCGAGGGCTTCGGCGTCGAAGGGTTCGCCGTTGTCGCGGAAGAGGAGCAGCGCGGCCATCGTCTCCTCGCCCTTGCGGCAGGGCAGGCCGACGACGTGGCAGTTTTCCAGCCAGGCGCTGTCGTCGCTGAGCCAGCTGTGGATCTCATCGTTGCCGGTGAGGTGGAAAAGCTCCTCGGCGTCTGCGATGCGCGGTGCGGCGACGTCGGCGAGATGGCCGAGCAGGACGCTGGCCGTTTCCTTGTCGAAGCTGTAGTTGATGTAGCCACCGGTCGTGTACCCGCCCGAGGTGCCGGGCAGGAAGATGACGGCATTGGTCGAGCCAATGTGCTGCAACACGAACTCGAGGACGCGGCGGAGCACCTGCTCCAGGTCGAGTTCCTGATCGAGGATCGCCTTGAACTGGCTGGTGACCTGCACGTGTTTCATCTGGCCGGCGAGTTCCTGGTACGCGGTGACCAGGTCGTTGCAGAGGATGTCCACCTGCTGCGTGACTTCGTGGCGGGCGCGGTTGAGCTTGCGGCAGAGCTTCTTGAGACGCATCACGCGGGCCTGGCTCTTGTTGCCATCGACACGGCGCTGCAGAGCGCGCAGAACGCAGGTGTTGATCTCATTGATGTCGAGTGGCTTGGAAACGAAGTCGCACGAGCCGAGCCGCATCGCCTCGACGGCGCGCTTCAGGCTGGGCTTGCCGGTCATCACGATCGACTGCATCTCGGGATCGCGGTTGTGAAGTTCCTGTGCGAGGTCCATTCCGTCGCCATCGGGCAGCTTGATGTCCACAAGTGCGAGATCGATCGACTGCGTCAGCGCGATCTCGCGGGCCTCGTCGAGGTTCGCGGCGGTGTGGATCTGCACGGGCTGACCGTTGAGCAGATCGCCGAGCATCTCGCGGATGTCCGGCTCGTCGTCCACGATGAGGACGCCGAAGGGCTGGGTGTTGTGGGAGGGCTTGTCGTTGATCGGATTCTTGGATCGCACGGTGGGGTCCCTTCTCAATTAGCGATTTTCAGCTGGGGATTCTCGAATTTCAGCGGGGCTTTATTCGGCTGGGCGAGCGGCAGGCCGATCGTCGCGGTCGTGCCTTTGCCGGGCTGGCTGGTCAGGTTGAGTTGGCCGCCGAGGCCGTCGATGAGTCGCTGGGCACGGGCGAGGCCGAGGCCGGATTGGCGGCCCGCGGGTTTGACGCTGAAGAAGGGATCGAAGGCGTGTTCGAGCGTCGCGGCATCCATGCCCACGCCGTCGTCGGTCACCTGCAAAATGAATCGGTCGTTGACAGGATCAACTGAAGTCTGCACACGGACGGCCGAGCGCGGCTGCGACTGATGCGCGTTCAGCAGCACCTCGGCGAGCACGGCGGCGAGCTGCGACGGATCGGTGTGCAACATCGGCGCATCCTCGACGCCCGCAACAATCAGCGGCTCGGCGTCGGGCTGGCGAACGCGCGTCAGTCGCACCGCTTCCTCGAGCACGGCGGGGAGCGATGCGGCGGTGATCTGCGGCGTCGGCGGCTCGGCGAAGAGACGCAGCGCGGTGATCAGGTCGCTGAGCTTCTGCGATTGCTGGACGATCTGCTCGGCGGCTTTCCGCTCGGAAGAATCGGCGCCGAGCTTCATCGCGAGCAACTGGGCCCGGCCGCTGATGACGGCCAGCGGATTATTCATTTCGTGCGCGGCACCGGCGGCCATCTCGCCGAGGCGCGCCATCGAGGCGTTGCGGAGCAAGCTCTGCTGCGCTTCGGCCAGCTCGCGGTTGAGTTCGACGAGCTGCTCGCCGAGGCGGCGGGCGCCGTTGTGCTGAACGGCGGCGGCGATCGCGGCGCCCCATGTGTGGCGGAGTGCTTCGAGCGTCGCGCCGGCGGGGAGGCGGTCGAGGTTGTGGAGCAGGACACCGACGGTGCCCCAGCCGCAGGGCAGGCGGAGATGGCGGTGCGGCGCGGCGGATTCGGGGAGCAGCGGTGTCAGTCGCGGCAGGAGTTCGGACATTGCGCCGGCGAGCGCGGCATCGTCCTGAAGGTCGCCGAGCGCGGGGGCATCGCCCTCGATGAGGCTGCTCTGCACGAGGCGGGCGTTGCGGTCGAAACGAGCCAGAACGCAGGCCTGGCCCGACGCGGGCTCATACAGCACGGCGAACTGCCCATCGCCCAGCGCGCCGATCGCCGACTCGGCGATCGCGGCGGCGACATCCGCGGCGGTGCGGCCGGGACGGCCGGAATTCTGGTGGAAACGCGTGATCGATTCGAGGATGCGCGACTGACCGGTCGATGCGCGGCGCTGCTGCTCGAGATTCGTGTTGAGCCGGCCGAGCACCTGATTCGCCTGCATGATCGATTCGAGGAACAGCGCCCGGCTCGGCGACTGGCCCAGGCCCATCGCTTCGGCGCGGCGCTCCAGTTCCTCGTGAAGCTCGGTGACGACCTCGCCGACCTTGCGCGGGTCGAGGCCCGCTTCGGCCGCGCGTTTGTTCAGGCTCTCGGACACATCGAAGTTGCCGCTGTACCCCAGGTGCTGCTGGCGCACGAGCAGGTCCGCGACGCCGACGAGCCCGATCATCGCGCTGTGCGGGAGTTCGGGCAGCATCGCGGCGGGTGTGCCGTGCAGCCACATCGTGTCCTGGATCACGTGCGGCAGACGCCAGTGTTCGGCGAGGCGCTTGCCGACGGTCTGGTGATCGAGCCCGATCACGCGGCGCTCGACATCGGCGATGTTCATCTGGTGCTGCTCGGTCAGCTCGACGACGCGCTGGTAGCTGCGCGGCAGGAGGAACTCGAGGGCGAGCTTGCCGAGGTCGTGCAGCAGGCCGCAGACGAAAGCGTCGGCAGGGCGCACACCCTGAAGATTCTTGTGGCGGCTGGCGATGAGTTCCGAGGCGATGGCGACGGCGAGGCTGTGACGCCAGAACGCGGCGCGGCTGAAACGAATCGCGCCGTTTTCGTCTGTTTTACCGTTGTTTTCGCCGCCCTCTTCGCTGAAGGCCTGGAGCACCTTGATCGATAGCACCGCGTTGCGGATCGCATCGAAGCCGAGCATGAGCACGGCCCGATCGACGGTCGTGATCGGCTCGGCGACGGCCCGGTCGGCAGCGCGGCACATCGCCAGCACCTTCGCCGTCAGCGCCGGATCGGCGCGGACGAGCTCGATGACCTGCCGCGCTTCGCTGCGGTCGTCGGTCGTGATCGACAGCAGCCGCATCGCCACGGCGGGCAGAGTCGGAAGCGACTCGACCTGCTGAAGGATCAGCTCGAGCTGCGGGGCACGGGATGGTTCGGCGTTGGCGTGCATAGGAGAAGATTTTTAACGCAGAGGCCGCGAAGATCGCGGAGGGATTGGAGGCATTGAATCAGAAATCAGGAATTCCTCCGCGGCCTCTGCGGCCTCTGCGTTAAAGGGTTTTTGTTTTAAGCCATCTCCAGCAGCTCACCGATGCGGGCGACGAGCTTGTCGATGTTGAAGGGCTTCTTGATGAAGTCGTCGGCGCCGGCGGCGAGAAGTTCGTTGATCTCGTCCTGGTTGACGACACCCGAGACGATGATGATCTTCGTGTCGACGAGGTCGGGATTTTCGCGGATGCGTTTGCAGACGATGTTGCCGTTGACGTCGGGCAGCATGTAGTCGAGGAGGATGAGCTCGGGCTGGAACTGCTGCGTGAGCAGGCCGGCGTCGTAACCGGTCTGGGCGGATTTGATGTCGAAGCGGCCGTCGCGCGAGAGCACATCGACGAAGAGTTCGACGATCTGTTCATCGTCATCGACGATGAGCACGCGCCGCTTGGCCGACCCGAGTCGGTCGAGCGGGATCGAGTTCTCCTTCATGAAGCGCACCAGTTCCTCACGCGGGATGCGCCGGAAGCGCGATCCGGGCACGCGGAATCCCTTGACGCGGCCGGCGTCGAAGCAGCGGATGATCGTCTGCTGCGAGATCTGGCAGATCTCAGCGGCCTCGCCGGTCGTGAAGACCTGCTTGCCACGGAGCTCGCTGACGGGGTTGTCGGACATCTGGAACCTCGCTTGCCATTCCTGGCGCTGGTGTGACTGATACAATCGGCTGTTTTATCCCATCTTCGCCATATTAACCATCTTTACATCGTCACGGTTTTGAGATCGCTTGAGCCTCATTCTGATGCTGCCAGCGGTGTTCGATCATGCAAAAGCGTTATCGGACACGGCTTAACGGTGGTGGATCGGCACTTAAAAACTCAGATTTGAGATCAGAACATCAATACACGGGGTTACACTCTCGACTCATCCTTCACGGAGTTCGCCATGCCGCTGCCCCGCCGCTTTGCTGCCGTTGTTGCCGCGCTCATGCTCGTCGCTGCGTCGCTCGCCGTGGCAGGTGAGCCGCAGATCACGTTTCTCGAAGGTGACGCCGCGCGGAAGGCGATTGTCGATGAGAGCGTCGAGCCCTATTTCAAATTGCTCCAGCCTCTGGAAATGGAAGCCAAGACGGGGCACGCGCCGCTGGCCAAGGAACTCGAAGCGCAGCGCGAGGAGATGCGTCACCGCTACGCTGCGGGCGTGCAGGACTTCACCGAGGAGGAGAAGCAGACGCTGACGTGGTACATCAAGCGGCTGCACCCGAAGCTTGAGGAGTTTTACCCGCGCTACGCCGCCGTGCCTTGGAGCTTCATCAAGCTCTCCAGCGCGTTCGAGGGCGGCATGCCGCATACGCGCAGCGATTCGATCGTCGTCTGCTCGACCCTGCTCGACTTCGCCAAGGAGAGCCGGAAGGTGGGCGATGTCAAAGCCACGATCGGGTTCGGCCCGATCCTGCTGCACGAAAAGACCCACGTCCTCGAACGCCGCGACCCCAAACTTTTCGAATCGCTTTTCACCGGTGTCTGGGGATTCATCCGCGCCCCGCACATCGAGGGGACAGAGAAGCTGACCGAGCGGCAGATCGTCAACCCCGACGGCGTGGACACCGGCTGGGTCTTCCCCTTCGATGACAACGGCAAGAAGCGATACATCTGGCCCATGGTCCGCCTCAACGACACCGCGCAACACCCGCACATGCCGATGGATTTCGATATGGTCGCCGTCGAGCTCGAAAAGACCGACACGGGATTCAGGGTCGCCCTCGATGCCGCGGGCTCACCGACCAAATCCCCGCTCAAGTCGATCGCCGCCTACAACGCGAAACTCCCGCACGTGCACAGCATGTATCACCCCAACGAGATCGCCGCCGACAGCTTTTCACGCACCGTGATCCTCGCGCACTTCATCCCCGATGAACTTGTGCCGCAGAACAAGCTCGAGCAGATTTTTCAGAAGTTCGCCCCCACGCGCGACTGGATTGATTTCAACTTCAAAGCATCGCCGGCCAAGTGAACACGATCACTTGCCGCGCTTCGGCGGTGATGCGGCTTTGGCCTGTTCCAGCAAACCTTCGAGTTCCTTGACGATCTCGGGATGCTGCTTCGCGACGTTCTTCGATTCCGCGATGTCATCGGCGAGGTTGTAGAGGTCGCTGCCGATCAGCCGCCAGGTGCCCTTGCGCATCGCCAGAGGCTTCATGCCCTGTTCGACGAGCGTCTCGCGGCCCTTGGGGCTCGTGCCCAACAATGCGTCCAGCACATTCTCGCTGTCGGGCGCGTCGCCGGCCGGAACGGTCGCGCCGCCGAGCGCGGCGAAGGTGGCGATGAAATCGATCTGGCAGAGCAGCGCATCGGACGTCGTGCCGGGTTTGATGTGACCGGGCCAGGCGGCGATGAAGGGGACGCGTGTGCCGCCCTCGTAGGGGCTGTATTTCCCGCCGCGCAGCGGGCCGGAGGGTTTGTGGCCGTTGATTTGGCGGTCGGAGCCGTCGTTGTAGCCGTCGTTGATGACCGGGCCGTTGTCGCTGGTGAAGATGACGAGCGTGTCGTTGGCGAGTTTGAGGCGTTCGAGCGTGGCCATGACCTGACCGACGCTGCCGTCGAGTTGCTGCATGGCATCGCCGCGGACGCCGCACTGGCTGGTGCCGACGTAGCGCGGATGGGGGACACGGGGAACGTGGATGTCGTGCGTGGCAAAGTAGAGGAAGAAGGGCTTGTCCTTGTTCTTCTCGATGAAGGCGGTGGCGTGATCGGTGAGCACGTCGGCGATGTTCTCATCGGTCCACCGGGCCGCTTTGCCGCCGGCCATCCAGCCGATGCGGCTGATTCCGTTGACGATCGTTGCGGCGTGGCCCATGCTGAGTTTCATCTTGAGCAACTCGGGATTCTCAGCGCCCGTGGGATCGCTGCCGACCTTGTGCTGGTAACTGACGACGATCGGATCGCTGGGGTCCAGGCCGACGACGCGATGATTCTCGATGAAGACGCAGGGGACGCGGTCGGCTGTGGCGGGCATGATGAAGCAGTAGTCGAATCCGATCTCGAGGGGGCCGGGTGTGATCTCGGCGTTCCAGTCGAGGTCGCCGCTGCCGAGCCCGAGGTGCCACTTGCCGACGCAGGCGGTGGCGTAGCCGGCGGATTTGAGGACGTTGGGCAGCGTCGCTTTTTTCGGGTCGATGATGAGTGCCGCGTCGCCGGGGAGGATGCCGGTACCGGGCTTTCGCCAGGCGTACTGGCCGGTGAGAAGCGAGAAGCGGCTGGGCGTGCAGGAGGCGGAAGTCGCGTGGGCATCGGTGAAACGCAGGCCCTGCGCGGCGAGGCGGTCGATGTTAGGCGTCTTGATCTTTGTGGCGCCGTAGCAGCCCGGGTCGCCGTAGCCGACGTCGTCGGAGAGGATCACGATGATGTTCGGTTTGCGTAGTGCGGGCTCGTCGGCGCGGGCGAGAGCCGGACGGAGGAGGGTGACGACGGCGAGGACACCGAGGGCGATACGGAACAATTTTGAACGCTGCATGCTTGGGGTCTTCCTGAAATGGGGCACGGAAACCGCGCGGCCTCACTCTCTATCCACACCAAACGATGCGGATTCGACACCTGTTGCAAAATATTTATCAAATAAAAAGCCGGACGACGGCGTCGCCCGGCTGTTTTGATTGAGGTCGCCGATCACTTGAAAAGTGCGAGCATCGATTCGACGAAGCCGACGGGCTTGCGGTGGAGGAGCAGGTCGAGTTCGCCGGCGTCGAGGAAGACGCCGCCGCATTTGGGGCAGCGTTCGAGCTTGACGTGTTGGTGCGTGATTTCCTGGAGATCGGAGCTGCACTTAGGACACTTCATCCAGTGCGGGCCGTGCGCCTGCTCGGCGGCCTGGCGCTTGCGGGCGGCATCGAGCTCCGCGCGGCGCTTGTTCAAGAGCTCCAGATCGCGGCGCTTGAAGTATTCCTCTTCCTGGTCGTAGCCCGGTTCCTTGATCGGCTGGTTGGACATGGTGTGTGCCTCCACCTGAATGATATGGACCGATTCGCCGGGGGCAAGCGGGTGCAACCGACGGCCTGCTGTCCGCGGGCTTCGGGGTGTGTAGAATCGTCTGCATGTCCAAACCCGCCGCACGATCACGCAGGCAGCGACCGCTCTTTCGCGGGATGTTCGGCGAGGTGTGGACGGAGCGGATGACGCAGCCGGGACGGTACGTGATCATCGGCGCCATGGCGACGGCGATCGCCGGTTCATTTCCGCAGCAGATGGTGGGATCGATCAGCTTCAGCTTTTTCATTGCGCTGCTGGGGATGTGCGCGATTCTGTCATCGATCGGCCGGCCGCGGCTGGAGACGAAGCGGACGATCTCGCCGCGCTGCATGGCAGGCGCGACGACGGAGCTGTCGATCCGGTTGACGAATCCGACGAAGAGCACGCAGCGCGACATCGGGGCGTATGAGTTCCGGCTGCCGACGGGCCTGAAGCTTCAGGAGGAGCCGCGGTGCGTTGAATCACTGGCGCCGGGGCAGAGTTGCACGTTTGAGTATCAACTTCTGGCGCAGCGG
>JAYVTU010000140.1:0-3730 GCA_043788485.1 Planctomycetota bacterium
GTCACGCAGCGGAGCCGCCTGGGCCAGAAACATGCGGAGGTCCGCCTCGCCCGACAGCGGACCCGACCGGATCTCCAGGTCCGCCTGCAGCGGCTGCTCGGAGTGAAGCGCCTCACGCAGCAGGTTGCGCAGCGCCTCGCTGGGGATCGCGCTGCCGATGCCGCTTCCCGGAGCGCGCTCGGCGCGGATGTTGAGCAGCCGCGCCGCCGCTTCATTGATGCTGATCAGATTTTCCGCGGCGTCCACGGCGAGCACGCCTTCGACCATGCTCGCCAGCGACGCCTCGAGTTCATCGTGCCGCTGCGATGCCCCGCGGAGCGCGGTCGCGTGATCCACTTCAAGCTGCCGGACACGAGCCCGGGCATTGCGCAGCAAAACCCCGCCACCGACGAGCACGGCGGCGAGAGTGATTAACAGGATGATTGAGAGTGCGTCCATTCTTTTTCCCACCTCTCCCTTCAAGGGAGAGGTCGGCGAGTCTTCGAGCCGGGTGAGGGTGAGACGTTGAGATGATCAGTGTGCGCTCGCGCGAGCGCACATTTCGTCCCAATATTTTAACCCTCACCCCAGCCCTCTCCCTGGGAGGGAGAGGGGGTAGAACAGTCTAGCTAATCCCTCAGACGGTACCCCACCCCGCGTACCGTCTGAATGTCTTCCCCCGCCGTGCCGAGCTTGCGGCGAAGCGAGACGACCTGCACGTCCACCGAACGATCGGTCACCGCGGCGTAGCCCTCGTGCAGCGAATCGATGATCTGCTGACGTGTGAACACGCGGCCGGGACGGCGCGCGAGCAAGTAGATCAGGCGGAACTCGGTGGCGGTCAGTTCGACCGGCTCACCGTCCACGCACACCTCGTGGCGCTCGGGCGTGATGGTGATGCGGTTGACCTTCAGCGACGGCTCGGCGGAGCTTGGCGATGAACCGCCCTTCTCACTTTCCACCGGGCGACGCAGCACCGCCTTGAGCCGTGCGACGAGTACGCGCGGGCTGAACGGCTTCGTCACGTAATCGTCCGAGCCCATCTCGAGACCGATCACGACGTCCGCCTCTTCGCCCTTCGCGGTGAGCATGACGATCGGGATGCCCGACGTGGATGGATCGCTCTTGAGCGCCCGGCAGACTTCGAGGCCATCGATGCCGGGAAGCATGAGATCGAGCAGCATCAGATCCGGCGGCTCATCCTGCACGAGGCGCAGCGCCTCTTCACCGCTGCCGGTCAACGTGACCGTGAACCCCTCGCGGATGAGGTTATAGCGCAGCAGATCCTGCAGGTCCTTCTCGTCTTCGACGACGAGGAGGTGCGCTTTGCCGGTGTGCTCAGGACGCGTTGGATTTTTCGCTCGGGCCTTGGAGCTGGTCATGTGAGGAATATTAAGCGCACGCCGACGACAATGGCCATAGCCAAATGGCCGCCTAACGAATTATTCACAATGACAGCGGTTATCGCTCAATAAACGCAGGCGTGTCGAAATATTTGTCCAGCGCCTTTAATCCTCGTCCTTGCCGCCGCCGTGACCGCGTTCTTCACGCACACGGGAGCGGAACATCAGCTTGATCGGGATCGCCGTATACGGTGTCCGCTCGCGCAGACCGTTGATCAGGTAGCGGCGGTACTGCTCGACGAACAGCTCCGCCTTGTTGACGAAGAGCACCATCGTCGGCGGGAAGACCGAGGGCATCGTGACGTAATAAATCTTCGCCTCGGTGCCGAGCTTCGACGTCGGCCCGCGCTCCTTGAGCAGGTTCAGGAACACCTCGTTGAGCTGCGATGTGCTGGTACGCGTCCCGGCCTGCACGAAGAGATCGCAGGCCGTCAGCACCGCGTCGCGCACGCCCTCGCCGGTCTTGGCGGTGATGAACGCGATCGGGGCATACGGCACAGCGGTGAGCTGCTCGCCGAGGTATTTCAGGTAATCCTCGGGATTTTTGCCCTGCGCCTCGGCCAGGTCCCACTTGTTGATCACGATGATGCAGGGCTTGAAATGCTCGTTGATCTCGGCCGTGAGATGCTTATCGATCTGGCTCACCGGCTCGGTCGCGTCGATCATCAGTGCCACGACATCCGCGCGGCGGATCGCACGCAGGGCGCGGTGCAGCGAGTAGTACTCAATGTCATCGGTCATCGACTTGCGTTTGCGGACGCCCGCGGTGTCGATGGCGGTGAACGCCCGGCCGTCGATCTCGAAACGCACGTCCACGCTGTCGCGCGTCGTGCCCGGAATCTCCGAGGCGATCACGCGCTCCTCACCGGCGAGCGTGTTGACCAGCGTGCTCTTGCCCGCGTTCCGCTTGCCGACGATCGCCAGCTTCATCTCCGTCGGATCCGGCGGATTCTCCGCGGCTTCCCCGAGGTGCGCGGAGATCGCCTCCAGCAGATCAAATTTCCCCTGGCCCGAGTTGGCCGAAACCATCGTCGGCTCGCCGAAGCCCAGGCGGATCGCCTCCATCACGTTCGCCGAGTGCTTGTCGTGGTCCACCTTGTTGGCGACGAGCATCACCTTCTTGGCGTAATCCTTAACGCGCGTGCGGAGGAGCTGCGCGACCTGCTCGTCGAGCGGGGTCAGCCCCTGCTGCGCATCGATCACAAAGAGGATCAGCGACGCCTCATCGACCGCGTAGGAGATCTGCCGTTCGACATCCTCGGTGAGCGTCTCCCACTGCACATCGCCGGAGTAGACGCCGTAGCCGCCGGTGTCGATGAGCTCGGCATATCGCGCGGGCCCGCCGATCTCGCCGGCCGGCAGGTCCAGGTCAGCCGTCACACGGTCGCGAGTCACGCCCGCCGTCGGATCGACGATGCTGATGCGCTTGCCCGTCAGCAGATTCATCAGGCTGCTCTTGCCGACGTTCGGCCGACCCACGATGGAAACTTTCGGAAGCATGGAGGTTCAACTTTCAGCTGTCGCTTGTCTTTTTTGCCAGAGCTCTTCGGCTTCCGGCAGCCGCACGTAGAGCGGCGTCATCTGCACCGGATCGATGTAGAGACCGCGCTCCGCGAGCACCCGGCCCAGTCGCCAGACCGTCGCCACGCGGGGCCTGGCCAGGTCCGAGCCCAGCAATTGTACATCATTCGGCCACTCTTGAGGGGACAAAGCGTCGCCGATCACCGCCAGTGGCCGCGGCGCCTTGCTCAGCATTTCGTCCGGCGACAGCAGCGACGGCTCGATCCGCGGCTCCCAACCCGCTTCGCAACGCGTGTAAATCCCCGTGAAACACTGCCCCCGCTTGGCATTGAGACACACCGCCACATGCGGCAAATCGGTCGGGGCGTTCTCGACAATCACATCCAGCGTTGGCACCGCAACGAGCTTGGCGCCCGTCGTCCGCCCCAGAATCTTCGCCGTCGTGATGCCGACGCGAAGCCCCGTGAACGAACCGGGGCCAACGGACACGTAGATCACGCCGATGTCCCGCGGCCCGATTCCCCGTTCTTTACAGAGCGCATCGATCCCGGGCATCAGCCCCACCGCGTGACGCTTCTGCTCCCCGAGTTCAATCTCGCGCAGCATCTCCGCGCCACGCCCCAGCGCCACCCCGCCGCTCCGGCTCGACGTCTCAATCGCAAGGCTATATGTCTCGGTTTCACGCTGCATGAAGCCCGCCATCATACGCTCTGAAGTCCCCTTCCCCCAGCGCGAGGCATGGGCACTTCTATGAGTTCGGTCTGCCTGTCAAGCGGGTGGCGGTTCGGGTCAGCGGACGGTTCAGACTTCTATTGCGGGTCGGGGCC
>JAYVTU010000141.1:0-2902 GCA_043788485.1 Planctomycetota bacterium
GGTTCCGGGGGCGGGCTGGACTTCGTAGAGGGTGATGACGGGGCCGGCGTCGATGGCGACGACTTCGGCCTCGATGCCGTAGAGGTTCAGGGACTTCTCGAGGATTTCCGCCTGTTCGCGGACGCTCTTGGCCATGTCGTCGTTGAAGTTGGACTCGGCCTCGATGAGCAGGTCCATTCCCGGGAACTAGTAGCCCAAGAGGTCCTGCTTGGGGGCCGGGGGAGCGGGGGCGGGCTTGCTGGAAGCGAAGGTGATGGGGAGCTTCTTGAAGCGTGCGCGGAGCGCTTCGGCGTCGAGCGGCTTCTTCTCTGCTTCGGTGTCCGCGGCGTCCGCCTCGGCGACGGCTTCGGACTCGTCACGGTCATCGGCGCCGCTTGCCCTCTTCGCGGCGTCAGCGGATTCGTCACCCGCATCGTCGTCATTCTTGCTCTGCTTCCTCGACTTGGCGGGCCGCTCAGCAATCGCGGTGGCGGTCTGCGTCTGCTCGTCGGATTCGTTCGCCTCGTCGTCCTGCACTTCGGCGGCGGCCTTGCGGGTGACTTTGCGGAGCGGGTGCTGGGCGGGCGTGGTGTCGATCGGTTTGCGGGCGAAGGGATTGGGCATGGAGCGGAACATGCCGACGAGCACGGGCTTGGGCCAGGGCAGGGCGGCGATGCGGGCGGCGACGGCGAGGATCGCCTTGGGCAGCGCGAGGACGATCTGGTCGATCGCCATCATGGAGCCGACGCCGAAGATCATGAGCAGGATGAACGCGGTGCCGATGGTGTTGAAGGAGTGGTAGAGGCGCTGGACGCCTGCGATGGCGATGAGGCCTCCCGCGCCTTCGGGCATGCTCGAGGCGTGGGGGAAGAGCAGGGCGAGGAACCCGCTGGTGGCCAGGGCCATGAGGATCACGCCGACGATGCGGCACTCGAGCTGGTCGACGCGCTTGCCGAAGGCGGTCGTGGCGAGGTACATCACGGCCCCGGCGACGAGCACCCACGCCCCCGGGCCGAGCATGTGGTACGCCTCGAAGCTGATGCGTGCGCCGATCCAGCCACACCAGTTGGCGGGCTGGATGTTGAGCGGGAACGTGCCGTGGTTGGGCGGGTCGGCCGGTGAGAAGCTCACCAGCGAGGCGATGAGCATGAGCATCACGCCGGCGAAAAGGACCCAGGCGATGCGTTTGAGAATCCCGGGGTGGGACTCGGACGATTCTTTGTTTTTTTGACGGCTCATCGGCGCGCAGACCTCCATGTCTCGGGTTATCGGCCAGCCGGGCATCCGTGCGCCAGAAAAAACTCACGGCCGATTGCGTGCGTTGGGATTATAACCGCCCGACGACTTCGCGAACGTAAAAATCCTCCGCGTCAATCCTCATTCCGTCCCGTGCGCCGCCATCGTCGGCTCCGTCTCGGGCAGGTTCAGCAGCGCCACCGCGGGGTTGCGGTCCTTGAAGAATCGCTCGTCCCAATCGTCGGCCATGAGCACAACGAGCCGCCCGTCCGTGTCGAAGGCCAGCGAAGTCTGACCGGGCGTCACGACCGAATCGGCCGTCGCGCCTTCAGGCAGTTTGATCCAGCGGACGCGGTCCCAGGCGCTGCGGGCGAGCGTCGATTTCGCGCCGTATTCGTTTTCCATGCGGTACTGGACGATCTCGAACTGCAGCGGGCCGACCGCGCCGATCACGGTGGTCTTCATCTGTCCCAGCCCGACTTCGAAAGCCTGCACCACGCCCTCTTCGAGCAGCTGCGCGATGCCCTTGCGGAACTTCTTGTACTGCGCCGCCGACGGGTTGTGCAGATACGCGAAGCATTCGGGGGCGAAGCGCGGGATTTCGTGGAACACGACGCCGGGCTTTTCGGAGATGGTGTCGCCGATCCTGAACTCCGCGCCGCCGATCAGGCCGACCACGTCGCCGGGGTAGGCTTCCTCGACGGTCTCGCGTTCCCGGGCGAAGAGCCGGTGGGCGTCGCTGAGCCGGATGCGCTTCTCGCTGCGCGAGTGGACGACGCTCATGTCCCGCTCGAACTTCCCCGACACGATCCGTGCGAACGCGATCACGTCCCGGTGCTTGGGGTCCATGTTCGCCTGCATCTTGAAGACGAAGGCGGAGAACTCGGGCATGTCGGGCCGGATCACGCCCCCGGCGGTGCGGCGGGGCGTCGGCGGGGGGGAGTATTCGAGGAACCCGTCGAGCATGAGCTTGACGCCGAAGTTGTTGGCCGCGCTGCCGAAGAAGACGGGCGTCGTCTTGCCCGCCAGCACCTGCTGGACGTCGAACGCGGAGCCCGCGCCGTCGAGCATCTCGATCTCGTGGGAAACCTGCGTGTAAGTCGCCTCGTCGAGCGCCGCCTTCACGGCCGAATCGCCCAGGCCCGTGACCTGCACCGGCGCGCGGTGCGCCCCGTGCGCCGAGCGCTCGAAGAGGTGCACTTCCTTCCTGAGCCGGTCGTAAACGCCCTTGAAATCCGGCCCGGAACCCAGCGGCCAATTCATCGGGAACGCGCCGATGCCCAGCACCTGCTCGATCTCGTCGAGGATCGCCAGCGGCTCGCGCGCCGGGCGGTCCATCTTGTTGACGAACGTGAAGATCGGGATCCCGCGCCGCCGGCAGACCTCAAACAGCTTCCGCGTCTGCGGCTCGACGCCCTTGCCGGCGTCGACCACCATCACCGCCGCGTCCACCGCCGTCAGCACGCGGTACGTGTCTTCGGAAAAGTCCTTGTGGCCCGGCGTGTCGAGCAGGTTGATGCGGTAGCCGCTGTACTCGAACTGCAGCACGGTGGAGCTGATGGAGATGCCGCGCTTGCGTTCGAGCTCCATCCAGTCGCTGGTGGTGGCGCGCTGCTGCTTTCGCGCGGTCACGGAGCCGGCGAGCTGCACCGCGCCGCCGTAAAGCAGCAGCTTTTCCGTCAACGTG
>JAYVTU010000142.1:0-28355 GCA_043788485.1 Planctomycetota bacterium
TGCGGCGGTGGTGGTTGGGGAACAGCCCGTGCCGATTCGACTGTAAAAGCAGGGCGATATGCGCGTAGCCCGAGAAGCTGTCGTCGCCGATGAGGATGATCGCGAAGCGAGCGACCGAAGCCAAAGTGGAGCACCTCTCGCCCCACGACCTACGCCGAAGCTTCATCACACACCTGCTGGATCACGGTGCCGACGTGTTCAGCGTGCAGAAGCTCGCGGGCCACAGCCGAACTCAAACCACGCTCCGGTACGACCGCCGAGACGAGAAAGCGAAGCGAAAGGCCATTGACATGTTGCACGTGCCGGTGTGATGACACAGTGTCAAGTGATGGTGAGATTTAAGGTGACCCAGACGAACATTGGCGACCGCGCGGACTTGAACACGCCTCCACCCTCGGCAAGGCTTGATCGTGTCGACGACTTAGAGGCTTTCCAATGCTCCTTTGGTCAATTCGTGGAAGGCCCGCTTTGGTACCTTGACAGTTGCACTATTGCCACCGGTCATGGGCTCTCCGCTTCGCGATGGCAGAACGTGAACGAGTCAGTAAGTATTCACAAAATCCTCCACAGTGAGCACAGCGCCTTGTCGCTGCGGATCGGGAAAAGGTGAGAACCCGTTGGGATCATCCGTCGGCGAAAAATCGTCGTGAATGGTGACGTAAAGGCTGAGACCCTCCGCGCTCACAAACCTCTGATTTGGCGTCGTGCTATCACCGGCACTCGTTGTGATGATAAAATCGCCACCCACCACGTTAAAACTCACGGTCAGGTGCTTTATTCGTTCAAACGCAGGGCAACGTGTCCGCAGCATACAGATGTTGCACGCCAGAGGATTCGCACCTCGCGCATCAGTCGACGCGCGTTTGATGCACCAAATCGCATCGTCACATGCCGAGGAATGAACTTTACGGGCCTGAGATGCTACCCATAGCAGCCGTTCGACCTTTCCCAAGGCCGTCGCATTAGCAAAGATCGGACGACGTGATCCGTTTGCCTGCTCAACAACCAACGGCCACTTGAATAAAGTCTCGATCCAAGTGTCCACCGGCATCGCTGCGCGGTTTCCGAAGCACTGCTGCGCATAGATCTGGATTACTTTAGGCGATTGATAGGTGCGTTCCATATCCTCGTAAAGCGCACCGCATTGAAGCGGTGTGAGACTGGCCCCTTGAGGATACTCTGCACGAGGCACCACACGGCCACTTCGAGAGTGAGCACGCAGTAACCAGCCCGGCCTGCGTAGGTCGCCGTGAACGGATTGAACTCCTCGGGACTCCACTTTGTTTTCGCCAACGTCGTCCACGCAGCGAACATAGACTTCTTCCCCACACGCTTTTCCCACGTCTTCACGTGTTCGTCGTCGCACGATACCAACCAATCGCCCCAGTCCTTCTCGAACATCACCAGCCAGTCGCGCCCATCACCGTCGGTCCCCTCGAAGGGCCACACACCTGCGAGAAGGTTCACGATCATCCAATTGTGCAAAGCGCCGCATAGGACTGCCAGCGGGTTGTAATGCGTAATGATGGTCTGAAGCACCGTGCAGCGAAAGGTCTCCTCAAGCGAATCGGTCAGCGCCGCGATCACGGCTCCCCTCATCAGAGCACCATTAGCCGCGCCTTCGGGGTTGGCCTTCCAACGTGATGGGGACCGGCCAAGACAAGTGGATGCTCCCTTGACCACAGCGAGGCAGGCTCGGTGAGGGACCCTCGCCGGGATAGTCGTCGGTTCGGGGCGGCGCGTCAACGAGGTTCGGTGGACCATCGCACGATGACACTGTGTCATCAACGAAGGCGCTGGCTCGCAAAGCTCGCACGGCTCGCAAAGCCTCGCCATCGGGATTCTTGGTCTCACGTCTCATGGACCCAGCAGGAGGTGCATACAAGGGAAGACACGGTGACAAGGGGTGAGTCGTATGGCCATAGCTGACTAGGCTATAGCGCCATGCTGTGAATCTGTAGCCTTCTTCCTGCGCTTCAGTGCTTGTTGCACGCGGGACTTGCTTATGCCCTCGCTCGCTGCAATCTGCTGAATGGTGTCCCCGTTTTTTCGTGCATTGCGGATGTGTCGATCAAGAAAACGTTCGTGTGACAGGCTTTTCTCCGCCGCAAAGACTGCTGTGGGACACCACGTTGTACTGCACCGCTTGCATTTCCAACGAGGAGTTCCGGCAGCAGTTCGCCCGTGGTGTTTGATCTTCTTACCGAATGCGCAACACTCAGGACATGAGTCAACCGGACACACGCACCGTACTGACGGGCAGTATAGGTGGTGCTTGAAATCAGGGTCGCGTGTCATCGCAAAAATGCCCCTCTCCTCGATTTGAGGCTCTATCCTTGCCCTCGCACGTAGTCTCCGAAAACCGTGTCCCGAGAGGGCGCGTCCCCCCAAAAAACGAGGTGCCGAAGGCAATTGCCGATGCCGTTCAACAGCCTGAAATACCCGGCTGTGCAGTTCGACCTTTTCGTAACGATTGAAGCCCTTGAAAGGGTGTTTGTTTGCGTAAGCAAAGAAACCTTCAAGCCCATTTTTAGGGAGGTACCATTCGCTTTTGCCCCCGAATGTTTTCCAGAGTCTTCGTATGCTGCGAAATGCCAATAGTGATTTCCCGGGAAGGAAAGCTAAATGCAAGTGTGGCTGGAAGAAACCACTACCTCCTCGCGGAACTGAACTGTAATGCACCACCCCCGCCCACCCATCGAGACGCCCCCAGACGCCATCCTCAAAATGCTCTCGGACTTTTTGTACCGCATCGAGAAACTTGATGACCTCAATGTGCGAACCAGAGTGGTTCTTGATGCCCGGCCACAGCAAAGATAATAGCCATGTCTCGTCACGAATCACCGCCCCTTTTAGTCGGTGCCTATCAACCCAACGGCGGACATAAAAGAGACCGCACGCTTCGCAGCAAGCGTGGTTGCATTGCCCTAAGTGATCTTCTTGACGAAATCGAATCTCGCCTTTGTAGGCATGCGCCAGCGTGCAATCTTCGATGTATCCGAACCGCATAGCGCCCTCCTTTGCTCAGCACGGGGTGTGTATCGAGCAATCGACCCCGCGATTTTACCGTGAGAGGGTTGCGTTTTGGTCGCCATCAAAAGCGACCAACGCGACGAGCGGCCTTGTTCAACCGGTTGCCGTTGAACTGGATCAAGGTAGGCTGACACATGGAATGTCATCCGTCACTCGCATCATCTTGCGGCAAATTGAATCGCTGGGCTTCACCGTAGAAGCTGGAACAGTCAGCTATCGCGTGCGGATGGTTGCTACGGCGCAAGATGGCCAACGCCACATTGTGGATGCTGAGGATGAATACACGGCGGCGTGCGCGCTGGCAGGTCTGGTAGGAATTGAGATCGACGACGGCTAATCGAACGGGCGATGCACGCTCAGGCCGCAGACCGTGCCCAGAAGGCAGTTTTGATGATTCCCTGTGCGCAAACCGCTTCGCTGACGTGGTGGGGCTGGACGTTTTCGCTGGATTCGAGGTCGGCGATGGTGCGGGAGACGCGGCGGATTTTGTCGTAGGCTCGGGCGCTGAGGCCCAGTTCCGTCAGCGCACGGCGGAGGATTTCCGCGCCGCCCTCGTCGAGGGCGGCGAGTTTGTCGAGCTCGCGGCCGCGCAGGACGCTGTTGGTCCGCAGCGCGCCGCCGTTGCGCTTGGCCTGCGTGGCGCGGGCGGCGGTGACCTGTTTGCGGAGCGTGGCGGAGTCGGTGCCGCGGGCTTTGCCGGTCAATTGTTGATACGGCACGGCGGGGACTTCGACGTGGATGTCGATGCGATCGATGAGCGGGCCGGAGATTTTGGAGAGGTACTTGTCCATCGCGCGCTGGCTGGCTTCGTCGGGCGTCGATGTGCCTTTTTGAGTCGGATTCATCGCGGCGATGAGCATGAAACGTGCGGGGAAACGGATGGTCGAATGGGAGCGGGCGATGGTGACGACGCCGTCTTCGAGTGGCTGGCGCAGCGTTTCGAGGACGCCGCGCGTGAACTCCGGCAGCTCGTCGAGGAAGAGGACACCGTGGTGCGCGAGCGAGACCTCGCCGGGATGCGGGATGGACCCGCCACCGATGATGGCGGGGCCAGACGCGGTGTGATGCGGGGTGCGGACGGGGCGGTGATTCATGAGCGAAGTGCCGCGCGGCAGCAGACCGGCGGCGGAGTAGATGCGCGTCGTCTCCAGCGCTTCCTCGGGCGCGAGCGGCGGGAGGATGCCGACCATCGCCTTGGCCATCATCGTCTTGCCGGTGCCCGGCGGGCCGATCATCAATGCGTTGTGCCCACCGGCGGCGGCGATGGTGAGGGCGCGCTTGACCATCTCCTGCCCGCGCACATCGCCGAAGTCCATCTCCGGCTCGGCGGCGGCGAGGCGGCTGCTCGCGTCGAGCGGCATTTGCGCATCAATGGGCCGCAGCTCATTGAGGTGGGCGACGACCGAGGCCAGCGAATCCGCGGCGTAGATCTCCAGACCCGGCACCGCCGCGGCCTCCGTCGCTGAATCGATGGGCACGACGATCCCGCGCAGCCCCATATTGCGTGCGAGCATGGCCATGCTGATCACGCCGCGCACCGGACGCAACCGGCCGTCGAGCGCGAGCTCTCCGGCGAACATGAGCTTGCGGTGGAGCTGGCCGACGATCGTCTGATTCGCCACGAGCAGGCCGATCGCGATGGGCAAGTCGTAGACCGGGCCTTCCTTCTTGACATCCGCCGGCGCGAGGTTCACGAGCATGCGGTTCACGGGAAACGGATACCCGCTGTTGAGCACCGCGGAGCGCACGCGCTCGATGGATTCCTTGACGGAGGCATCGGGCAGGCCGACCAATGTGGTTTTGACCAGGCCATGGTCGGCCACGTCAACCTCCACTTCGCAGGCGATCGCCTCGATCCCCTGCAACACAAACGAATGAACTTGAGCAAGCATGCGGCTTGGATCGTGCCAAAGATTGTGGGGTTCGTCAAACCGCTATAAAGAAATGCCCGCGTCCGGCAATGATTGAACCGGCCCGGCGTTTTACCCGTAATATCAGCGCCAGTGGCAAGCCCATCCGCGCCGCGTTATGCTCGCCCTCCCCCACTTACGAGGACCCCCATGAAATCCGCCCTCTGCTTGTTTGCGATGTTGATGGTCACCCTGCTCTCCACTTTCGCCCACGCCGAGGACGCCGCGCAGTGGATCACCTTCGACGGCGGCGATGGCCCGGGCAAGGGCAAGCACATCGTCCTCATCTCCGGCGATGAAGAGTACCGCTCCGAAGAGGGCCTGCCGCAGCTGGCCAAGATCCTCTCGACTCACCACGGCTTCAAGTGCACCGTCCTCTTCGCCCTCGATCCCAAGACCGGCACGATCGATCCCAACAACCAGCACAACATCCCCGGCTTCGAGGCCCTCGACTCGGCCGACCTGCTCATCATCCTGACCCGCTTCCGCAATCCCTCCGATGAGGCGATGAAACACCTCGATGACTACCTCAAGGCCGGCAAGCCCGTCATCGGTCTCCGCACCGCGACCCACGCCTTCGCCGGACTCAAGGGGCCCTACGAGGTCTACAACTGGACCTACAAGGGAGCCGTCAAGGAATGGTCGCAGGGCTTTGGCCGCGCCATTCTTGGCGAGACATGGATCAGCCACCACGGCGGGCACAAACATGAATCGACGCTCGGCATCTTCGCCCCCGATGCCAAAGGCAATCCGCTGCTCAACGGCATCAACGACAAGGAAATCTGGGGCTCGACCGACGTCTACGGCGTCCGCCTCCCGCTGCCCGGCGATTCCAAGCCGCTCGTCCTCGGCCAGGTCACCAAGAGCAGCGGCACCGGCCCTGAAGAGTTCTTCAAGATGAGCCCCACCGACAAGGAAGCCGTCGAGGGCGCCAAGAACAATCCGATGATGCCCGTCGCCTGGACCAAGAGCTACCAGATCCCCGATGGCAAAACTGGCCACAGCTTCACCACCACCATGGGCTCCAGCACCGACCTGACCAACGCCCCGCTCCGCCGCCTCATCGTCAACGCCGCGTACAGCCTCACCGGCCTCGAAGTCCCCAAGGAAGCCAAGGTCGATCTCGTCGGCGAATACAAGCCCCGCGCCTACAGCGCCGGCGGCTACACCAAGGGCGTCAAGCCTGCCGACCTCAAGTAACCCAGCACGCCCGTCTTGCCCTATCATTGTTTAGCCGCGACCCGAGTCCGCGAGGGGAGCGCGGCCACCCAGTGTTGATCGAATCGCCCCGGCACGGAGAACTCACATGATGCGCTTCATCGGAATCCTCGTCATCCTCGTCCTGCTGATCGGCGGCTTCGGCCTCTACCGCGGCTGGTTCAGCATCTCCTCGGGCAATGGTGACACCAGTTCCAACATCACCATCACCATCGACAAAGAAAAGCTCAAAGAAGACGAGTCCAAAGTCAAAGACGCCGGTCACAAACTCAAAGAGGGTGTCGCCGGCTCCGACACGCCCGCCGTGAAGCCCAAGTAACCGTAAAATCATTTCTTGCGCCCCGCTCATCAAGTCTGCATCATGACACGGCCCCGCGGCCGTGTTTTTATTTCGGCTTGCCACGTCTGTGGGTTTTCCCCATAATTGGCGGAGCCGTTTCAGAATAACCTTTCTGCGAGTCACCCAACATGAGCACCACAACCGCTGCGCCGTCCACCGCATCGCCCCGCGCGTTTCCGATTGACCTGACGGCGTTCAAGCCGCTGGCCATCGATCCGGCGAAGAACCCGACGCTCACCGCCGAGCACCGCGCGATCCTCAAGGCCAACATCCAGCTCTGCCGCGATGCGATCGTCTTCTTCACCGCCATCGCCGATGCGCGCGGTCTCGGCGGACACACCGGCGGGCCGTTCGACATCGTCCCCGAAGTCATGATCGCCGACTGCTTCATGCGGGCCGGCAAGGCACTGCCTTACTTCTTCGACGAGGCCGGTCACCGCGTCGCCATCCAGTACCTCATGGCCGTGCTCTACGGCGACCTCGAAGTGGACCGCCTCTGGCACTACCGCGAATACGGGTTCAGGCTCCCGGGCCACCCCGAGCGCGACTTCACCCCCGGCGTCAAATTCTCCTCCGGTCGTCTCGGGCACATGTGGCCCTACGTCAACGGCGTCGCGCTGGCGCACCCCGAAGTCGCGACGTTCATGTTCGGCTCCGACGGCTCGCAGCAGGAAGGCGATGACGCCGAGGCCGCGCGGCTCGCCGTCGCGCAGAAGATCAACGTCAAGGTGATCGTCGACGACAACGACGTGACGATCGCCGGCCACCCCTCGCAATATCTGCCGGGCTACAGCGTCGCCAACACGCTCGCCGGCCATGGCATGCCCATCGACATCGGCGACGGCGAGGACCTCGATTCGCTCTACGCCCGCATGGCCAAGGCGATGAACACGCCGGGCCCCATCGCGCTGATCAATCGCCGCAAGATGGCTCCGGGCGTCGCACACCTCGAGGGATCGCCGCACGGCCACGACGTGATCAAGACCGCGTACGCCATCGAGTATCTGACGAAGCGCGGCCTGAACGACGCCGCCGAGGCGCTCAAGACCATCACGAAGTCCAAGCACAGCTACACCTACAAGGGCTCGAATACCGCGCAGGGCAAGAACCGCGACGACTTCGGCAAGATCATCAACGGCATCCTCGACAAGATGGACCCCGCCGAGCGCGTCCGCACCGTCAAAGCGATCGACTCCGATCTCGAAGGCTCGTGCGGCATGCACCACATCCACAAGTCGCACCCCGAGGTCTACATCTCCTCGGGCATCATGGAGCGCGGCAATTTCTCAGCCGCCGCGGGCTTCGGCTTCGACCACGACAAGCAGGGGATCTTCGCCACGTTCGGTGCGTTCCTCGAGATGTGCATCAGCGAACTGACGATGGCCCGACTCAATGAGTCGAATGTGCTCTGCCACTTCTCACACACCGGCTGCGACGACATGGCCGACAACACGTGTCACTTCGGCATCAATCACTTCTTCGCCGACGGCGGCATCGGCGATCACGACAACACCGGCCTCTACTTCCCCGCCGATCAGCACCAGTTCAAGGCCGCCCTCGAGAAGGTCTTCTTCGACAAGGGCTGCCGCTTCATGTTCTCGACCCGCTCCGCCGTGCCCGACATCCTCAAAGCCGACGGCTCGTTCTTCTACGGTCCCGGCTACAAATTCGTCACCGGCAAGGATGATGTCATCCGCGAGGGCACGGCCGGATACGTCGTCGCCTACGGTGAGATGCTCTACCGCGCTCTCGACGCCGTCGAACGCATGCGTGAAAAAGGCATCGACGTCGGCCTGGTCAACAAATCCACGCTCAACAAGATCGACGAAGCCGTGCTGCAAAAGGTCGGCAAGACCGGCTTCGTGCTCGTTGTCGAATCGCAGAACGTCAAGACGGGACTCGGCGCCCGCTACGGCACGTGGCTGCTCAAACGCGGTCTGACGCCCAGCTACGACCACATCGGCGTCAACAAAGTCGGCAACGGCGGCCTGTGGGAACACATGGGCTATCAGGGCCTCGACCCCGAATCCATCATGGCCAAGATCAAAGAACTCGCGGGCTGATCCCGGAGATTCTCAGAATCGATTCCAACCCAACCCCCGGCGCAAGCCGGGGGTTTTTCGTTGGGGTCAATCCGGCGATGGCCCACACCGATTGGCAAGGCTATCTTGGTGCAGCAAGCTTCAAGGAGGCACGTCGATGACCAAGCCAACGTTCACCGCGGATCGCCGCGGGTTTCTCAAGGGATCGAGCCTGGGCGCGCTCACCGCGGCGCTCGGCGTGGCGATCCCGTTCGGCGCTTACCTGCCACAGGGACTGATGCCCGTCGCGCTCGCCGCTGATCCGCCGGCCGGCCCGGAGGTCGGCGAAGCGGAGCTGATGAAGGCCAAAGACGGCCTGACAAACCTCGGCGACCGCCCCGTCAATCTCGAAACCCCCGCGCATCTTCTCGATGACGATGTCACGCCGAGCAACCGCCACTTCGTGCGCAATCACGGTGTGCTACCGGAGCCCGTCATCAAGATGGACGCCGCGGGTTGGACGCTGACGATCGATGGCGAGGTCAACACACCGCTGAAGCTCACGATCGGCGACCTGAAAAAAGATTTCGAGGTTGTCACGCGCAACCTCGTCATCGAATGTGCCGGCAACGGCCGGGCGTATTTCAATCCGCCGGTCTCCGGCAATCAATGGACGATCGGAGCCGTCGCCTGCTCCGCGTGGACCGGTGTCCGCCTACGCGATGTGCTGAGCAAGGCGGGCCTCAAAGCCTCCGCCGTCTACACCGGCCACTACGGCTCCGACATCCACCTCTCCCGCGCACCCGACAAACAGGCCCTCTCACGCGGCGTGCCCGTCAAGAAAGCGATGGATGAGAACAACCTCATCGCCTTCGAGATGAACGGCAAACCGATCCCCGCGCTCAACGGTTTTCCGCTCCGGCTCATCATCCCCGGGTGGGCCGGTTCCGTCTCGCAGAAATGGCTGACGCGCATCTGGGTCCGCGATGTGAAGCACGACGGCGAGAAGATGAAATTCCCCGCGTACGCCGTGCCGAAGCATGCGGTGACGCCCGGCGCGAAGGTCGAGCCCGACAATTTTGAGACGATCGAAGCGCTGCCCGTGAAGTCGCTGATCACGTTCCCGCAGACGGGTGTGAAGGTCGATGCGAAGAAGCCGACCGAAGTGCGCGGCCACGCCTGGGGCGGCGATGTGCCGGTCGCCAAGGTCGAGTTGAGCATCGACTTCGGCCAGACGTGGAGCGAAGCGAAACTCGCCGCGGCGCCCAATCCGTATGCGTGGCGGCGGTGGACGACGCAGGTCACGCTGCCCGAGACCGGCTACTTCGAGGTCTGGGTCCGCGCGACCGATGAAGCCGGCAAGACGCAGCCGCCGGTCGTGCCCGGCTGGAACCCCGGCGGTTACTACAACAACATGCAGCACCGCATCGCGCTCTTCGCCGTGTGATGAAACAGCGCCCGACTCATCTCAGAATGGCGGCCATCGCGATCCTCATCGCCGTGGCTTTCGTCGCGATCTTGTTGCCCGCGCCCTTGACCGCCGAGGATGCAAACTACGATCCACTGCGACGCCTCATCGCACCACCTCCAGCGCCCGCCGCACCTCCCCCACCGCCTTACGACCCGATGCCCTACTACGCGGCACGCGGCAAACACGAACCAAACGACCCGATGGCTGCGCTGCGGAATGTCCCGGTCGCCGCATCCAACGGATCCGGTGAAGGTCTCGCGGGCCTGCCGCCCGGGCCGAATCTGGAGATCACCGTCGCCATCTGCAGCCGGTGTCACTCCACGCAGCTCATCGCGCAGCAGCGGCTCTCCCCGCAGCGATGGGAAGAGCTCTGGGACTGGATGATCGCCGAGCAGCGCATGCCGGACTTCGGCCCGGTCGTTCGCGAGCAGATCCTCACGTATCTCAGGACATCGCTCTCCACCACGCCGCCGACCGCTTCGCCTTCCATCAAGCCGTGAGATATTCGTAAAAAAGCCCAGGGATTCTCATGGCCCTTTTCGGGACAGTACCGAAGAATGCCCTGACATCTCCAATCATACGGCAAATCATGAACTTGGCGGAGGCCCAGACTTTGGCCCAGGCTTGGAGCATTACGGACATTTGGGAGTGGGGTTAGGCAAGAATAAGGCAAGCGAGCCGACCGGGCGGCGGCAGCGGCTGATCATCTACACCCGCTTCAGCTCCGAGATGCAGAGAACCGAAAGCTGCGAGGATCAGGAGCGCAAGATTCGCCAGGGCCTGGACCGTCTGGGTGTCAGCCATTCGTCGGCCGAGGTCATCCGGGACGAGGGAATCTCGGGTGAAGATGCGAACCGGCCAGGCTTCTTACGGATCAGACGTTGGATCGATTCTGGCGAGCCCCTGTTCCTGGTCGTGAATGATCAGGGGCGTCTGTCGCGTGCGTCGAATACTCTCGGGCTCGTAAAGGACATCCTGTACAACGAGGGGCGTTTCGTCTCCACGACTGAGGGGATCGACACGGAGCGAGATGGCTGGGAGACCTTGGTTGCCGTGATGGGCCTGCACCATTCGACCGCGAACACTGAGCGCGCCAAACAAGTGCGGCAAGGCCAGGAAGGCCGCATCCTCAATGGCAATGGATCGGCGGGCGACTTCCCATTTGGCTACCGCACCAAGCCGGTGGGTGATAACTGGCAGCAAGAACTGGAGCGTGGTCGCCGTCCCAAGAAGGATGGCCGATTGCGAACGCGATGCGCTGCGTCGGGATCGCTACCGCGCGGTGTCGATGGCGTTGGCGGGATGGGAAGCTCCGCAGATCGCCGCGGCGCTGGGGCGGGCGCGACGCAGCGTGCAGGATTGGGCGTACGTATATCGCGATGGCGGGATCGCGGCGGTGCAGCCCAAGCCGCGGCCGGGGCGGCCGACGAAGCTGCCGCGGGAGCGTGAGGCGGACCTGCGGGCGCGGCTTGATGCCGGACCCACGCCCGCCGACGGCGTCTGCACGCTGCGCGGCAAGGACGTCGTGCGGATCCTCGATCAAGAGTTCTACGTGAAGTATTCGCTCGACGGCGCGTACGACCTGCTGGAGAGGCTGGGCTATTCGTGCCTTTCGCCGCGTCCACGCCACGAGGACAATGACCCGGCGGCGCTGGCGAAGTTCAGGGTCGAAGCGCCCCTTTTTTAGACACCGTGCGCCAGGCCATCGCGCCGGCCGGCGGACGCCTGCGTGTCTTCTTCATGGACGAGGCACGCTTCGGCCAACAGGGCACGCTCACCAAGGTGTGGGCGCCGACCGGTTCGCGTCCCACCGCCGTCAAACAGACACGCTACGAGTGGGTCTACCTCTATGGGGCGATCGAGCCGGCCACCGGCGCCTCGGCGGCGCTGCTGTCCGCGCGCAGGAGTTGCACGCCGAACTGGCCAAGCGTTGCCCGGACGCCGGCGCTCTGACTGTCGCCTACGACGACGCGGACCCTAGCTGAACCCACCCAATCGCCTGCCAACGCCGCAAGGAGGCGGCATTTCAATATGGCTACCACGAATCCCCGAGAGTCCGAAACCCTGACCCCCATGCTTGTCAACGCAACGACTGCGGCGCGAATGCTGGCCATCAGCCCGCGATTGCTGTGGACGCTGACGAACACACGCGAAGTGCCGAGCGTTCGCGTCGGCCGGCGCATTCTCTACAGCGTCGAGAGCCTGCGCGAGTGGGTCCAGAGCCGCGAGCAGCCGGCCGCATGACTACTTGCATATATCGCAGCGCTTTCACATATCAAAGGCTCGCTGATATGATGTTGCGCATGAAAACATTCAGCGATCAACTGCGTGCGGCGATCGACGGCAGCGGGCTAACCCGCTACCGGATCGCGAGACTGGCCAAGCTCCCCGAATCGACGCTCTCCCGGTTTGCCCACGGCAAGCCGATGACGACCGATTCGCTGGACGCGGTGGCGCGTGTGCTCAAAATGAAGGTCGTTGCGGAAAGGTCAACCACGGGCGCCGCGAAGCGCCCCAAGAAGGGACGGTGACGAATGGCGAGTGTTTCGCACGATGCTAATGGAACGCGCCGGGTGTTATTCACTGACGGCGATGGTGTCCGCCGGTCGATCCGGCTGGGCAAGATGCCCGCCAAATCTGCGGCGAGCTTCGCCCTGCGAGTTGAGGCCCTGCTCGCCCTCAAGCGAAGTGGCGATCCGTTTGGCGAGGAGTTGGGCGCATGGGTGCGGGATAGGCCTGATCGGGTTCACGCCCGTCTTGCCCGCGCCGGGCTGGTCAAGCCACGCACCATCGCCAGCGTGCTGACGCTGGGCGACCTGCTGGCCCGTTACGAGGCGGCGGCGGTAGTCAAGGCGTCCACCATCGCGGCGAGGAAGCAAACGACCAAGAGCTTGCGGGCGCATCTCGGCGAGGCAACGCCGTTGGACACACTGACGCCGGCCGACGCGGACCGCTGGCGTAAGGCCATCGCGGGCGAGGGGCTGGCGGGCGCGACCGTCGCAAAACGTGTCCACGTCGCCAAGGCTGTTTTCCGCAAGGCGGTGAAATGGGGGCTGATCGCATCCAGCCCGTTCGAGGATTTGAAGGCGGGATCGCAGGCCAACCCCGAGCGAGCCCATTACGTCACACCGGCGACGATTGCGGCGGTGCTGGATAAATGCCCCGATGACCAGTGGCGCGCCATCATCACGTTGAGCCGTTACGCGGGGTTGCGCTGCCCTTCGGAGATTGTGGGCCTGCGGTGGGGCGATGTGAACTGGGACCGCGGACGGCTGACGGTGCGCAGCCCCAAGACGGCTGGCCACGGCGAGGCCCACGCGGTCCGCGTTGTGCCGATCGCGCCGGAGCTTCGCCCGATTCTCATGCGGCTTTTCGAGCAAGCCGAGCCCGGAGCTGAGTCGGTAGTGCCGCGATTGAATGATGCGACGATGAACTTGCGGACCACGTTCTACAAAATCATTGCGAGGGCGGGTGAGAAGCCGTGGCCCCGTTTGTTCCACAACCTGCGGGCGAGCTGCGCGACCGATTGGGTCGAGCGTTTCCCGGCTCACGTCGTTGCGGGATGGCTGGGGCATTCTCCGCTGATCGCGGCGCAGCACTATCTGCAAACGCGGGACGCGCATTTCGACCTTGCGGCGGGCGTGTTTCAGGGCGGCGCTAAAAGCGACGAATCTGTGGAGCGAAATGCGTCGCAGCACGAAGCCGCACGAACTTGCACGGGTTCGGCAGATAAACCTCAAACTGTGCTAGTTTCAGGGGTTCTGCAAAATGATACGAAGTCCTGCGATCTGGTACTTCAAGACGAAATGGGCGAGGTGGGACTCGAACCCACGACCTCACGGGTGTGATGGCCATCGGGGGCTCGCGGTGCGACCGCTCGCTGCGTGCGGACAGACCAGCAAAATCAGCTTGTTTCACAGTATAAAACGATCTTGCGTTCATTGCAATCCATTGCGTTGGATTGCAAAATGCGGTGGTACATTGCAAACAAAGTGGGGTCAAAGTGGGGTCGACCGAAGGCGGTGAAGCAGCACCCTGACCGGCGAGCTGCGATGCTGCCTCAGCCGTGGACCCATTCCACGGGGCCGCGGTCGCCCGAGGGCAAGGCGAGATCCGCGGCGAGCTAGCGGACGTGGGGGAACTGATCGCGGGGATGAGGTCGGTGCCGCGGGCCGTCAGCAACTACGGTGTATGATCGCGATGTTCCCGCAGGTCGATGCCCCACTCCCAGAGAGGGCGGCTATAGGGACGGAAGCGGCGGGGTCGGGGGGGGCCGCGGTGCGTGGTCTGGGAATGCGTGAGGCGGTGAAGCGGTTGGAGATGCTGTGGGCGTGAGGAGGGTGTTCCCTTCGTGATGGAGGAGGGGTAAACTCTTCAAGTCCAAGGCCGGTATTGTGCCGGCACGAGGTCATCTGGGAAATGTCGGTTTACGAAAGGCCTGCCATGATTCATGAAGTCGCCGGCGACATCCTACTCACCGGCGCTCAGGCCATCGCACACGGCGTGGCACCCAACGATCACTTCGACCACGGCTTGGCTCAGGCCCTGCGAGAACGTTGGCCCGCGATGGCCAAGGACTATCGCCACTACACCCACCAGACGCACCCCAAGCCCGGCGAACTGTGGATGTGGGGCGGCGTCGGCGGCGTCCGCATCTTCAACCTCCTCACACAAGAAGGCGAAATCGCCCACGGCGGCAAGCCCGGAAAGGCGACCGAGCCCAACGTCAACCACGCCCTCCGCCGCCTCCGCCACGAACTGGACAAGGGCGAGATCCGCTCGATCGCCCTGCCAAAGCTCGCGACGGGCGTCGGCGGACTGGCGTGGGAAAAAGTCCTGCCGATGATCCGGCAGCACATGGGCGACGCGAAGGTCCCGGTGTTCATCTACACGACCTATCACGCGGGCATGAAGGCCAACGAACCGGGGGCGTAATGAACAGTAGGCCGTGTCAGAAGTTCTCATTCGCCGGGATCTGCGTGAACGAAATCCGCGTCGGGGCGGCGTCCCGGGCGCCCATCATGGCTCTGGGGTGGATGGTGTCGCGGCCATACTTGCCGATAATCTTGTCAATTGCGTTGGCCAGGGAGTCGAGGCGTTGCTGCTGCCGATAGAACGGTAGGGCGTTGTAAAGGCAGATGGAAAGATGACCACGGCGCCATCGCCGCGTATCGTAACCGCATGGACTTCCAGACTTGGTTCGCCAACCTCAACAAGCCCTCGTGGACGCCATCCCCCGGCGCCATCGGACTCATTTGGCAAGTCCTCTACCCGATCATCCTCGTGAGCTTCGGGTTTGTCTTCTACAAGGTCTATCGAATCAGCATCTCGTGGCTGGTTGCGTTACCCTTCATCATCAACCTGATCGCCAACTTGCTGTTCATGCCCGTCTTCGGCGGGATGCGGGATCTGCCGCTGGCGACGGCGGACATTCTGGTTGTGCTGGTGACGATTCCCTGGATGATGGCAGCGATCTGGCCGCATTACCGGTGGGTCGCCGCAGCACAGATCCCTTACCTGGTCTGGGTGTGCATCGCCACGGTGCTGCAGGTCGTGATCACGATCAGAAACGGGTGAACAACGGGGATTTCCGACCGCCCAGTGCCGCGGCGGCGCGGTGGGACCCTATTACAAGGCATTGATCGAATACACCCGCGACTGCGTCAGCAATCTCGGCACGGAATTTCCAGAGTGGAAGGGCAAGGGATATCGCATCGCCGACATCGGCTGGCACCCGGGATGGAGCGACCGCGTGGACAAGGCCGCCTCGGACAAATACGAGGCCAATCTTGTGGACCTGATCAAGGGCCTGCGCACCGAGTTCGGCAACCCCAAGCTGCTGTTCTCCATCAGCACCACCGGGATGGCGCCGCCCCGGGAACTCACCGCGGTGGAACGGGCCCAGCTCGCCCTGGCCGATCCCAAAAAATATCCCGCCTTCGAAGGCAACGTGAAAACCGCCAACACCCGCCCCTTCTGGCGCGACGCCTCGGTATCACCCAGCAACTTCGGCTACCACTGGAATCACAACGGCGAGACCGAATACCTCAACGGCAAGACCATGGGCGAGAAGATGGACGAGATGCTCGGTCGCTGAAAGTCGCACGCTTTTCTTCTCGGGGCGGCACACGGCACCATTTTGCCCGCGTCACCTTCCCGGGTTGTGATGCACCGGCGGAAGATGCTGCAACAGCCCGCTACTGGTCTTAATGAGGTGCTCAACTTCATCAATTTCACGCGGGCAGGCGGCGGTCAGATTTTCGATACCGGTGTCCGTCACCACGACCGTGTCTTCCACGCGGATGTAGAGATTTTCTTCGGGAATAAAAAGTTCTGGATCGACCGCAAACACCAGGCCCGGGGCCATCGGCTGATCCTCCTTGCCCGCCGCTTCGTGGACGGGCATGCCCACACCATGACTGAGCGGGCGCTTGCTTTCCAGCAGTTTCAGCGCCGACGACTTGTGCACCGGTTTCGACCATGCGGTGCTTTCAACCACCGGCATCATTTTCTTGGCAGCCTCGGCGAGGACTTCGTCCTTGGTTTTACCGGGGCGGATCAGATCCAGAAGTGCCGCGTGGTGCTTGAGCACGAAGCCGTATAGCTCGCGCTGCCACGGCGCGAACGTTCCATTGACCGGCCACATCCGACCGATGTCGCTGGTGTAGTTGTTGTAGTCCGGGGCATAATCAAACAGCACGAGGTCGCCCGACTGGCAGATGGCATTGTTGCGCCAGTAGTGCATCATCGGGATGTTGCCGCCCGTCGCGATGATCGGCCGATACCCGGCGCCCTGGGCCCCGTTGATCTGATAAACGTAATCGGCGATCGCACCGAGTTGAAACTCGCTGACACCGGGGCGCGTGGCCTTCATCGCTTCGAGGGTCGCCAGCGCGGTGAGCCTGCCGGAGATGCGCATCACCTCGATCTCGGCGGGGGACTTGATGAGCCGCATGCGGTGGATGATCGGCGAAAGGTCGCGGAACTCGGCGCGGGGCGAGAGCTGCGCGAGCCTGGCCATCAGGTGGGTTTCGCGGCTGAGGCGGCCGTCGAGCGGGTCGGCAAGAATCGCCTTGGAATAGTGGCGCAGCGTATCTTGACACTGGCGCGGGCCTTCGGCTGGGGCACGCATGATCCAGATGGGCCGGGCAATGTTGGACAGGTCCGCGACGAGTTTGCTGATGGGGCGAACTTCGTCGATGCCGGACCGGGCAAGCACGAACGGGCCGTCCTGATCGCTGAGCGATGGGCCATCGCTTTTTTCGTGGGCCTCGTTGCGTGGCGGCAGGTATGCGACGCACTTCCCGGTGGCGGCGTCCATAGTCAGATAGGTGTGCGGCACTTCCATGCCGGTGAGGTAGTAGAAATCGTTGGTCTGTCGGATGGGATCAAAGCCCGGAACCTCGGCACTTGAGGCGAGCACCGCCAGGCCGCCGGACATCCGGTCCATCACGCGGCGACGGCGGCTGGAGAATTCCTGGGCTGAAAAATCCTTCTGGAAGTGAAGCTTTGATTCGCGTGTCATGGGTTTCTCTTTTTCGACGCTGAACATTCTACTTGAATTTATTCGGATGCCACGCGGATGCCACCCTCAAACGAAAATGACGTTTTGGCCAACCATGCTGCTCGGTTTCCGTTGATAAAGTAGGATGTCATCTTCTCGGGTTCCAAAGATCAGAAAGTAAGACTGTCGATGATGATCAAAACTATTTATGGGCGGGCGGCGGTCGCATTCATCGCCATCTTGGCGCTGACCATCCTCCTGGCCACCCGACCGGCGGCGGCCGCGGAGAAGTTGGCCAACCCCGACTTCATCCGTGGCGACAAGATTCCAAACGAGGCCAAGCACGATTGGAACCTCGGCCCCACCGGGGCACGCGGCTGGATGTTTTGTGACCGGTTGGTGACCACCGATGCCCGGCAGATCGCGGTCACCAAGGTGGACAAGGGTTCTCCCGCTGATGGCATTCTTCAAATCGGAGACGTCATCCTCGGCGTCGGCGGTAAGCCGTTTTCCTACGACCCGCGCGTCGAGCTGGGCAAGGCGATCACCATCGCCGAGTCCGACGCCGGAGGCGGAAGATTGACACTGACCCGCTGGCGAGCAGGCGAATCGGCGGAGGTCGTGGTGAAGCTGCCGGTCATGGGCAACTACAGCGACACTGCGCCGTTTGGCTGCGCCAAGTCGAAGCGCATCCTGGATCAAGGCTGCAAGGCACTGGCCGAAAGGGTCTCGAAGTCTCCGCATCGCGAGGACGCCATCGTGCGCTCGATCAATGCACTGGCGTTGCTGGCCAGCGGCGAACCGGCCTACCTGCCGCTGGTCAAGCAGGAAGCCAGATGGGCGGCGGACTATTCGGATCGCAGTTATCAAACCTGGCGTTACGGCTACGTCATGATGCTGCTCGGCGAGTATGTGATCGCGACGGGCGACGAATCGGTCTTGCCTGGCCTACGCCGTCTTGCGCTCGAAGCCGCTCGGGGGCAGAGCGCGGTCGGTTCGTGGGGCCACAATTTCGCGATGCCCGACGGCACCCTCGGCGGGTACGGTATGATGAACTCTCCGGGAGTGCCGCTGACCATTTCGTTGGTGCTGGCCCGGCAGGCGGGCGTGAAGGATCCCGAGGTCGCCCACGCCATCGAACTCAGCGCCCGCTTGCTGCGCTTCTACATCGGCAAAGGCGCGGTCCCCTACGGCGACCATCAGCCCTGGATCGACAACCACGACGACAACGGCAAGTGCGGAATGGCCGCGGTCTTGTTCAATCTGCTCGGTGAAGCCCAAGGCGCGGAATTCTTTTCACGCATGGCCCTCGCCTCACACGGACCCGAACGCGATACCGGACACACCGGCAATTTCTTCAACATCCTCTGGGCCATGCCCGGCGTCGCCGAGTCCGGCCCCCGTGCGACCGGAGCGTGGATGAACGAATTCGGCGCCTGGTATTTCGACCTGGCACGTCGGTGGGACGGCACGTTCGTCCACCTCGGCCCCCCGGAGCCCGCGCAGGACCACTACGCCAATTGGGACTGCACCGGCGTGTACATGCTGGCCTATGCGATGCCGCTGAAAAAAATCTGCCTCACGGGCAAACGCCCCGCGGTCGTCCCGCAGCTCGATGCCGCCGCCGCACAGGCGATCATCATCGACGGCCGCGGCTGGAGCAACAAGGACAGAACCAGCGTCTATGACCGTTTCAGTGTCGAACAGCTTCTCGAACGCCTGACCAGTTGGTCGCCGGTCGTCCGGGAGCGGGCCGCACTGGCGCTGGCTCGCCGCAAGGATGTGGTCGATTCGGCACTGCTCAAGCTGCTCGATTCGCCGCGTATCGAGTCCCGCTACGGAGCCTGCCAGGCGTTGATCGCTCTTGGCAAGCGCAGCACGTTTGCCATCGGAGCGCTTCGCGATTCGCTGACCAGCAAGGACCTCTGGCTTCGCATCAAGGCCGCCGAGGCCCTGGCGAGCATCGGCGCCCCGGCCAGGCAGGCCGTCCCCCAGCTCCTTGAGATGCTGGCACAGGTGGACCCGGAAAACGATCCGCGCGGCATGCAGCAGCGCTATCTTTGCTTCGCGCTCTTCGATGGGATGCTCAGCCGATCGCTCGACGGCGTGGATATGCAGGCGCTCTACAAGGCCGTCAGGGCCGGCCTCAAGAACCAGGACGGCCGAGCACGCGGCTCCATCGGTTCCGTCTACCGGAATCTCACCTTTGAACAGATCAAGCCTCTGTTGCCCGCCATCTATCAGGCGGTCGTCGAACCCGCTCCCAGCGGCGAGATGTTCGCCGACTCGATCCGCATCGAGGGCCTACGCCTGCTTGCCAAGCATCGCATCGAAGAAGGAATCAGCGCCTGCGTTAAATACACCCGCGATCAGAATCCCTGGAGCAGCCAGAAACGCACCCCCGAATTGATGGAAATCCTGCTCACCTACGGCGCCCATGCGAAGCCGGTCATACCCGACCTGACGAGGATTGCGGACTATTTTGAAAAAGACGAAAAGGGCTTCCCCAAGGCACTGATGCTCACGAAGACCAAATCTGTCCGCGAGACGATCCGTGCGATCGAAGCCTCGACGGAGTCTCCGGAACTCATCCGACTCAAGTAGGTAGTCCGGGCCTTCTTGTCAGAACCCGTTGGTTTGTGAAGCAGGCGGCGGCTTGGGTTGTGTCTGCCGCGGCGATCCCGCCGCCGTGTTGGCGTGAGCGGTGAAAAGGAGCGTGAACTTCGACCCTTCGTAGCGGATCGACGCCATCGGTACGCCCCGACCCCGCAGAAAACCGGGAATCCAACCTCTTCAAGGCTCAATTCAGGCCGCAACTTGGACAAAGGAGTATCCAAATGCTCGAAATTACTGTGCAGACCCAACGGGTGGGGTAAACTCTTCAAACCCAAGGTCGGTATCGTGCCGGCCCGAGGTCATCGGGAAAATGCCGGGTAAGATGCTTCAAACCTCAAGGGCGATCAAGCGATGGGGCAGCTTCGTCAAGGTGGATTCTGGATGTGCGCGATAGCTGCGATGGCCGTCCTGTCGATTGCGACGGGAACCGGTGCCGCGGAGAGGCGGATCCTTTTCAGCCGCGATGTGAACCCGATCCTTTCCAACAACTGTTTCGCATGCCACGGCCCTGACGCGGTCAGCGCCAAGGGCGGCCTGCGTCTCGATCAGCCCGAGTCCGCCACGTCGAAACTCAAGAGCGGTCGCCGCGCGATCGTGCCGGGTAAGCCCGAGGAGAGCGAGTTGGTACGCCGCATCGGCCTCGACGATCCCAAGAAGCAGATGCCCCCCGCAGATTCGCACAAGTCTCTGACCGCCGCGCAGAAGACGACACTCCGCCAGTGGATCGAGCAGGGCGGCGCGTATGCGCAGCACTGGTCCTTCGTCGCCCCGGTGCGCCCGCCCATCCCCGAGGTGCATCGCGCCGGTTGGGCCCTGAATTCCATCGACCGCTTCATCCTTGCCCGTCTCGAAGCCGAGGGCCTGAGCCCGTCGCCCGAAGCGGACCGCTACACGCTTGTTCGCCGGCTTTATCTCGACCTCACCGGCCTGCCGCCGACGCCCGCTCAGGCCGACGCCTTCGCCCGTGACAACTCGCCCGGCGCTTACGAAACGCTTGTCGACCGCCTCCTGGCCAGCCCGCACTTCGGCGAGCGCCTGGCCATGCCCTGGCTCGACGCCGCCCGTTACGCCGACACCAACGGATTCTCCATCGACGATCACCGGGACATGTGGGCGTGGCGCGATTGGGTCATCGACGCCTTCAACACCAACATGCCCTACGACCGCTTCATCACCGAGCAGCTCGCCGGCGATCTGCTGCCCGGCGCGACCGATCGGCAGAAGGTCGCCACCGGTTTTCTCCGCAATTCCATGAGCACGCACGAAGGCGGCACGCTGCCCGAGGAATACCAGGTCATCTACATCGCCGACAAGATCAATACCGTCGCCACCACCTTCATGGGACTCACCCTCCGCTGCGCCCAGTGCCACGACCACAAATACGACCCGCTCAAGCAGAACGACTACTACGCCATGTTCGCCTTCTTCAACAACGCCATCGAGCCCGGCCATGGCACCAACAATTCCAACACCAAGCCGATCGTCGAAGTCGAGCCGCTGCTGGGCGACGTGGCGACCATGCGAGCCCGGCTCACACGCCGCATCGAAGCCCTGAACCACCGCAAGCTCGAGGCGCAGAAGATCACCGAGCCCAAGCAGCGAGACATCGCCATCAAGACGCTCGACGTCGAGATCGGCGTCATCAAGCCCATCATCGAGCGCGGCAAGGTCTCGACCATGGTCATGCAGGAGCAGGCCAAGCCGCCGCAAACCTACGTGCTGACGCGCGGCCAGTACGACCACCCGGACCACAACCGGCCCGTCTCTCCCGCCACGCCCGCCGTCCTGGCGCCCATGCCCGCCTCCGCCCCACGCAACCGCCTCGGACTCGCGCAGTGGCTCGTCCAGCCTTCCAATCCGCTGACCGCTCGTGTTGCCGTCAACCGTTACTGGCAGATGCTCATGGGGACCGGCATCGTCTCGACGGCCGACGATTTCGGCTCGCAGGGCGATTACCCTTCCCACCCCGAGCTCCTCGATTTTCTGGCCCGCGATTTCGCCGACAACGGCTGGGACACCAAGCGGATGATCAAGCAGATCGTCATGTCCGCGACCTACCGCCAATCCTCCAACAGCTCATCCCAGCTCCGCGAGATCGACCCCGACAATCGCTTGCTCGCCCACTCAAGCCGACGACGGCTCTCCGCCGAATCCGTGCGCGACAACGCCCTGGCAGTCTGCGGGGCGCTCATGCCCGACATCGGCGGGCCCAGCGTTTTTGCCCAGCAGCCCCTGACGCTCTGGCGTGAGATGAGCCACTACGGCTATGAGTCACCGTTCACGGCCCAGGACTTCGTCGCCTCCGAAGGACAGGACCTGTTTCGCCGCAGCATGTACACGTTCTGGAAACGCACCTGTCCGCCGCCGGCCATGAGCGTGTTCGATGCCCCGACGCGCGAGACCTGCGCCGTGGTCCGGTCGCGAACCAACACGCCGCTGCAGGCCCTGGTCCTGCTCAACGATCCCCAGTTCGTCGAGGCCGCCCGGCTGCTGGCCGAGCAGGCTATCCACAGCGAAAAGACGACCGAGGGCCGGCTCCGTTTCGCCTTCCGCCGCGCTGTGATCCGTGAGCCGCAGCTCAAAGAGCTGGCGATCCTCACGCGCCGCCTCGATGCCGCGATTGTTCATTTCAAGGCCGACCCCGCCGCCGCGCAGCAGCTCCTGGCCGTCGGCGCCACCCCACGCGACACGGCCATCGACTCCTCCGAGCTCGCGGCCTTCGCATCCGTCACCAGCGTCATCCTCAATCTCGACGAAACGATCACACGGGAATAACGCATGGACCCCAGGCGAGAATACGAATTGATGATCACGCGGCGGCAGCTCTTCGACCGCGGGCGCAACGCCGTCGGCGCCGCCGCCCTCGCCTCGCTGCTGGGCTCGCGTGCCTTCGCCACGCCCGCCGCGGCGACCGCCTCCCATGCCACCGTCTCCATGACCGGCGGCCGCACCGATCTGCCGCACTTCGCGCCCAAGGCCAAGCGAGCCATCTACCTCTTCCAATCCGGTGGGCCCAGCCACGTCGACCTCTTCGATTACAAGCCCTCCCTGGAAAAAACGCACAACACCCCGCTCCCACCCGACGTCAAAGGCACCCAACGCGTCACCGGCATGACCGCCGGCCAGAAACAGTTCCTCGTCTGCAAGCCCATCCGCCCGATGCGCCAGCACGGCCAATCCGGCCGGTGGATCAGCGATCTCCTGCCCTTCACCGCCGGGATCGTCGACGACATCGCCATCCTTAAGGCACTTCACACCGAGGCGATCAACCACGACCCGGGCATCACCTACATCAACACCGGCAATCAGCAAGTCGGCCACCCGTCGCTGGGCGCCTGGCTCAGCTATGGCCTGGGCAGCGAGAACCAGGAGTTCCCCGCCTACATGGTTCTCATCAGTCAGGGCACCGGCAAAAATCCCGGCCAGCCCATCTTCGAGCGCCTCTGGGGCAGCGGCTATCTGCCGAGCAAGCATCAGGGTGTCCGCCTGCGCCCCGGCGCCAATCCCGTGCTCTACCTCTCCAATCCGCCGGGCGTCAGCCGCGACTTCCGCCGCGGACAGCTCGACGACCTCGCCGCCCTCAACGCCACCCGTGCCGAACTCACCGGCGATCCCGAGATCGAAGCTCGGATCGCACAATACGAGATGGCGTACCGCATGCAGGCTTCCGTGCCTGGCCTGGCCGATCTCTCCGACGAGCCGTCGCACATATTCGAGGCCTACGGCCCCGAGTCGCGACTGCCCGGAACCTACGCCGCCAATTGCCTCCTTGCACGCCGCATGATCGAACGTGGCGTGAGATTTGTGCAGCTCTTTCACCGAGGCTGGGACCAGCACAACTCGCTGCAGACCCACCTTCCCAACCAGTGCCGCGACACCGACCAGCCCACCGCCGCGCTCGTCAAGGACCTCAAGCAGCGCGGCCTGCTCGACGACACGCTGCTCATCTGGGGCGGCGAATTCGGACGCACCGTCTACAGCCAGGGCGGACTGGGTTCGGGCCGCGACCACCACGGCCGCTGCTTCTCCGCCTGGCTCGCCGGTGCAGGCATCAGGCCCGGCGTCGAGCACGGCGTCACCGACGACTTCTGCTACAACATCGTCAGCGGCGGCGTCCACATCAACGACCTCAACGCCACCATCCTCCACTGCCTCGGCATCGACCACGAACGACTCAACTTCAAGTTCCAAGGCCTCGACCAACGCCTCACCGGCGTCGAACCCCGCGCCGCGGTCCGCGAGATTTTGGCCTGATTTTCCCATCGGATCGGCACCCACCGCGGCGAAAGCCGACGGCATCCGGTTCTCGGGCGGCTGGGTTGCCGCCCACCGCAAGAAGCTGAGGCTCGCCGGGCAGTGCGGCCTGTGCAAGAACAGCGGCAAGACCGCCGGCCAGTTGCTCGCCGACAACGTGAAACGCTGCCAGACGATGATTCACGAGATCAGCCCCGGTGCCGAGATCGTCGTCTGGTCCGACATGTTCGATCCCCACCACAACTCGGTGGACAAGTATTACCTCGTGCCCACGACGCTCGCGGGGTCGTGGGAAGGGGTCGAACCCACGACGATCATCGCCAACTGGAACGGCGGCCACCGATCCGAGTCGCTGAAGTTCTTCGCCGGCCGCAAACACCGCCAGCTCGTCGCCGGCTACTACGATGATCCACACGTCGAGGCCGAGGTCGGCAAGTGGAACGACGCGGCCAAGGAGGCGGGAGGCGTCGGCGGGTGGATGTACACCACGTGGCAGAACAACTACGAGAACCTGGAGCGGTTCGCCAAGGCCGTGCAGGCACTTCGCTGAGCACTAGCGTCGAGAAAACTTTGGCCCGACGATAAGATGCTCGCACCGCCCGATGGCGAATTTGCGGCAGAAATTTTGTTGATGATTATGAGAGGCAAGGGTTCCAATTCTGCCGCCCACTGCCCGTATGAGAGTGGGCACGGCCTCTTGGATCGACACAAAGACACCGTCTGCAATGGCGCAAAACGACCGAATTAATGAATTTATGGAGCTTTTTACGCGGTCCGAGCCGCGGATTTCGGCATTGGTCTTCTCCCTTTTGGCCAACTGGGCCGACGCCGACGATGTCAAGCAGGAGATCAACGCCGTTCTCTGGAAGAAATTCGACGAGTTCGAGAGCGGCAGCAATTTCCTGGCTTGGGCCTACGCCATCGCCCGCATCGAAGTGATGCGATATCGCAAATCACGCGGCCGCGATCGCCTTCAGTTCACCGATCAGTTCATGGACGTTGTTTGCAAGCAGACGTTTCACGAGTCTGACTTGCTCGAAGCCCGACGTCGCAGCCTCGCTGATTGCGTCGAGCAGCTCAGCGAGGCAGATCGCAAGTTAATCCGCATGCGTTACGCCGAGGGTGCCACCGTCGATTCGGTCGCCGAGCAGGTGGGGCGATCCGTCGACGCCGTCTACAAGGCCGTGATGCACATCCGCCGTGCGCTGCACCGCTGCGTGCAGCTGGCCACCGGCGCGGAGGGTTGGTAATGAGCGACAAAACTCTCATATCGGAAATGTCCGACCTTCTTGACGCCACTTGCGACGGCCGGCTCGACGCCGTCGGCCAGGCCCGCCTCGATTATCTCGTCTGCACGGATCTCCGTGCCGCCGAGTTCTACGTCCACTACATGCACCTCCACGACCACCTCCGACATCAGGCCTTTGCCGATGACCTGTCCGCCGATGTGTCCGTCCCCGACCTCGCTCACGCCAAGCCCCTTTCCTTTTTCTCCCTCCATAGGCGCCCCATGCGTTACGCACTCGCTGCGTCGCTGATCCTCATGGTCGGCGCCCTCGGCTCGGTGATGATGTCACTGAGCGTCAAGCAGACCGACGAATACAACGGAATCGTCCGCCAGGGCTTCGCCTCGCTGACCGGATCGACCGACGCGGTGTTTGGCGAATCCGATGTCCCGACCGCCGTCGGGAGCCAACTCCCCGCCGGCTTCCTGCGGTTGCGTTCGGGCACCGTCCAGGTCGAATTTTACAGCGGGGCGCAGGTCACGCTCGAAGGCCCCTGCGAATTCGGGATCAACTCCGCTTCGCGTGGCTTCCTCAAGGTCGGCCGCATCGCCGCCTACGTGCCGGACAAGGCGCACGGGTTCACCGTCGGCGCCCCGAAGTATGCGGTGGTCGATCTCGGCACGCGGTTCATCATGACCGTCCGCGAGGGCGGCGACTCGTCGGTGCGCGTGACCGAGGGCAAGGTGGAGTTGCAGAGCGGCACGAAGGTCCAGCCGCTGACGGTGTGGCAGACGGCGCAGGTTGACGCGAGTGGCACGATTCACGATGTCGTCGCCGAGACCGATCCGGCGCTGGTGCCCGTGACCGATTCGCTGCGGAGCGGGAAGCTTCCGGCGGGGCTCGATGTCGTTGGGGATTTCGCGGAGCTGACACCGCGCGGCATGGCGGTCACCGGCAAAGGTCCTGCGGGCGGCGGTGAGAAGCGGACGTACATCCGCACAGTGCGCACCGACTGGTATCAGACTAACTTCATCGCGGAGGTGACGGTCGACGTGCCCGACACCACGGAAACGAATGCCATCACATTCTTCGGCATGGGCGGCGCGGAGATGACAAAGGTCACGCCGTTCCAGGAGCCGATTTTCGGGCCACATGTCCTGGCGGTCATGTGGCCTGGTGGCAATATCGATAGCCGTATCGATTCGATCCACGCGGAGGGCAAGACTGTTGCAAAGAATCTGCACATCCGCGGCGGGACACACAAGCTCCGCATGGTCTGGGACGCCGACACGGAAAAGGCCCGCTTTGAATTGGAAGAGGGCAACAAGGGCGTCGTGACCGCAAAATTCGAGATCGACGCGTCGAAGTCGATCTTCAACGCCCTGAGTTCCCGCATCCTCTTCGGCGGCGGCGGCGGGCTGGTGTTCCGCGACTTCTCCGTCACGCCGGCGGAGGTGATCCCATGAACAATTCCATCCCGCAAATCACGCCGCCTCAATCGCAACACCGCCACGCGTTCACGCTCATCGAGTTGCTGGTCGTGGTGACGATCATCCTCGTCCTGCTGGCACTGATGATGCCGTCGGTCAACAGCGCAATCGAAAACGCGAACTTCGGGGTCTGCCAATCGAACGTGCGACAACTGTCCATATCCTCGTATGGCTACATGACCGACTTCAATAATTCCATCCCCGATGCGTTCGGTTGGCTCTCGACGGGTGCGAACCTGCACGGCTGGCACCTGCCAGGTTCCGTCAAGAACGGGCTGCTCGGGTCTTATGTTCCCAACGGCGACGTCTATCTCTGCAGCGTCTTCACACGGACCTACGCGCTCAAGCTCGACGGCCAATCCTCATGGCAGTGCGGCGAGACCGTCGCCTCCATGCCCGCGCCCGTCTTCTCCTACACCATGAATTCCTACCTCGGCTGGACCGGTTGGAACGGTAAAGCCGGCATCATCCAGAAATACACCGCCGTCAAGAAGCCGTCGCAGTGCCTCTTCTTCGGCGAAGAAGATGGCTGGATCCAGGGCGGCGTCTACGCCTCATGGTCGATCAACAACGCCTCGATGGGCTGGGGCAATCCCTGCGACTGCGTCGCCACTTACCACTTCCCGCCCGACGGCAACTACAACCTCGGCTGCTCCAACGCCGTGTTCATCGACGGCCATACCGAGAAGGTCTGGAACTACAATAACACGAACATGCTTTACAACGCGTTGTGGTGACAGCGGAATCGGTTGATCGAGGGAGCATCGAAACACGATCCAAAGCGAGCTTTTCGGGAAAGGAATCGAGATGAGGCAAGTTGAGAAGAAGCAAGCGATCCGCATCCGTCTCCGCAAGAACCGTCGGCGTATTCTGGCGCTGCTGGCGGTGCTGGGCATCGGCGGCGCTTCGCCGATGGTCCACGCGACCACCTACACGTGGGACCAGAACGGCGCGACGGCCGGAACGGGCGGCACGGGGGCGTGGGACACAACCTCGCTGTTCTGGGACAACGGCACGAACCTCTGGCCCTCGAGCGGCACGGCCAACGATGCCGTGTTCGGCGGGACCGCGGGAACAGTGACGATCGACGCCGGCGGGATCACGGCGCACAACCTGACTTTCAACACCACCGGATACATCATCAACGGCGGCACGCTCACGCTCAACGGTACGACGCCGACGATCACTACCGCTTCGGCTGTCAGCGCGACGATCAACAACATCATCGGAGGCGGTTCGACGACGATGACCAAAGCCGGCGCCGGCACGCTC
>JAYVTU010000143.1:0-17333 GCA_043788485.1 Planctomycetota bacterium
ACAAGCCGTGACCACCCGCCCTCCCGCGGTGAAAGACCTGTATGTGTCCCCAAAACACAACCAGTAGTAATCACTTGAGTCAAGCAGCTACCCAGAAAAAACTATGCGTCGCGCAGCCCATCCCGAGCGCTAAGCCGCAAGCGGCGGAAGGCGATCACCACTTCACATCGAGCTTCAGCGCGTCTTCGAGGCGTGAAAGATACTGCTTTCGCGGGATGTCGATCGTGCCGAAGCGGCGCATGTGGGGGCTGTTGATCTGGACGTCGAGGAGGGCGAAGCCTTTTTCGCGGAGGTGGGTGATGAGGTGGGTGAGGCAGATTTTGGAGGCGTCGGTTCCGGGGCCGGGGGTGTGGAACATGGATTCGCCGAAGAACGCGCCGCCGAGGGCGACGCCGTAGAGGCCGCCGACGAGGTGGCCGTCGCGCCAGGCTTCGATGCTGTGGGCGTGGCCCAGTTCATGCAGGGCGGTGAAGGCTTCGATGATCTGGTCGTTGATCCAGGTATCGTGCTCCCGCGTGCGGGGCAGGGCGCAGCTGCGGATGACGGTGTTGAAGGCGGTGTCGCGCCGGATCTCGATGTGAGATTTCGCGGCGGCCTGGCGGAGGGAGCGCGGGCAGGTGAACTGATCGAGGGGGAGGATCGCGCGCGGGTCGGGGCTGTACCAGTCGACTTCGTGGGCGTGGCGGGAGCGGGCCATGGGGAAGACGCCCTGGCAGTAGGCGGCGATGAGGAGCTGCGCGGTGAGTTGCAAAGGATGAGCGCGGCGGTGCTCGGGGCTGTGGACCATGGCTTCAGTGTGCGGAGATTGGCGCGTGAAGTCTAGAGGGAAAAGGAGATTTAGCCGCGAAGACGCGAAGGACGCGAAGGACGCGAAGAAGAGGGGAAGGGATTTTTAACGCAGAGCTCGCAGAGACCGCGGAGGAATGCAAATGCGGTTGTTAAAAAACCAATTCTTCTCTTTGTGGCCTCTGCGGTCTCAGCGGCCTCTGCGTTAAAAATCCTCGCCTTTTCTTCTTCGCGTTCTTCGCGCCTTCGCGGTTAAAATGCCTTCGCAATGTGCTGGGGTTCTGTCGGGGATGGGTTTGCGTAAATGGGGCTGTGACGGGCGTGTCACTGGGTAGCGGCGGCAGAAAATTTCACACCGGAGAGATCATGCGCAAACAGGCTTTGGCATACATGGCGGCGTGCGGCATCGCGGCGGGGCTCGGGCTGGCTTCCGCAGCCGACAGCCAGAAGGTTTCGTTCCCCAGTCAGGTGACGATCACCGTCAAGGACGGCATCCGCACCATCTCGTCCAACGGAATCCCGAATCACGACACCGGCCAGTTTCCGGGACGCGGCAATCCCAACACGATCTCGCCGCAGCATTATGAGTTCCACATGCCGGTCGATCCCAAGCCCGCGGATCAGACGACGGCCCTGCGCATGCAACCCTTCGGCGTGGCCGTCAACGGCGTCGTGTTCGATCCGGGCGCGGCGGAATTCTGGAACCGCGACCCCAGCTCCGGCTGGCAGTACGAAGCGATGGGCAACGGTGAGGGCTTCCTCGGCCTCGATCAGAGCCACGCACACGTCCAGCCCACCGGCGCGTATCACTATCACGGCATCCCCACCGCGCTGATCTTCATGCTCGGCGGGCAAAATAAAATGGTCCTCGTCGGTTACGCAGCCGACGGCTTCGGCATCTACAACGACATCCCGGCGGCCGGCGGCAAGAAGCTCAAGTCGAGCTACAAAATCAAGAGCGGCACACGCCCCAGCGGCCCCGGCGGCGCGTACGACGGCAAGTTCGTTGCGGACTATGAATATGTCGCGGGCACCGGCGACCTCGATGAATGCAACGGCATCACGAGCGCGACACCCGAGAATCCGCAGGGCGCGTATCACTACGTGCTGACCGATGAGTTCCCCGGCATCCCCCGCAAGTACCGCGGCACACCCGATCAGAGCTTCGCGCGCCACGGTCCGCCCGGGGGGGCAGGTGGCGGTCGCCAGCGCGGCGGCGGTGTCGGCGGCGGTCCCGGTGGCGGTGGACCCGGCGGTGGCGGACAGTTCGGCGGACCCGGCGGCGGTGGCGGTGGTGGCGGTCAGGGCGGCGCGCAGCAGGCGGGCCCGGGCGGCGGCCAACAAGGCGGACAGCAAGGCGGCCCCGGCGGTCCGGGCGGGCGTCGGCCTCCGACACCGCTGGCCATCGTCGCGATCGACACCAACAAAGACGGCATCCTCAGCGCCCATGAAATCGCCGGCTCCTCCGCGGCTCTCAAAAAGTGCGACAAAAACGGCGATGGAAAACTGACGATCGACGAATACCTCGGCCCGCGCCCCAATGGCCCGCCCGGTGGCGGACAGGGTGGCCAAGGTGGTGGCCCGGGTGGCGGTCAAGCCGGCGGTCAGCAGCAAGGTGGTGGCCCGCAAGGCGGTGGTCAACAGGGTGGTCAACAAGGCGGCGCGCAACGCCGTGGACAAGGCGGACCGCAGCAGGGCGGCCCCCCGCAAGGCGGACAATTCGGCGGACCCGGTGGCCCGCCCCCCGGTGGACCGCAAGGCCCGCAAGGTGACAGCGGCCAAGGCCCCGGCGGACCGCCGCCCGGTGGCGATGGACCGCCCCCGCAAGGTGGCCCGCCCGGTGACAGCCCCCCGCCCCCGCCCCCGGATGGCAACGGCCCCCCGCAAGGCGGCCCCGGTGGCGGTGGCCAAGGTGGCGGTGGTCAACAAGGCGGACCCGGTGGACAACAGCCCCGCCGCCCCGTCCCCGCATTCGTCCGCGCACTCGACACCAACCACGACGACGTGATCGACGCCAAGGAAATCGAAAACGCCCCCGCGTCACTCAAAACCCTCGACAAAAACAACGACGGCCAACTCACCTGGGACGAATACATGGGCCCGCGCCCCAACCCGCCCGGTGGTCAGGGTGGCGGCGGCCCTCCCGGTGGCGGTCAAGGTGGTCAAGGCGGCGCCGGCGGCCCTCCCGATGGCCCGCCCCCGGGCGGCGGCGCTCCGCCCGACGGCGGCAACGGCGGCGGCGGCTCCAGTTCCAGTCGCTCACGTCAACGCTGAAACAAAATCTAAATTCAAACTCCACGGGTCTGCGGTTCCTCCGCAGACCCGTGCTTTTTTGCGCCGGGTGTCACGGCCAGCGCAGGCTCTGCGGAGTCGGCCGTGCGTCTTGGCGCACGATGCGGGGGACACGGCCGACTCGAAGACTCGCTGGCCGTGCCACCCAACCCAAGACGTAACGCCGCAACAGACGCATAATGGCGGCATGACCTCCGCAATTTCAAGCTCATCCGCCCCCCACCGCCTCCCCCGCGACGGCTGGATCCTCATGATCAGCCGCTCGCTCCGCCTCCTCGCCTACGGCGTCATCTCCGTCATCCTCTGGCTCTACCTTTCCGCACTCCACATCTCCGACAGCAACGTCGGCCTCCTCATCACGCTGACCCTCCTCGGCGACACCGCCATCTCCCTCTACCTCACCACTCGCGCCGACCGCCTCGGCCGCCGCCGCATGCTCCTCATCGGCGCCGCCCTCATGCTCCTCGCCGGCGTCGTCTTCGCTTTCACCGGCAACTTCTTCCTCCTCCTCTTCGCCGCCACCGTCGGCGTCATCTCCCCCTCCGGCAACGAGGTCGGCCCCTTCCTCTCCATCGAACAAGCCGCCCTCTCGCACGTCATCCCCGATTCCCGCCGCACCATCCTCTTCGCCTGGTACACCCTCGCAGGCTCCCTCGCCACCGCCCTCGGCGCACTCCTCGCCGGCGCCGCCGCACAAGCCATGCAACACGCCGGCCTCTCCGACATCCAAAGCTACCGCTACCTCATCCTCCTCTACGCCGCCATCGGCCTCGCACTCGGCGTCCTCGCGCTCATGCTCTCCCCCAACGTCGAAGTAAACAAGCCCGGGGATGAGGTCCCCCGAATCCCCGCGGGTTCCGTTTCCGTTCCGCCCCCTCTCCCCCCGGGAGAGGGCCGGGGTGAGGGCTCCCCTGCTCCCGCTTCCCCGCCTTCTCCTAACTCCCAACCCCCAACTCCCAACTCCTCCCCCTCCTTCCTCGGCCTCCACTCCTCCCGCTCCACCGTCCTCAAACTCGCCGCCCTCTTCTCCCTCGACTCCTTCGGTGGCGGATTCGTCCTCCAGGCCTTCGCCGCCTACTGGTTCAAAACACGCTTCAACGTGGACCTCGCCCAGCTCGGCATGATCTTCTTCGGCGCGAATGTCCTCGCCGGCCTCTCCGCACTCCTCGCCGCCCGCGTCGCCGCACGCTTCGGCCTGATCAACACCATGGTCTTCACACACCTCCCGTCAAACATCCTCCTCATCCTCGTCCCCCTCATGCCCAACGCGACGCTCGCCGTCACCATGCTCCTCCTCCGCTTCAGCATCTCGCAGATGGACGTCCCCACCCGGCAGTCGTACACCATGGCCGTCGTCAAACCCTCCGAACGCTCCGCCGCCGCCGGCATCACCGGCGTCGCGCGAACCACCGGCGCCGCCATCTCCCCCTACCTCGCCTCCCTCTGCATCACCGCCGGCTGGCTGAGCCTCCCCTTCTACGCCGCCGGCGGCCTGAAAATAATTTACGATTTACTCCTCTACCGCAGCTTCAAAAAACACCCGCCGCCGGAAGAAGTGAAACCGAAGTAATCCGCAGCAAGCCGGGGCGTATTCGCCCCGGCTCGCTGCCTCGGTCTCGAATGCGCATCAAATAAACTTCACACCATTCACCTGCTGCATGAGAAACGACAACTCCACCTTGTCCCCCACCACCGGCGGGCGCTCGCAGAGGTGATTCGGCAGCCGCACCGCGACGGGGCGGGCGGGCGCGGGTTTGAGGGCGAGGGCGATGTCGTAGTAGACGTCGCCGTGGATGGAGACGGGGTTCAGACCCGCGATCTCGCCGGTGAGGGAGCCGAACATGGGAAGCGGTGTGGTCATTGTGCAAGTATACGTCAAAGATTTCGGCAGCCGGGGAAGGATTAACCGCGAAGGCGCGAAGGACACGAAGAAGAGGGGAGAAGAAATTTAACGCAGAGGCCGCTGAGACCGCGGAGGAATGCAAATGCTGTTTTAAACAATCCAATTCTTCTCTCTGCGGCCTCTGCGTTAAAAGTCCCCATCTTTTCTTCTTCGTGCCCTTCGTGCCTTCGTGGTTAAACCTCCTCGACTTTTCTTCTTCGCGTCCTTCGCGCCTTCGCGGTTAAACCTCCCCGCTTTTTCTTCTTCGTGCCCTTCGTGCCTTCGTGGTTAACTCTCCCCCGCCGCGTTATCCTGTGTGCCCCATGAACCGCATCGACCAAATCTTCGCCGACCTCCGCGCCTCGAAGCGCACCGCGATCATGCCCTTCATCACCGCGGGTTACCCCACGCTCGAGGCAACCGCCGCCCTGCTGCCCGCCATCGAGGCCGCAGGGGCGAGCATCTGCGAGCTGGGCATCCCGTTCAGCGACCCGATCGCCGACGGCCCGGTGATCTCCGCATCCATGACCGAAGCCCTGCGCCACAAGATCCACGCCGCCGACATCTTCGCGGTCATCGCGCGCGTCAGGCCCAAGCTCAAGATGGGCCTCGTCGCCATGGTCAGCTACTCCATCGTCCACCGCTACGGCCCGGCCAAGTTCGTGAGCGACGCCAAAGCCGCGGGCTTCGACGGCTTCATCTTCCCCGACCTCCCGCTCGAAGAAGCCGACAAGGTCTGCAAAATGGTTGCTGACGCCGGGCTCATCTCCAGCCTGCTCATCTCACCGACGACGCCCGATGACCGCGCCGCCGCGATCGCCAAGGCGTCCAGCGGCTTCGTCTACGTCCTGGCCCGCACCGGCATCACCGGCGAGCGGGCCGAACTCCCCCCCGACCTCGGCCCGCGCCTCACGAAGCTGCGCAGCGTGACGAACCTCCCCATCGCCGTCGGCTTCGGCATCAGCGGCCCGGACCACGTCAAACAAGTCACCGCCCTCGCCGACGCCGCCATCGTCGGCTCCGCCCTCGTCCGCAAAATCGGCGCCCACGCCGCGGAGCCTCTGCCGCAGATGGCGCAGCACGTGCAGAAGTTCGTCGCGGAGTTGGTGGGCGGGTTGAGTACGCGGTAATTCGCGCGATTTCTGTGGACCGCTGTTCAAGACAGGTATATTATTTATACCGAAATGGATTTCGACTTCGACGAAACCAAGAGCCGGGCCAACAAGGCCAAACACGGCATCGACTTCGTCGAGGCCCAGTTGCTCTGGGACGACCCGGACCTGCTGGAGATCCCCGCCCGCACCGAGGACGAGCCCCGGACGCTGGTGATCGGGCGCATCGCCGGCAAGCACTGGTCGGCGATCATCACGCCGCGCGGCGCGGTGATCCGCATCATCTCCGTCCGCCGCTCCCGCGACACCGAGAGGAAGCTCTATGAAAGCTAAGCGACTCGACAAAAAGTTTGACGCAGGTCAGGACGTGACCAAGTACCTCGACCTCGCCGCCGCCCGTCGGTCGAACCAGAAGCCCCGCCGGGTCAACGTCGATTTCCCCTCCTGGATGATCGACTCGCTGGACCGGGAAGCCAACCGCCTGGGCGTCACGCGCCAATCGATCATCAAAGTCTGGGTCGCCGAGCGCCTGAACCCCAAGCCCGCGTGACCTGCCGCCGCAGATGGCCCAGCACGTGCAGAAGTTTGTCACGGAGTTGGTGGGTGGGTTGAGTTCGCGGTGATGGTCTTGTGTGGGGCACCCGGCTCTTCTTGAGGCACAAGGAAGCGCGCCATGAATCGCCTGATACCCGTCGTACTGTTTTGCGTGCTCATGTCATTGACAGGTTGTCAGGACGACCTCGATCGCCGTCTCGATCGTTCTCGCCGAGAGATCGGCGATCAAGTCAAGCAAGGCACCGGGCCCACCAAGATGTCGAAATACGGCTTGATACGCGATGTGGCCCTGCAACGAGAGCTCTCCAAAGCCACCAAGGAATCACTGCGATCTGGCCCGTGTTTGGCGAATGCTCAGATCTATCGCGTTTCACTGAAACGCAGAGTGATTGTGGTTGACTGGATCGAAGCCATGCCCACAGCAACCGCAGTTCATCTTCAATATGAAGGTGGCGAACGTGATTATGCCATTGATAAAGCCGAATTAGCCTTTAACGCAGAGGCCGCGAAGAACAATGTGGTCTACTTCGCAACAATCATTTTAGACAACGACGATCCTCTTGAAAGCAGGTCCCTGAGTCATTGCATGTTGAATCTGATGAGTGGTAACAAACCATACCCGGCGATTCCTATGTCGGAATTGGACAAGTGATGCATTTCGTTTCGGAACCCTGCTGGTTCGCGGCGATTGGCCGTGGGTTTCAGGGCCAACGGCCCGTTTTATACCAGCCTCGGGCAACGCCCGAGGAATCGGGCCGCGTGATGGGTGGAGGGCCAACGGCCCGATCTATTTCCGTTGCGATGCCGTGTTGAAAAAAAATAATAGGGCGGGCCGTTGGCCCTTTGGATATTGTCGGCCTGCGGACGTGGGGCGTTGCCCCACGCTGGTATGGGGCGCACCGTTGGTGCTGGGAGCGGGGGAAAAGGCAGCCCTCACCCCAGCCCTCTCCCGGGGGGAGAGGGGGCCGGAGGCGGGTTCGCGGCGATTGGCCGGGGGTTTCAGGGCCGAAGGCCCGGGACTTTGGGTAGCGGGGTGCCGTGAGGCCCCGGAAGGAGTCGCGTCACGGATTTGAGGCTCGGGGGGCACCTCTCCCTCCCAGGGAGAGGTCGGCGAGTCCGCGAGCCGGGTGAGGGTGAGACGTGAAAATGGACGATGTGCGCTGGCGCGCGGCGCACGCGGCGTCTTGGTGATTCGACCCTCACCCCAGCCCTCTCCCTGGGAGGGAGAGGGGGCCGGAGCGACACCCCCGGCTAATGGCTGGCATCCCGCCGGGATGCGGAACACGTGTGCCATGCTCTCGGCTCTGCGTGAGCATGTTCTTCGTCCCGGGTACATGCCGACGCAGAGCCGACGGCGTGGCGCGCAAACCGCGCCGCTGGCGCGATTCGGATTTGAACGCGGCGGGTTGTTCCGCTCCCTCTCCCCTGGGAGAGGGCTGGGGTGAGGGCTGCCTTGTCGTCTTGATGCCTTTTCGTGCTCGTGCTCGTAATTCGTAATCGAATTCCTGAAATCGATTACGAGCACGATTACGAGCACGAACAGAGAAAGGCAGCCCTCACCCTAACCCACTCCCGGGGGGAGAGGGGACCGGAGGGCGGACGCTGTAAGTGGTACCTCCAAGGTAGGGGTCGAGTTTTTGTTTTTCTGCAACTTATCGGTTGGGAAGGCTGGGGTTGCGACGAAATGTGCGCGGCGACATATTCCTGCGCAGATTCGCGTCGCGGGCGGCTGTTCGGTGGTTTTTGGGGGTACAAGCGCGGTGAATCCCGGGCGATGGAAATCGCGGACCGGGCGGTGGATGCGCCGAAAGTCGGGTTTTGGAGATCGGGAGAAGACGATTTTGCGATCAGATCTGAGCGGCTTTGGAAATGGAAATGCGGTTACGACGAGTGCTAGATCGGTCATCAATACACTTTGGAAAAAGAAACCCCCTCTTCCGAGGGGGCTAGTGAGGAGATGAGATTTCAGATTTGAGATTCAGATCTCGGAGCATCACTCCGGCAGGGCGAGGACGACGTAGCGGTTGACGCCTTGGATATTGAGGCGGAGTTGGACGCCGTCTTTGAGGTTGGCTTTGGCGAGGGTCTCGGCGAGTTGGCCGACGCTGGTGATGTCCTTGCCGGCGGCTTGGGAGATAACGACGCCGGGGCGGAGGCCTTCGAGGTAGGCGACGGAGCCGGGGCGGATTTCCTGGACGAGGACGCCGGATTTGGCATCGAGTCCGAGGCGCTGGCTGAGGTCGCTGGTGATGGTGGTGACCTTTTCGAGGCCGAGTTTGCGGAGGTTTTCGAGCTTGGCGGTGTCGATCTTGGGCTCGCCGGGGGCGGCGTCTTTGCCGGTGCCGGGGCCGGCCTTGCCGATCGCGTCGGCGTTGGCGGGCTGCTCGGAGAGCTTGACGTCGATGCTGATCGATTTGCCCTCACGGAAAACGGCGAGCTTGATGGTCTGATCGGGGAGGACGGCGGCGACGATCTGTCGGAGCTCGGTGGCGGTGGCGACGTCGATGCCGTTGACGGCGGTGATGATGTCGCCGGGCTTGAGGCCGGCTTTCGCCGCGGGTGCATCGGGGGATGCGAAGTCCTCGACGAGGACGCCCTTGCCCTTGTAGCCGAAGCTCTTGGCCATTTTCTCATCGAGGTCCTGGATGAAGACGCCGAGGTATCCGCGGCTGACCTTGCCCTTGGCGATGATCTGATCGACGACGGTTTTGATCATGGCGGAGGGGATGGCGAAGCCGAGGCCGGAGTTGGATCCGGTGCGCGTGGCGATGGCGGTGTTCATGCCGATCACTTCGCCGTAGATGTTCGTCAGCGGTCCGCCGGAGTTGCCGGGGTTGATGGCGGCATCGGTCTGGATGAAGTCTTCGTAGCCCATGGTTCCGAGGATGCCGAGGCGGCGGCCCTTGCCGGAGACGATGCCCTGGCTCATCGAGAATTCGAATTGGAACGGGGAGCCGAATGCGAACACCATGTCGCCCTGCTCGACGGTCTCTTTGGAGAGCGTGGCGGGGTGCAGCTCGGTGGGCTGATTGATTTTGAGGACGGCGATGTCGGTCTGCGGATCGGTGCCGACGACGGTGGCTTTGCGGGTGGTTTTGTCGAAGAATTTGACGGTGATTTCGTCGGCGTCGCGGACGACGTGGTTGTTGGTGATGATGAAGCTGACGTTTCCGCCGAGGCTGTAGACCCAGCCGGAGCCGTTGCCGTAGGGCTGGGGGACATCGTAGGGATTGGCGGGGGCTTTGCCGCGCGGGGCGGGGGCGGGGGCAGGATCGCCTTCCTCATCATCGGGGGCGGGGATTCCGGGGGACTTGCGGTCACGGAAGAATTTGCGGAGCAGATCCTCGGGATCCTCGGGGCCGGCGGCGTCGGCGTCCGGGGCGGTCTGTTTCTTGCTCACGGCGATGTGCACGACGCTCGGCTCGACGACCTTGCCGACCTCGCGGAAGGCGGCGCTGAGGTCGGCGAGTGGCTTGCTGCTGCGCAGGTCCTGCCGGACGACGTCGATGCGGGCTTCCTGCGCGGCCCAGGCCATGTGACGGGCGACGTAGGGGCCTCCGAAGAGGATGGTCGTGGCGGTGACGATGAGGACGATAGCCGGGCCGTAGGATTTGACGCGAGTCATGTTGCGCTCCTTACTTGAACGTGAATTTCACCAATGATCGTATGCCGGAAGTCGGGGGAAGGTTCGCGCTGCACCTCTCCCTGCCAGGGAGAGGTCGGCGAGTCCGCGAGCCGGGTGAGGGTGAGACGCTGAGGCTTGCAATGTGCGATCGCACGATCGGCACATTACGTCCCAGAGATTTGACCCTCACCCCAACCCTCTCCCTGGAAGGGAGAGGGGGCAGGAAGGATCATTTCCCCTTCATCGGGTACGGCTGCTCACCCTGCATGTATTTGCCGCTGGCGATCAGGTCCGCCCACTGTCGGGCGGCTTGCGTGATGGCGGCGCCGAGCTGGGCCTGGGGCGGGGCGAAGGGGGGTTGCCAGGCGCTGAGGCCCAGCAGGTCGTGGAGGACGACGACGTGGCCGTGGCACGCCGGGCCGGCTCCGCAACCGATGACGGGGATCGACACGCGGCTGACGATCGTCTCGGCGACCTGCGTGGCGGTCGCTTCGATGAGCAGCATGACCGCCCCGCGCTCCTCCATGAGCTCGGCCTGCTCGATGATGGCGCGGGCTTCGTGTTCGGTGCGGCCGGCGGAGCGGTAGCCACCCTGACGCTTGACCTGCTGCGGACGGCTGCCGATGTGGGCGACGACGGGGATGCCGGCGCGGCTCATGCGGCGGACGAGGTCACCGAAGCTGGCGTCCACCTCAAGCTTCACGGCGTCGGCGCCGCCCTCGGTCAGGAAGCGGCCGGCGTTGCGAAGGGCATCGGCGTCGCAGGCCTGGTAGCTCATGAAGGGCATGTCAGCCATGACGAAGGCATCGGGGGCCCCACGCCGGACGGCGGCGGTGATGGCGATCATGAAATCGAGCGGGGCGTGGAGGGTGGAATCGAAGCCGAGGATCATTTCGGCGGCGGTGTCGCCCACGAGCAGCATCGGCACGCCCCCGGCGGAGAGGAGGCGGGCGGTCGTGGCGTCGTAGCAGGTGAGCACGGGGATCTTCTGCCCCGCCGCGGCCATCTTGCGGATGACGGGCAGCGTGAGGCGTGGCTGGGCGGGGGGCTGGCCGGGGGTCACGGGCTGGTGTGTGGGATCACTCATTGTGGGAGGGATTGTATCGGCATTCTTCGCCGAAGCGGCTCATCGGGCGGTTGAGCATGCTGATGGTGATTTGTTTCAGATGAGTGGTTTTCGGTGATGGATCGACTACGCCGCGTGTGGACAACTCATCGTGCGCCGCCTTTCGCAATGTTATCGGCCTGTTGCTTTCATTGTTGCCGCACGGAGTTGCGCGCCGCGCCACCGTCCCGCGAATTTCCAAACGCAGCATCATCGGCATGGGGTGCACAAAATGTGGAAAAGTTTGTTTGGGGATTCTTGCTATAAAAGTGTTGACCAGTGTGGAGCAGTGGGGTAAATTCCCACGCATCTTCGTTCGCAAGGATGCGCCGAGGTGATCCGGGTTGGGTGTGAGCTCGTCCTCGCAGTGACCCGGACGACATCGGCACGGAGGCCAAAGGAACCGATGCTTTGCTCTTCGTCGGCACCTACGAGTACACGATCGACGCCAAACAGCGGCTGGCCATCCCATCCGAGGTGCGCGATCGGCTCGACCACAAGGCCGACGGCAAAGATCTCTACGCGGTGCTCCTCGGAGGCTCGCTAGGTCTCTACACCGAGCGAGGCTTCGAGAAGCGGGCCGAAGAACTGGATCACTCGCAGCGTCCGCCCGAAGAGGTGCTGCTCTTTGAGCAGGAATTCTTCGGCAACGCGGCAAGACTGGAGCTCGATTCGCAGGGCCGCGTGAGACTGCCCGAGCGATTGATGAAACTCGCCGGCTTGGAGCGCGACGTCGTGCTCGTCGGCGTCAAGGACCACCTGCAGATCCACGACCGGCAATCCTGGCAGCGTCACATGGAAGCGACGCTCGCCAAACGCAAGGAACTGCTCAGCAACCCCCGCCGCCTCATGCGGCCCGATCAGAAGGACCAACCCCCGCAAGCTCCCCCACAGAATCAAGGATGAACAGGAGTCAGAGCCAAAGGCATTGGGGAAACCCAAGCCCGCAACCCTGATCCCTGCCCGAATGGATTCGGACTTGGGCGCAGCAGCGAAGGAAGCACGGATGCGAACGTCGACCGAGACCGCCACAGGCCAAAGCCAACCGCCGGCCCCGCTCATGGATGAGCGGACCTGCGACTGGCATCCACAACGGATCAGCGATCGGAAGCTCCTGGAGCTCCAATCCCGTATGGAAAGGCTCAAGCGGCTCGGCGACACCTTCGTTGGCCTCAGCTTCTCCGAAGAAGCCCAAGCACGACTCGATCGGCTCGCCAAAAAGGGCACCTAAAAACCGCCCACCGCAAAAAGGCACCGGGATTCGCTTGCGCCTCCGCTTCCCCTCCCAAGGGTCACGCGGACGCCGCAAGCGCCAAACCAACGCCACCATCATACCCACCATCCCGCCCCGTTCTACCTCCCCCGCCAATTCCCACAAACAACCCCCAGAATTCTCTTTCTCCTCCCTCCGCCCCGCCCCGGCCCACCGCCGAGTGCGGGGTTTTTTCTTCCCCCGCCTCAGCTCCACGTTAAACTAACCCCATCCTCAACAGGAGAATACGTGATGCGTTCCTACATCCTTCTCCTTGCCCTCGCTCTTGCCCTCACCGCCTGCGCGTCATCTCAAACATCCAGCAACAATCGTCCCCCCAAGCCCGCCGATGAGATCCGCCGAATCTCCGCGGGTTCCGCTCCCACTTCCCTCACCCCCTCCATCCGCACCGAAAACCCCGCCGTCACCCTTCTCGATACCCCCAACCAAACCCTCATCAACATCGCTCCCGCCGCCATCGGCTCCGCCACGCTCACCCGCCTCACCGACCGCTGGCCACCCCGCCTCACGCTCCGCATCCACTCCACAGGCCTCGAATCCCTCACCATCTCCGCCGCCAATCTCAAACTCGCCGCCTCCTACAGCAGCCACCCCGACCACACCTCCCGCGCCCAGCTCTGGAAATCCAATATCGAAGGCCCGCCCCTCACACCCGATAGCCCCTACTGGCTCGCGCTCGCCCCCCGCAACGCCGCAAGCCAATCCGTCACCCATTTCCCCCTCACCCCCACCGACTACTTCGAAACCCAAATCCCCGCAGCACTCCTCGAAGACCAACCCAAAACCATCACAATCCACTGGATCGACTTCTACCGCTGAAAACCGGGGTCGGGGATCGGCCGCTTTCGGCTTCGCGCCAGACTAAACTCAACACCGATCCAAAATCCCGAATGCAAAACCCTCGTGAGCCCGTCATGCGCACCGCCTTCTATTTTTTCATCAGCTCCATCCTCATCACCAGCATCCTCCTCGCCACCCTCCCCGTCCCCGAAGCCCACGGACAGCAGTCCGTGGGTCCCGCTCCCTCCTCCCCAACCCCTAACCCCCAACCCCCAGCCCCCACTCCGATCCCCGCGCCCTGGCTCGGCGTCCACGTCATGCTCAATTCCAAAAACGCCGACGCTCTCCAACTGTCCATCCCCAACCTCGCCAAGCTCGGCGTTAATTCCCTCATCCTCGAAATCGATTACCAGTTCGAATTCACCACCGACCCCACGCTCCGCGGCGACAAACCCATCACCCAAGCACAGGCCAAACGCATCGGCGACCTCTGCCGCGAGCATCACATCCGCCCCATCCCACAATTCGCCTGCCTCGGCCACCAGTCGTGGGGCCACTACCCCAGCATCCTGCTCACCCGCTATCCCGACCTCGACGAGACGCCCGGCAAGTACCCCAACAACAAAGGCATCTACTGCCGCAGCTGGTGCTCGTCGAATCCCGATGTGAACAAAAAAATCTTCCCGCTCATCGACGAGCTGATCGCCGCATTCGGCGCCGATGCGTTTCACGTCGGCATGGACGAGGTTTTCCTCATCGCCTCGCCCGATTGCCCGCGCTGCAAGGGCAAGAATCCCGCCGACCTTTTCGCGCAGGCCGTGAACGAATTGCACGACCACTTCGTCAAACAGAAACACGTCGAGATGCTCATGTGGGCCGACCGCCTGCTCGACGCCAAGACGCTGGGCTACTCCGAGTGGGAAGCCTCCGAGAACGGCACCTTCCCCGCCGTCGACAAAATCCCCACCGACATCATCCTCTGCGACTGGCACTACACCGTGCAGCGCGAATACAAATCTATCCCCCACCTGCTCGCCAAAGGTTTCCGCGTCTGGCCCGCCGGCTGGAAAGACCCCGCCGCGACCGACGCCCTCATCACCGACGCCCTCGCCCACCAGAAAAATGGCCGGATGCTCGGCTACCTCAGCACCACCTGGGCCCGCGTCCCGCTCGACAAGCTCGACACGTTCGAGCCGACAATCCTCGCGGCGAAAAAATTCGCCCATTAATCAGGCGGCCGAATCTCTCCTTACCACGTCAAACTCAGCAGCGACACGCCCTGGCGCGGCAATGCAAATTTCAAACGTAGCTTTCCATCCGCGGCACTGATCGTCTGCTTCGGTTCGAGCTCCTCCAGCTGCCCCGCCGCTTCGAGTTTCGTGTACTGCTCGGCGCTGGGTTTCTGCGGCGATCCCATCTCCTTCCATACCGCGTGCGCGTTGCTGTGATGCGCGTCCATCCGGTGGTGCGTCACCGTGACCGCCGCCGCGTCTCCGGGCAGACCGGTGATTTCCAGCTCGATGTTCGCGTCCTCCGCCGGGACATCGTCATCGTGGTAGTTCCACACTATCACCGAAACATTCCCCTCACCCCGGCTCGCGATCGCGCCGACGTCAGCGTTTTGGCGCACTCCCTTCGTAATCATCTCGTCGAGTTTCACCGCGCCGCTGCTGCGGCAATCGATGAGTTTGCCGTCCAATTTGCAGAGCATGCGGAAGACGTTGAGCACGGGTTTGTCGATGCCGTTGGTCGCCAGTTCGCGGTAGCCCGCAAAGTAGGGTGTGTTCTCGAACTCGAAGCTCCAGGTGACGATGCCCTGCAGATTGAGCCTGTATTTGCGGGCGAGTTCGAGAGTGCGTGCGGTGGCCGCGGCGGTGTAGGAGCCGTAGAGCGGGCCGTCGCGGTAGGCGTTGGCCGGATGCGTCGAGGCGGGGCAGGCGGCGCAGCCCTCGGGGTCCGATTCGCCGAGGATGATCGGCGTGTTACGAAACTTCGGGCTCGCGGCGACGACCTCCATGCTGCGATCGATGGCGCGAAGCTGGTTCGCGACGCCCATGCGCACGTGACCGGCCTCGATCTTCGGCGAGCCCTTGGGGTGCCAACTGATGAAGTCCAGCGGCGTACCGACCTTGTTGGTCGCGGCGTTCGTGCCCGTCGCGCAGTGATCAAGGAACTCACGCAGAAACCTGTCTCCGCCGCCCGTCGTCTCCGGCCCGCCGATCTTCGCCGTCGGCAGTTCGCTCTTGAGCCCGTCAGCGGTGTAGTCGTAGAGCTTGAAAAACTCCGCCCGAGTCCCGCCCCAATATCCGATATCCGGCTCGTTCCAAAGTTCCCACAGCCAACTCTCCACCTCCGCCTTGCCGTAACGCTCGACCGAATGCCGCACCCACTGACGGACCAGCTCTCGCCACTTCGCGTAATCCTTCGGCGGATTATTCCACCCCGCGTAATTCTTCCCGCCCGCCATCGGGCTCGGCACATTCTTCGCCGGCTTCACCGCCAACGCTTCGGGCATGAACCCGATCTCCACGAGCGGCCTAACCCCCGTGTCGCGGAACGAGTCGAATATCCTGTCGAGAATCACCCAGTCATATACCGGCCTGCCCTGCGCATCCTCGGTGTAGACGTTCGTCGAACTCCACTTGAGCGAGGCCTTTCCGTCGCCGTTGCACAGCAGGAAGTGCGTGCGGATGTAGACGGGCGCCGGGCTCATCGCACGCAGCTCGCCCAGCAGCTTTTTGGCGTTGGGCATCGTGGTGTAGTTCGACTCGTCGTAGCCGAAGTAGCTCCACGGATGCGTGACCGGCCCGCGATCGGAGGTCGCATCGACCTGGATCACCACCGGCTCGGCGGCGAAGCTCAGCCCCGCGGCCGCCAGGGAGAACACAACGGACGCGGTGAAAAGCCACCGTGCCGTGACGTTATGTCGGAACATGCGCATGGGGCGTTACTCCGATTGAGACTCCGATCATACGACTCGAATCCAAATCATGCGCGTGTCACAGCGGCGCAGCTGATCGGCGCAAAAAAAACCACGGACCGCTGTCCGTGAGCTTCGGGGTGATTGCGATGATGCGCGTTACTTCTTTTTTTTCTTCTTCGGATCGGTCGCCGGGTCGGCGGCCGGCGCGGGCGAGGTGGCGGTGATGGAGGCGGCGCGGCCCTGGTCGTCGAAGGTGACGGTGAGCGTTGACCCGGGCTTGAGTTCGGCGAGGGTGGAGGCGGAGCCATCGATTTTGACGCGGGCATCGGGAGCGACGGTGAAGGTCTCGTCGCCGGATTTGGTGGTGAGGGTGAGGGAGTCTTTTTCGAGAGCCTTGACGGAGCCGACGACGGGGGCGGGTTTCTTTTTGGCCGGGGCGGGGGCGGGTTTGGGGGTCGGTGCAGGTGCAGGTGCGGGTGCGGGCGCCGGTACTGGTGCGGGCGTGGGAGCAGGTTCGATGGGTTTGGCGGGGGCGACGGGCGCGGTATCGGCCGGCGGCTTCTTGGGTTTGATCGGCGCGGGGGTCGGCGCGGGTGTCTTGGGCGCAGGCACTGGGGCTGGCGCGGGGATCGGTGTGGGAACAACCGGAGGTTCGGGTGGCAACGGAACATTGGGTTTGGGGGTGGGAGCGGGAGTCGGAGTCGGAGCAGGAGTCGGCGTGGGAGCAGGCACCGGCGCGGGTGTTGGGGTAGGCGCAGGTGTTGGCGCGGGAGTCGGCGTCGGCGTGGGAACTGGTGCGGGAGTCGGAGTGGGAGTCGGCGCGGGGACGGGCGCGGCGGTGGCGGCGTCGGGGGCGGACTTCGGGGGTGTTGGTGTTTTTGGAGCTTTGGGTTTCGCGGGTTCTTTGTTGAGGAGACCGCCGAGACCGCCGAGTGCATCGACGCCGGGGACAGCGGGGGGCGGTGTAGTGGTGGTTCCGGGGGTTGAGTTGAGCTGGGAG
>JAYVTU010000144.1:0-28158 GCA_043788485.1 Planctomycetota bacterium
CGCGTCGGTCGCGCGTTCAACACCGCGCCGGGCATCTCGCAGACCGGTCGCACACTCAGCGGCGGGCTCGATGCCTCCGCGCTGGCCATTCCCAAGCAGCTTTTCGGAGCCGCTCGCAACACCGAAGAAGCGGGCTCGCTGACCATCCTCGCCACCTGCCTCGTCGATACCGGCAGCCGCGGCGACCAGGTCATCTTCGAGGAGTTCAAGGGCACCGGCAACATGGAGCTCATCCTCGACCGCGACCTGGCGAATTACCGCATCTTCCCGGCGATCAACCTCGCCGCCTCCGGCACGCGCAAGGAGCACCTGCTGATGGACAAGCAGGCGCTGGACACGACTTCCGCCCTCCGCCGCCGCCTCCTGAGCATGCAGCCCCGCCAGCAGGTCGAGCAGCTGCTCGCGGCTCTCAAGCGTTTTGCCACCAACGATGAACTCGTCGGCAAAAACGCCCCGCCGACGCCCGCGCCAGCCGTAAACCTGCACTGATTTCCGCCTTGCCGCTTGCGGCTTCGCCGGCAATCGGGCCTTCAAGATTTACCCCCCCAAGTCACGCTCAAAATCCCCCGCTCGCCTCCCCCGCTGTTCATCCGCTAAGATATCCCCCCGCCCATCGCACGGCGGTGGCCCGGATCGAGGTGTTCCGCACCGCGCGGAACTCGGGCCCTACCTCACACGCGTCAACCGAGTCGCCACCCGCGATGCCGTCCCTGCTCACCAAGCCCGCCGGTCTCCTCTTCCTCGCCGCCGCGGCTGCCGCCGGAACCAGCGGCGGCTTCGAGCAGTTCATCACCCATTTCACCTACTTCGGCGTCGTCGCCGTACTCGTCGGCGGCGGCTTCGGCCTGCCCATCCCCGAGGACATCCCCCTGTTGCTCGGCGGTTACCTCTGCTCCAAAGAGGCCGAGGCCGCCATCGGCTCCCGCACACATCTGCACATCATGCTTCCCATCACCTTCCTGGCCGTCGTCGGCACCGACTGGCTCGTCTTCTGGATGGGCCGCGTCCTGGGCCCGCGCGTCACCTCCTTCCCTATCCTCGGCCGGCACCTCAAGCCCGAGCGCCTCGTCCGAGCCCGCAAGTTCCTCGCCGACCACGGCGGCAAATCGCTCTTCATCGCCCGATTCCTCCCGGGCCTGCGCTCCGTCGCCTTCGTCTCCGCCGGAGCCCTGCACGTCCCCTTCTGGAAGATGGTCGTCTACGACGGCTCCGCCGCCCTCATCTCCGTTCCCACGCTCGTGCTAGTCGGCTGGTACTTCGCCGAATACTTCGACGAGGCCCGCATCTGGGTCATGCACGCCGAACACTTCGTCCTCGCCGTGATCGTGCTGAGCATCGTCGGCTTCGTCATCATCAAGAAGATGCGCAAGTCGCGCAAGCCGATCGCGGAACCCGCCCCGCTGCCGCAGACCACAACGTCGGAACGCTGATTTGCCTCGCCGCTTGCGGCTTCGCGATCTCCCCGATTCTTGTGCCACTGACAAGCGCAGTCTTCGGAGCTTGTCAGTGTCCCCCGCACGCACGAGCAAGTCACACTGACAACCGGAGGAACCGGTTGACAGTGGCACAAATAAAAACCCCCGCTTGCGCGGGGGTTTCAATTTCAATCCATCTCAGCGCGTCACGCCGCTTACTTCTTCTCCGGCGCCTTGCCCGCGTTTTCCTTCTGCTCCTTGAGGTCGTGCAGACGCTTGACCATCTCCGCCTTCATCTGGCCGGCCTCGGCCTTTTCGACGGCCTTCGTCTCGGTCTCGATCGCCAAGTCCAGCGAGCCGGCCGCCAACTGCGCCTGGGCCAGCGTGTCGAGCACGGCGGCGTTCTCGCCCTTGCTGATCTCATTGGCCTGCGTCGCGAGCTTCAGCGCCAGCGCATTGTCACGGTTCTCGATGCCCTCGCCCTTGAGGATCAGCCACGCCAGCGCGTTGGGCACCTCGGCGTCGGTCTTGTTGTCCGCGGCGAGCTTCGTGGCCAGGGCCGAAGCCGCGGCCGAATCCTTCTTCTTCATCAGCAGAACCTGGAACTTGTTGAGCCCCACGCGCGTCGCCAGCGACGGCTCAACCGCAATGACCTCATCGAGACCCGCGATCACGCCATCCCAATCATTCGCCCCGGCAGCCGCCTGGATCTTCTTGTTGATCTCGTTGAGCTTCGCCTTGTTCGCCGCATCCTTCGCCGGATCAAATGTCCCGGCGATCACGCCCTCGACCACCTTGTCCAGCCCGTTCATCGGGTGGCCGATCCACGCGATCTTGCCTTCCTTATCGACGACGAAGCTGCACGGGATCCCGTTCTGGCCCGCGGCCATGAGCCAGGTCGTCGCCATCTTGCCCTTGTCGGGGCCATCGGTCGTGTCATCGGTCGCGACGCGGTAATCCATCTTGTCGCCCATCTGCTTGACGAAGGGCTCGACCGCGCTGGCGTCGTGCTCCCATACATTCATGCCGATGAAGATCACGCCCTTGTCGGCGAACTTCTTCTGCATCTCCGTGACGTGCGGGATCGCCTGCCGGCACGGGCCGCACCACGTCGCCCAGCACTCGATGACGTAGATCTTGCCCTTCTCGAATTCCTTGACCGGCTCGCCCTTGACGAACTTGCCGACGGCCAGGGGCGGAGCGGTGTCGCCCGGGCCGAGCTTGCCGGCAGCCATCAAAGGCGAACAGAGACACGCGACCAGCAGTGCGACGATCCATTTCGTGAGCTTCATGCGGGAAACCTTATTCAGAGTTTGAATGGGAGAGCGTTGTTGGGCGAAGCGGGACGCGACGCCTTACTTGGCGTCGATGATCTTCGGCAGTTCCTCTTCGAGATGACTCGGGTGGCCGATCCACGCGATCTTGCCTTCCTTCACTACGAACGAGCAGGGGATGCCGTTGCGACCGGCGGCCTTGAGCCAGCCCTCGGCCATCTTGCCGTTCTTCTCGCCGTCCTTCACATCGTCCAGCGCCACGCGGTAATCCATCTTCTCGCCCATCTGCTTGACGAAGGCCTCGACCTTCGCCGGGTCGTTCTCCCACACATCGACGCCGATCACGATCACGCCCTTGTCGGCGTATTTCTTCTGCAGCTCGCTGACATGCGGGATCGCCGCGCGGCAGGGGCCGCACCACGTCGCCCAGCACTCGATGATGTAGATCTTGTCCTTGGCGAATTCGGTGACCGCCTCGCCCTTGACGAACTTGGAGACCGTCAGAGCCGGGGCGGCGTCGCCGACCTTGAGCGTCGCATCGGCGCCGAGCAGGCAACCGGCGCACACGCACATCGACAACAGACAGGCGAGCACGAGATGCAGCTTCATACATTCAACCTTTACGCTGGGGGATTGGGATTCAGAAGGGACAGGCCTCCGCACGCATGACACGCGGCGGGCCGTACAGTTTACCTCGCGTTTGCCCAAAATTCCTTGAGTCCCGACAGAATCATCTGGACCGCCATGATCGTCAGCAGCATGCCCATCAACCGCTCGATCGCCGTGGTCCCGCGCTGACCGAGTTTCCGCGAAAGCCAGTCCGACTGGGTCAGAATGGCGATCGACATAACCCCATTGATGGCCAGCGCCGGAAGCACCAGCCGCCACCCGATCTGCGTCGAGAGAAGCGTCACGGTCGCCATCGCCGACGGCCCGGCCAGCAGCGGCATCGCCAGCGGCACGATCAGCGGCTCGCCGGGCGCCACCTCGTCGCCGAAGATCCCGCCGTGCTGCGGGAACAGCATCCGCAGCGCGATCAGAAACATCACCACGCCCCCCGCCACCGGCAGCGCCGGCTGCTGGATCTGCATCAAGTTCAGCGACGCCGGCCCGAAGAACATGAACGCGATCAGGATCCCCACCGCGATCAGGCACTCCCGCAAAATCACCGTCCGCTTGCGCTCCGGAGCGACATCCTTGAGCAGCGGCGTCCAGATCGCGACGTTGCCCAGCGGATCGGTGACCAGAAAAAGCGTCAGCGCCGCGTAGAGGATTTGAGTGGTCGTCTCGTTCATGGGGGACAACAGTTTAACGTATCACGAGGATGATTCAGTCGTGTGAGACCCACGACCGCCATTTGCTGGAGTACCACCAGTCCTCGAAGCCGAAATCGCGGTTGTCGGAAAAGCTGAACTCATAGCCGGCGTCGGCCGCCTCGTAGAACTTGCGTGCGCGGAGCAGGTGAGGCGGGGGGCCGGCCTGTTTGATCAGTTCGTCAACCGACGCCGGATATCTACCCGTGAGGTGGTGCTCCTCGTCGAGCAGCACGACGAGTTTCTCGCAGTACGTCTTTGCCGCCTGCACATCGTGCGCGCCGACCCACATGCCGACCGGGATCGAAGCGAGCTGGATGAGAACCACGATCACCGCCCCCAGCGCGATCCGCCTGACGTGTCCGATCCACCGCCACGCCCATTTCTTTCCCGCAAAGAACGCGACAATACCCACCGCCAGCGCGGGGAGCCCGATGAACAATGTCGCCAGAGCCCCGACGACCAGATGTAGCAACGAGCCGCGCAACCACAGCATCGCCGTCAGCGCGAGCATCAGCCCGAACATCGCCGAGCTGCCGTAGATCTTGCGGTCCGGCGCGCTCGACCGAATCGCATGAACCGCCGGACCCGCCGCAACGGGCTGGGTCGGTTCGGTTTCTCGTTCTGGCTGGATCGGTTCGCCCGATGCGCTCGCCTCCATCCCCCTACTACGCCCGAAATGTCCATCGGGTCTTGAAAATGCTCCATCGCTTTGCGAATTTTTTGCCGCCGGAACTTCCACCGGTCGTTCTTTTCAATCGTGGACCCAAGCCTTCGTCGTGCTGTGATACACCGCGATCCGGCCGAACATGTGCCCGGGGTCATCGACGAAGTACAGCGTAAACGCCTCTCCATCGCTCTGCTGCTCGTAGAACGGCCGCTCACGGAGCCTCACGGGCACCTCGCCGACCTGGGCCGTCAGGGCCTCGACGGACTCGGGATATTTCCCGTTGGCACTCTTCGCCTGCTCGATGAGCGGGATGAGCCGGTCGCAGTACAGCCGGGCATCGCGCACATCGTGGACCGCCAGCCAGATTCCCACCGGGATCGAGCCGAGCGGGATCACCGTCACGATGACCACCGCGATCGCCGCCGCGCGGATGTAGCCGATCCACGCCGCCTTCCACTTCATGCCGCAGACCCACGCGATCACCGCCACGCCCGCCGCCGGCAGGCCGATCAACCCGACGACGATCACCAGCGTGATGCAATGATCAAACGACCCCCGGCCGCGCACCGCCGCCAGCACCGCAATGATCAGCCCGATCAGCGCCGCCCCGCCGTATATTTTTTGCTGCGAACGCATGCCGATGTCTCACGAATGATGCCATTCGTCATTGCTGCTTAACCCACGCCCACTGCCGCGCCAGGCCCTCTTCCAGCGTGACGCTCGGTGCGTAGCCGAGTTCGGCTCCGCTGAGCGTCACGTCCGCGAAGGTTTTTTCTACGTCGCCGGGCTGCATCGGTTCGTGGATGATTTTCGCGGGCTTGCCAACAGCCTTCTCGATGGCGTGGATCAGCTCCAGCAGGCCGATCGGACGCTTCGAGCCGAGGTTGTAGATGTGGTACGCGGTGCAGCGCTCCATCGCGGCGGTGATGCCCGCGGTGATGTCGTCGATGTAGGTGTAATCGCGGCTCGTCGAGCCGTCGCCGAACATCGTGATGGGCTTGCCGGCGGCGATGAGTTTCATGAACTTGTGGATCGCCAGGTCGGGACGCTGACGCGGGCCGTAGACGGTGAAGAAGCGGAGGCAGGTGATGGGCAGCTTGTAGATGTGGTGGTAGGCGTGACAGAGCAGCTCGCCGGAGCGCTTGGTCATGGCATACGGGCTGACCGGGCCATCGACGCGATCGGATTCGCTGAAGGGGACCTTGGAATTGTTGCCGTAGACGCTCGAGGAGGAGCCGAAGACGAAGCGCTGCACCTTGTGCTTCACCGCAGCGTCGAGGAGCCGCGCGGTGCCGGTGAGGTTCACATCCATGTAGAGCGGCGGATTCTCGACGCTGGGGCGCACACCGGCGAGCGCAGCGAGGTGGATCACGATCTCGGGGTGATGCGCGGCAAACGCGGCCTCGAGCGCCGCGGCGTCGCGGATGTCGGCTTCGAGCAGTGTGAAGCTCTTGTGCTTCATCGCCGTGGCGATGTTGCTCCGCTTCACAGCGGGATCGTAGTTGTCAAAGAAACAGTCGAGCCCGACAACGCGGTAACCGGCGGCCACCAGCTTCTCGCTGAGATGCGACCCGATGAACCCCGCGGCGCCGGTAAGAAGAATTGTGGACATGCGTTTGAGGTTAGAGATGAGGTGCGCAGCGGTCAACTGAAAGGCATCGGGGAAATATCACGAAGACGCAAAGAGCGCGAAGGCGCGAAGAAAGGCAGGAATAAGAGGATTGCCTATCAAAGCCATTTGCTTTTGTCTTCCTTCGCGACTTAGCGATCTTTGCGCCTTCGTGATATTCCCCCTCTTGTTGAATCTCGGCACTCGGGTTCCGCCCGTGATTTCCGCTATAATCGCGGGCTTCGCATGGGCCAGAATTCAGCAAATCCAGACCCCGCGGCGATCGATCTTTCGATCATCGCGCCGGCTCACAACGAGCAGGACAACATCGCCGGTCTCGTCGGCGATGTGCGCGAGGCGATGGCCGGTTCAGGCCTGCGCTTCGAGATGATCCTCATCGACGACGGCTCGACGGACGCGACGGCCGACCGCATCCGTGCGGAGATGGCGAACCACGACTGGCTCGTCTCATTTGCAATGACAAACACACCGCCCGGCAAGGGCAACGGGCAGTCGGCGGCTTTCCACGCGGGGATCCGCAAGGCCCGCGGGCCGCTGATCGCGCTGATGGATGCGGATCGGCAGAATGATCCGACGAGCCTGCCGACGATGGTGGCGCTGCTCAAGCGCGAGGCGGCGGACATGGTGCAGGGCGACCGCTCGGCCAACCGTCGCGACACGATCGTGCGGCGGTTCAGCACGTGGGTCGGCCGCACGTTCCGCGCGACGCTCCTCGGCGACACGATCCGCGACACCGGCTGCTCGCAGCGCGTCTTCAAGCGCGAGCTCGGCCTGATGCTGCCGCTGCAGTACAAGGGGATGCACCGCTTCATCCCGGTCTACGCGCGGATGCTGGGTTTCAAGGTTGTCGAGATGCCCGTCAATCACCGGGCGCGCACGGCGGGCGAGGCGAAATACGGCGTCTGGAACCGGGCGCTGCCCGGGCTGCGCGATCTGTTTGCGGTGCGCTGGATGCGGACGCGACTCCGGCCCGTGAATTGCCGGCCGGTGCCGCGCACGGGTGACAAGCCATGAACCGCAGGCTTTTACTAGCGCTGGAGGTTGCGATTCTCGTTGCGGCGCTGGTGGCTGTCGGCGTGGCGATCAACAAGAGCAGCAAGCCCAGCAGCGATCCGCGCGGCGTCACGATCAAGGTGCAGCTCGACGGCGCCCGCGACAGCGCGACGCTCATCCGCAACGACGACGGCAGCTACAGCTACCGCATCAAGAGCGATGCGGGCGTTGCACAGAAGCTCACGCCGCAGGAGTTCGCCGACCGCGTCTACAACGAGCAGAAGTCGCGCACGTGGATGCAGACGCTCTTCAACATCTCCAGCCCGCTGGGCTTCCTCTGGGTCACGATCGGTTTCATTGGCCAGCTCCTCTTCACCGGCCGCATGGTCGTGCAGTGGCTGGCGAGTGAAAAGTCGAAGAAGTCGGTCGTGCCCACGGCGTTCTGGTGGATGAGCGTGACCGGGGCTTCGATGCTGCTGATCTACTTCATCTGGCGTCAGGACGCGGTCGGCGTTCTGGGCCAGGCGACGGGCTGGGTGATCTATGTGCGGAATCTGGTGATGATCTACAGGCCGCACGCGAAGGCCGAGCCGATGCCCAGCGCCGCCGCGGACCCCGGGCCGGAGCCGGAGCTGCGGTGAACGTCGCCGGATTGATGGATTAACATTCACTCATGGCCGATGTGAAACGATTACTTGATGCGAATGCCAACCGCGCCCGCGAGGCGATGCGGGTGATGGAGGATGCGGCGCGTTTCCTGCTGGACGACACCGGGCTTTCGCGCGAGCTCAAGAAGCTGCGTCACGATTTTGCGGCGGCGATGCGGAAAGTTCCGGGGATTGAATTCAGCCGGGATACGCCCGGCGATGTGGGGACGGCGATCACGACGAAGACGGAGTGGCGGCGCGATTCGGTGCGCGATGTCGCCGTCGCCGCAGGCAAGAGATTGAGCGAGGCGCTGCGGTGTCTCGAGGAGTTCGGCAAGCTGCTGTCGCCGGAGATGGCGGCGGCGGTCAAGCAGCTGCGGTATCGCGCCTACGAACTTGAGAAGCGCCTGTTGCTCCGGCTGCCGGTGTTCGCCGGGTGGCGGGTGTGCGTGATCCTCAGCGAGCATCTTTGCACGCATCACGGCTGGCTCGATGTCGCCCGCGCTTCGCTCGACGGCGGCGCGGATTGCATCCAGTTGCGCGAAAAGTCGCTGGAGAGCGATGAACTGCTGGAGCGCGCCGCGAAGCTCGTCGCGCTGGCCGGGAAGCGTGCGGCGGTGATCATCAACGATCGGCCGGACGTCGCGCTGCTCGCCGGGGCGGCGGGCGTCCACCTGGGTCAGACGGACCTGCCGATCGCGGGGGTGCGCCGGATCGCGGGACGGCAACTGCTCATCGGATCGAGCACGCACAACCTCGCCGAGGCCCGCCGGGCCGACACTGCGGGGGCGGATTACTGCGGCGTCGGGGCGATTTTCCAGACCACAACGAAAAATATAAAGCACTCTGGATTGGAATACTTAAGAGAATTTGTCGTTCGATATCCGATGATGAAACATCTGGCGATCGGCGGGATCACGCCGCTGAACGTCGATCAGGTCGTCTGCGCCGGCGGACGCGGCGTCGCGGTCTCATCGATCGTCTGCGGCGCGCAGAAGCCCGCCGCGGTCGTCAGAAAACTGCTCCGCGTGATCCCTTAAAATTGATCCCATGCCCACGCTGATCCGTGATCATCATCCCGCAGGCCCAGTGACATACCGCTCGCCGCTGCTCGGTGCTATGGGCGTGGCGCACGCTTTCACCACGCGACTCGGCGGTGTCAGCGGTGACGGCGGCGATGTGATGGACCTCAACCCCGGCGGCGATCCGGCGCACCTCGCCGAGAACCTGAGCCGGCTGCGCACCGCGATCGGCGTCAGCGACCGCGCCGCCGTCCTCGTGAGCCAGGTTCACGGCTCGACGGTTCACGTCCCCCCGGACACCGCCGACCCCGCCGACCGGTGCGAAGCCGACGCGATTGTCAGCGGTGACCGCGGCGCGATGCTGGTCATCCGTGTCGCCGACTGCGTGCCGGTGCTGCTCAGCGGTCCGGGCGGGCGGATCGTCGGCGCGGTGCACGCGGGGTGGCGCGGCATCGTCGGCGGCGTCGTGGAGCGCGCCGTCGATGTGATGCGTGACCGGTTCGGCGCCTCGCCGGGCGAGATCACCGCGGCGATCGGACCCTGCATCAGCGTCGCGCACTTCGAGGTCGGCCCGGAGGTCGCCGAGGCTTTCGAGAGCGTCGGGCTCGGTGCGGCGATCGATCGGGCGCGTAGCGAAAAAGCGCACATCGATCTTCCCGCGGCGTGCCGGGCCGCGCTGCTGCGTCACGGTGTCCATGAAAATCGTGTCGACATCACCGATCGGTGCACCTACCGTGATGTCAAGGATTTTTTCAGTTATCGACGCGATTCCGGTCGCACAGGGCGCCTCGCCGCGGTAATCTGTCCCACGTAAACTTTTGGAGGCGCGCATGTCCTCAGTGGTCGATTCGCATCAGCACTTCTGGCGTCGCAGCCGAACCGAATTTGATTACCGCTGGCTCGATGCGCCACAAAACAAGCCTATTTCAGGCGACCGCACGCCCGAGATGCTCGAGCCGATCATCCGCTCCGTCGGCGTCAGCCACACCGTCTGCGTGCAGACGCAGCACAAGCTCGGCGAGAACGACTGGGCGCTGGGACTGGCGGATCTTCATCCGTTCATCGCCGGCGTCGTCGGCTGGGTGGACCTCGGCTCGCACCGCTGCGAAGAGCAGTTGCTCAACTTCCGCAAGCACCGCAAAGCCGTGGGCATCCGCCACGTCGTGCAGGACGAGCCCGACGCCGACTTCATCATCCGTCCCGAGAATCTCGCGGGCCTCAAGGTGCTCGAGAAGCACAAGGTTCCTTTCGACCTGCTGTTCCACACGAAGCATCTGCAGCACGCCGCGGCCCTGGGCAAGAAGTTTCCCAACCTGCCGATGGTCATCGATCACCTCGGCAAGCCGAGCATCAAGGCGTATCGGCTCGACGACTGGGTGGACAATTTCCGCGCCGCCGCCGCATGTCCGAATATCTACTGCAAGCTCTCGGGCATGGTCACCGAGGCCGACTGGACCCGCTGGACCGCGACGAGCTTCAAGCCCTATGTGCAGGAGGCCCTCGAGAGCTTCGGCCCGGACCGCCTGATGTTCGGCAGCGACTGGCCCGTCTGCGAAGTCGCCGGCACGTACGAGCAGGTCTTCCACGCCCTGATCGACGCCCTGGGTCCGATCAGCGAGACCGAACACCGCAAGATCTTCGGCGACACCGCGAAGAAGTTTTACAACCTGGCGGTGTGATCGAAGGCGAAATGACGAATGACGAAATTCGAATGACGAATCAATGATCAAATTCCAATGACGAAACAGCGGAGCCGATCGCCTATTCTCGTTGGAATTTGATCATTGGAATTTGATTCGTCATTCGAATTTCGAATTTCGTCATTTGCCATTCCGCCCCTGCCATTGAGCATTTCCCCCATTGCCGCTACGCTCGCCGCAACACGTCTTGCGGAGGCCACATCATGCATCCCAATCCCTCGGGCGAGGATCATCCCGAGCTCACAGGCCGCCACGCGCGGACCGGGCTCTGGCTCTTCGCCGTCTACGTGCTGCTCTACGGCGGGTTCGTCGCGCTCAACGCCTTCAAGCCCGCGCTCATGGCCGCCCCCTGGCTCGGAGGCGTCAACCTCGCCGTCGGCTACGGCCTGGGCCTGATCCTCGGCGCGATCGTCGTCGCACTCATCTACATGATCCTCTGCAGCAAAGCGGCCGATGCCCACGCCGCGAAGCACGCCCAGTCACCGGAGGATCAGCGTTGATCTACGCAACTTCTCCCATGGCCATCGCCGTGTTCGGCTTCTTCGTCGCCGTCGTGCTTGGCCTGAGCTTCTGGCTCGGCGCCAAGGCGAAATCCGCCAAGGGCTATTATGCTGCGCACGGCCAGATCCCCTGGTTCATCAACGGTGTCGCCTTCGCCGGGGATTACCTCTCCGCTGCATCATTCCTCGGCATCTGCGGCATGATCGCCACCAGCGGGTACGACGGCTTCCTCTACTCGATCGGCTACCTCGCCGGCTGGATCGTCGCGCTGCTCGTCAACGCCGAACCGATCAAGCGGCTCGGCAAGTTCACGTTCGCCGATGCGCTGGACTCGAAGTTCAACAGCCGCAGCATCAAGCTCACCGCAGCGATCAGCACACTGGTCGTCAGCATTTTCTATCTCATCCCGCAGATGGTCGGCGCCGGCGCGCTGGTTAAGCCGCTGCTGGGCCTCGACCACGTCTACGGCGTCGTCATCGTCGGCGCAATCGTCATCGTGATCGTCACGACGGCGGGCATGGTCTCGACGACGTGGGTCCAGTTCATCAAGGGCGCGATGCTCGTCTTCTTCTGCGCGATCCTGACGGTGATGATCCTGATGCGCGGGTTTCATCCGACACCAGCAGACGCGCCCGGCGCGATCCGTGTCGGCCCGGCCAGCGAACTGATTCCTGCCGGGGCGAAGATTATGGTCGCCGAAAGTACACCGTGGGCGGGCAAGGCCTTCGTCCGCGTGGAGAATCCGCAAGATCAATTTCACCCGCTGATATTCCGCCATGTCGACGCGAAGGGAACGATCCTCGCGCAGACGCAGGTGATGCGCATCACAACCGACAAGGTGGACGGGTCGAAGGTGACGTGGATCAACGGCAAGCGTCAGGGCCGCGGCGCGGATCAAGGGGATTTTCGGCCCGTCGGCGGCGTGCGTACTCTTCCCGGTGGTGTGACGGAAACGGGGCCGCTCGGACCAGTGGAATTTTTTCGCGTGCTGCAAAACAGCACGGTGGATGTGTGGAAGAGCGAGACGATCGTCGAGGGGCCGACGGTGACGACGACGGTCTATTTCCCCGTGCCCACAAGCGGTGAAAAGATCCTCGTGCCCGGCGGCGGGAAGTTTGCGGGGATCGACAAGAACGCTTACACGCAGATCAATTTCATCTCGCTGATGCTCGCGCTCTTCTGCGGCACCGCTTCGCTGCCGCATATTCTCATCCGCTATTACACGGTGAAGGATCAGGCGTCGGCCCGCAAGAGCACGGTCGTCGGCATCGCGAGCATCGGGTTTTTCTACGTGCTGACTCTCTACCTCGGCCTCGGCGCAATGACCGGCGGAGTCCTCGATCCGGCGGACGCCTCGGGCAACATGGCGGCGCCGCTGCTGGCGCGCAGCTTCGGCGAGCTGCCCTTCGCGGTGATCAGCGCGATCGCGTTCACGACTGTGCTCGGCACCGTCAGCGGGCTGATCCTAGCCGCCAGCGGCGCGGTGGCACACGACATCATGGAGAACTTCCTCAAGCGCAAATGGGACGATCACGCGAAGGTCAAAGCCGGCAAGACCGCGGCGGTCGTCGTCGGGCTCATCGCGATCGTGCTGGGAATCCTGTTCCAGAAGATGAACGTGAGCTTCCTCGTCGGCTGGGCGTTCAGTATCGCGGCGTCGGCGAACCTGCCGTCGCTGGTCATGCTGCTGTTCTGGAAGCGCACGACGGCCAAGGGCATCTCCGCGGCAATCGTGGTGGGGATGTGCTCCTCGCTGACGTGGATCCTGCTGAGCAAGGAAGCCTATGTCGCGCTGTACGGCGTAAAGGATCTGATCGCCAATCCGCCGCTGGTGCCGTTTGATCAGCCGGGCATCGTGACGATCCCGCTGGGTTTCGCGGCGCTGATCGTCGTGTCGTTGATGACCAAAACACCGCGCAGCACTCCCCTCGCCGACTCGGGTCGCGGCTAAACGGGGCGCGGGTTAGGATGCGGACATGACTATTCATCCCATATCGGTCATCGAGAAACTCAACGGGGCGTTTGGCATCGCCGGTCTGGCGAAGTTCGAGGCGGGCCAGGGCGGGCTGACGCGTGTCGCGATCGCGACGCCGCTGGCGGAGGCGCACATTTATCTGCACGGCGCGCACGTGACGCATTTTCAGCCGCGTGGCGAGAAGCCGGTGCTTTGGGTGAGCGGGTCGAGCGCGTTTGAGGATGGCAAGCCGATCCGTGGCGGTGTGCCGATCTGTTTCCCATGGTTCGGCGGGCGTGCGGGTGACGCGGCGTCGCCGGCGCACGGATTCGTGCGGCTGCGTGACTGGAAGGTGCGTTCCTTGCGTGCGCTTCCGGGCGGCGAGGTGGAACTCGTGCTCGCGCTCGACTGGTCGCCGCGGACCAAGGAGATGTGGCCCGGCGCGTTCGAGATCTCGCACACGGTCACCGTCGGCCGACAGCTCACGATGTCGCTGCACGTCGTGAACCACGGCCAATCGCCGATGCCCTTCGAGGAAGCGCTGCACACGTACTTCACGGTCGGCGATGTGCGGAAGGCCAGCGTGACGGGCTTGGGCGGCGTGACGTACATCGACAAGGTCGATGCGATGGCCCGCAAGACGCAGAGCGCCGAGCCCATCACGATCAGCGGCGAAACGGACCGCGTCTACCTGGCGACGGAATCGGCGACGGCGGTGCGCGACCCCGTGATGGGCCGGCGGATCACGATTGAGAAGTCGGGATCCAAGACGACGGTGGTCTGGAATCCGTGGATCGAGAAGGCGAAGAAGATGGCGGACTTCGGCGATGAGGAGTGGCCGGGGATGATTTGTGTCGAGACGGCCAATGCGGGAGAGGGCTCGCTGACGCTTCCGCCCGGCGGGTCGCACACGATGACGGCGGTAATCGGCGTGGCGAAGCAGTGACGACGGCAATCGTGTGATGCGGAGCGACGATCAGGCTTCGTCGCTGGGCTTCGTCGCGTCGCCGCTGAGCACGTGGACGTGATGCGCGATGACTTTTTCCTCGGCGAGCTTCTGGATCTGGCGGACGCGCTCACGGGTGAGCTTGAGCCTGCGGCCGACTTCGGCGAGCGTGCGCGGCTGATTGTCCGGGACGCCGTGGCGGAGCTTGAGGACCTTGCGCTCGCGCGGCGACAGACTGCGGAAGGATCGGTCGGCCAGCGCTTGGCGGATCATGGAGCCGGTGCAATCGTGGCTGCGCGGTGGCTGGAGCTGGAGGTTGTGTTTGGCCAGGAAGCGTTTGACGTTGGCCAGCGAGGTGTGCGAGAAGTTGTCGAGCGTGAGCAGGTCCTGCTCGGTGCGGCTGAGGAGATGGCCGACGGTATGGACGCCGCCGGCAAGGAGCCAGCGACGGGCGCGCGTTGAGACGGGCAGGTCGTTGATGAAGGTCTGTTCGGTCGGAACCGGCGTGAGGCGGGTGGAACGCATGGAGGGATACCGTGCTCAGAGGATTCGCCGCGCCCCAACGGCTGGTTCACGCGGCTTATTGGCCGACCCGGAGAGATCGGCCGACCCCGGCCAAGGAGAGAGCGGCTCCCGTGACCTAAACTAAATATAAGTTCACAACTTCGCCGCGTCAATGATTGGTTTGATCTCTGCACAGCGGGCCGGCGCGCTGTTAATCTGGGGAACGCATGAGGGCAAACACCTACGCGATCGTCGGCGCCGGGGCACTGGGCGGGTTTTACGGGGCGATGCTCCACCGCGCCGGCCGGGCCGTCCATTTCCTTCTCCACAGTGACTTCGATCACGTCCGCCGCGCCGGCCTCCGCGTTGACTCCAAGTTGCACGGCGACCTGAGCATCGCGCAACCCAACATTTACAGCCGTCCGCAGGACATGCCGCGCTGCGATGTCGTGCTCGTCGCACTCAAGAGCACCGCCAACGACCTGTTCCCCGCAATCCTCCCGCATCTCGTCGCCGACGCCGGCGCCGTGCTCGTGATGCAGAACGGCCTGGGCATCGATGAGCAGGCCGCGGCGGTCGTCGGCCCGGACCGCGTCGTCGGCGGGCTCGCGTTTCTCTGCTCCAACAAGCTCGGTCCCGGCCACATCGCACACCTCGACTACGGCCAAGTCCGCCTCGGCGAATACTCCGCCGACGGCAACCCGCGCGGCATCACGCCCCGCCTCCAATCCATCGCCGCCGACTTCCGCGAGTCCGCCGTCGCCGTCGAGCTCGAAGCCGATCTGCTCGCCGCGCGGTGGAAGAAGCTGGTGTGGAACGTGCCTTACAACGGCCTGACAGTCGTGCTCGACGCCACGACCGATCAGCTCATGGCCAACCCGTCCACGCGCGATCTTTGCGAAGCGCTCATGCGCGAGGTCCTCGCCGGCGCCGCCGCGTGCGGTCGCCACATCGACGAATCCTTCGTCCAGCAGATGCTCGACCACACACGCAAGATGGTGCCCTACAAGCCCAGCATGAAGCTCGATTACGACAGCCGCCGCGCGATCGAGGTCGAAGCGATCTACGGCAATCCGCTCCGCGCATCCCGCGCCGCGGGCACCGATCTCCCCGCCATCGCCGCGCTCTACGAGCAGCTCAAGGTCCTCGATGCCCGCAACCGCGCCTGAGTTTCACGATACGATTGCCCAACACCGCCGCAGGCCACGCACCATGCCCACACCCACCCTCACCCTCGCCGACATCCGCGCCGCCGCACAGCGCATCGCGCCCGGCGTCGCCGTCACCCCCTGCCCCGAATCCGTCCCGCTCTCCGAGATCACCGGCTGCCGCGTCTACTGCAAGCTCGATTACCTCCAGCGCACCGGCTCATTCAAGGAACGCGGTGCACGCAACGCCCTCGAACTCCTTCCCGCAGACCAGCGCACCCGCGGCGTCATCGCCGCCTCCGCCGGCAACCACGCACTCGCACTCGCCTACCACGGCATGCTCCTCGGCATCCCCGTCACCGTCGTCATGCCCACCTACGCCCCGCTCGTCAAGCTCTCCACCTGCCGCCACCTCCGCGCCAATGTCATCCTCCAGGGCAACAGCTTCGACGAAGCCCTCGCCGCCGCACGCGACATCGCCGCTCGTCAGCACCTCACCTACATCCATGGCTACGATGCCCCCGCCATCATCGCCGGCCAAGGCACGCTCGGCCTGGAGATCCTCAACCAGGTCCCCAACGTGGACGCGGTGATTGTCCCCGTCGGCGGCGCGGGACTCATCGCCGGCGTCGCGCTCGCCATCAAGTCCGTCAATCCCCGCGTGCAGGTCATCGGCGTCGAAGCCGAGAACGCCGCATGCTTCGCCGCCGCACTCGAGGCCGGCAAACCCGTCACCTTCGCCACCAAGCCCACGCTCGCCGATGGCCTGGCCGTCAACCGCGCCGGCGATCTCGCCTTCGCCATCGCCCGCAAACACGTCGACCGCAACGTGCTGGTCAACGAGGACGCGCTGGCCCTCGCCATCCTCCGCCTGCTGGAGATGGAGAAGGGCGTTGTCGAGGGCGCCGGCGCCGCACCGCTCGCCGCACTGCTCGCCGGCAAGCTCCCCGAACTCGCCGGCAAGCGCGTCGTCCTCGTTCTCGCCGGCGGCAACATCGATCCGAGCGTCCTCTCCAAGGTCATCGAGCGAGGCCTCGTCGCCGACGGCCGCATCTGCCACTTCACCGCCACCATCAGCGACCGCCCCGGCGGTCTCGCCCGATTCACCAGCCTCGTCGCCTCCACCGGAGCCAGCATCAAAGAGGTCATCCACGACCGCGCCTTTTGCGGCTCCGATGTCTACGCCGTCAACGTCCTCTGCATCGCCGAAACCCGCGACCGCCAACACATCGCCGACCTCGCCGCCACCCTCCGCAACGCCAACATCCCCACCACCGGCATCTGATATTCACTCCCTCTCCCCCGGAAGAGGGCCGGGGTGAGGGCTGCCTTTTACCCCTCCTCTTTAATGCCCCGTGCTGCGATTCCTCCGCTGCCCGGCGGCTCTCCCGCAGGTCACCCCCCGTGCGCACAAACCCGTCGACCGGACACATTCACCCCCTCCCCCCGCGCGCTTTTTTCACGCCCGCTTCAACGAACCTCCCGTCTTAACCCGCCGCCGATTCCACACGTTAAGGCTGCGAATCCCACACACGCTGCTTGCAACTCCGGGAAACCCCCCGGACGTCCGGTTTCATGACCACATCTGTGCGCACCCAACTGAAACTCCGTCTCAAAACGCAATAGCCGGACGGCTACGCCGTCCCGGTCAACTTCCCCTACCGCAAACACCGCAAACGAAGCCGCGGTAAAATCCACCCACCCATGCCGTTGAACGCCGCGCAAGTTCGTCAATCCGTCCCGCACCGAGCCGCCACTTTCGCTCTTTTCGCCGTCATCCTCATCCCGTTCTGCGCCAACGACATCTACAATCCCCTCCTCGCGCCCCATCCCGCGCTCTTCTGGATCTGCGACGCCGCCAGCTCCCTCCTTCTCCCCTCGCTCCTTGTCGCCATCGGCTTTCACTTCCATTTGTTCACGCTCAGCGACATCGGCCTCAGCACAAAAATCCGCAGCCGCCACGCCCCGCTCATCCTCCTCGCCCTCATCATTCTCGCCGTACTCATCGCCGTGCCGATCGACACCCGGCTCTGGAACCTCGCCAACACGCTCATCCCGCAGCCCGATCATCCCACCACATTCCGCTACACCCAGATGCTCCCGCCGCCCGGTCCGACCACCGGGTTTCTACGTTTGCTCGCCGTCTTCTACCTCGCCGCCTCCGCCGCGCTCTGCGAAGAAATTTTCTTCCGCGGGCTCCTCCGACACGCCCTGGGCGCCGGCCCCCTGCGCACCGCCGCCTTCATCCTCCTGTCCAGCACCCTCTTCGCCACCATCCACTGGAGCGGCGGCCCCACAATCCTTCTCTACGCCTTCGCATGGGGAATCCTCTTCACAATCCCCCTCCTCACCACCCAAAACCTCTGGCCCGCCATCGCCCTGCACTTCATCACCGACTGGCACAGCTTCGCCAGCGGATAAATCGGCGGGCGGCATCGCTTTCTCCGCGTGCCATGCCGTCGGCTCCGCGTCGGCATGTCCCCGAAGCGACGAACATGCTCACGCCGAGCCGAGAGCATGGCACGCGGAAGATGCGGTGATCAGGATCACGACGACAGATACGACGCCTGACATCCCGGGGCTTCGGTGACGGTGAGGCGGGAGAGTAGCACGCCCGCCGGGAGCTGCGGGGCGATCTGTTTGAAGATGACCTCGGCGACGCGTTCGGCGGAGGGGTTGAGGTTCTTGAAGGCGGGGTGCTCGTTGAGCGAGGTTTTGTGCAACGGTGCGAGGACGCTGTCGACGATGCGCTCCAAGGCGTGGAAGTCCATCACGACCTCGATCGAGTCGAGGTGGCCAGACACGACGTGGACGTAGACCCGCCAGTCGTGGGCGTGCGGCTGCTCCATCATGCCGTCGTAGAGACGGAGTGCGTGGGCGGCGTGGAAGATGCGTTCGATGCGGAGTTCGTACATGATGGTTTCTTCACCACCTCTCCCTTCAAGGGAGAGGTCGGCGGTCCGCCGCCGGGTGAGGGTGAGACGTCGGGGGTTCAATGTGCGTTGCGTGCGAAGCGCACAGGTCATCCCGGTGATTCCACCCTCACCCCAGCCCTCTCCCTGGGAGGGAGAGGGAGTCGGAGCGGTTGTCGGATGCACCGCCGAAGTATATACCAACGGCACGATGCCCACCGTGGACAAGCCCATTGCGACGATGCTGCCCAAAACCAGGGGGGCGGGCTTTTTGCCGGACTTCCGCGGGGGCGGGGAGCCGGTCGTCCTCAAGCCGCAGAGCGGGCGCCTCACGACGCTGCTGGGCGTGACGTTCTTCGCGGCGTTCTGGAACGGGATCGTCAGCGTGTTCGTCATTCACGCGGTCGGTGACTGGCGAAGCGGGAGCCCGGAGTGGTTCCTGATGGTGTTTCTCATCCCGTTCGTGCTGATCGGCGCGGGATTCATCTTCGGGATTTTTTATTACCTGCTGGCGCTGTTCAATCCGCGCGTGACGATCACGGTGAGCAGCGATGCGGTCGCGCTGGGCGGGCCGCTGGATGTGGCTTGGGAGATGACGGGTCGCGTGGGCGTGATCCGCAGGCTGACCGTCGCACTCGTCGGCGCGGAGGAGGCGACGTACACGCGCGGCACGGACACGACGACGGACAAGAAGGATTTCATCACGCTGCCGATCGCCGACACGACGCAGACACTCGACATGATCGGCGGCGCGGGGTCGGCGGAGATCCCGGCGGAGACGATGCACTCGTTCGAGGCGCCGCGCAACAAGATCGTGTGGACGGTGCGGGTGCATGGCGAGATTCCGTGGTGGCCGGATGTGAGGGAGCAGTACAAAATCGTCGTGCTGCCGATCGAGATGGCGGGAGGAGCGGCGCGATGAGCGAACTGGAGATCATCACGGAGGGCGGCGTGACGGGCTTCGTGCCCGGCGAGACGCTGCGCGGCGAGGTGACGTGGGCGGGGGTGAGCGCGCCGGGGAAATTGGAATTGCAGCTGCTGTGGTACACGGAGGGCAAGGGGACGCGGGACGGTCAGGTGGTGGCGAGCCGGACGATCGAGACGGCCGGGGCGAGCGGGCGCTCGCCGTTCGAGTTCACGCTGCCCGGCGGGCCGTACAGTTACAGCGGGCGGTTGATCTCGATTTTGTGGGCGCTGGAGGTCGTCGCGACGCCGGGCAAGGAGATGTCGCGGATCCAGATTGAGGTGGGACCGATGAAAAAGGCCGTCTCGCTGGATGCGGCGATGCCTTGATTGGGTGCCACTGGTCGGCGGTTCTTCCGCAGACCAGTGTGCCTTGGCTGCTCGGGCGTTGAAGAGCACTGGTCTGCGGAGGAACCGCCGACCAGTGGCACCCGGAACAAGGCAGCCCTCACCCTAGCCCTCTCCCAAGGGGAGAGGGGACAGGAAAAGACACAGTGAACGCACACGACAATCCATTTCGTTCGGCGCGGATGGATGCGTTGGCGTATCGGCCGCTGGATTTGTCGTGGGAGGATTTGATGGTGCGTTTGGAGCGGTTGAATTGGCGCGGGGCGGTGGTCGGGCCGCATGGGTCGGGGAAGACAACGCTGCTGGATGATTTGTCGCGGCGATTGAACGAGCGCGGATTTGCGATTCACCGGCTGGTGCAGACGGCGGATTCGGCGCCGATTCCCACGGAGGTGCTGCGCGACACGGCGGCGCGGGCTGGGGCGCGTGACGTGATTCTGCTCGACGGGGCGGATCATCTGGCGATGTGGCGTTGGTGGAGATTTCGGCGCATGACGAAGCGGGCTGGGGGATTGATCGTCGCGACGCATCGGCGGTGTGCGCTGCCGACGCTGGTGCGGACGCGGACGACGCCGGGGCTGCTGCGGGAGTTGATGGAGGAACTGGCGGGGGATCGCGCGTCGGAAACGGAATTGAGCGCCGCGGCGGAACGGCTTTTCAAACGGCACAGCGGGAATCTGCGCGAGGCGTTGCGGGAGATGTATGACGTTTGTGCGACGACGTAGGAACGGAGCGCTAAGGCAAAAGGCACACGGCCGACTCCGAGGACTGCGCTGGCCGTGGCACCCAACGCGGTGCATCACGCGGCGATGAGCTTGGGCGCCGGGGCGGGGCGGACGATGCTGATTTTGTCGGCGGGGATAATGGCGAGGTCGATGCACTGCTCGGTGGGCTGGCCGTCTTCGGTGTGGAGGCGGATGAGGGGACGATCGAGCTTGGCGGGATTGGCGGCGAGGACGTGGGCGATCTGGCGTGTGGAGAGCAGGACGTACGAGCCGATGGGAAAGAGGCCGGCGGCTTTGACGAGGGCGCGCGTGGCGAGCTTGTCGAAGATCCCGGCGGCGGCACTGCGGATGATCTCTTCCATGGCGACGTAGGGGAGCTTCGTCGCCTGGTAGGCGCGCGGGCCCGTGGCGGCGGCGAAAACATCGGTGATGGCGAGGATCTTGGCGTAATCGCAGATGCGATCGGCGCGGACGCCGACGGGGTAACCGACGCCGGTCTCCCGTTCGTGGTGCTGATACGCGGCGAGCTTGAGGATCGGATCGATGCCGGTGACCTGTTCGATGAGTGTCAGGCTGTAGGCGGGGTGTCGCTGGATGCGCTGGCGGTCGATGTCGGTCAGCGAGCAGCCACCGGTGCGGATTCGGTCGGGGACGAGGACCATGCCGATGTCGTAGAGGAGGGCGATGGTGCCGATGCGTTTGACGTCGGCGGCGGGCCAGTTCATGTGGGCGGCGGTTGCCATGGCGAGGACGGCGACGCAGAAGGAATGGTCGGCGAGATAGCTGGTGGCGTGGGGGCAGAGGAGCGCGAGCTGCGGGAAACGCTGGGGCTGATTGAGGAGCAGGTCGTACATGGAGCCGACGAGCTGCTGGACGGATTCGAGCGTGACGGGCAGGCCGGCTTCGAGTCGGCTGAGCCACTGTCGGACCTGCTCGACGAAGGCGGCGCGGTCCTGCAGCAGCGGCTCGATGGATTCCCAGGGAGCGGCGGGCGCGGCGGGACGGTTGGCCCAGATGGTCTGCGAGGCGGGGACGACGCGGAGAACCAGCGTGGACGCATCGCGCTCGAGCTGCTCGACGCTCGCATCGGCGAGCATCATGCGGTCGCGGCGACGGCGGGTGATGTCCGCTTCGGTCTGCGGCGCGCCGGCGAAGGCGCCGTTGGCCATGGCTTCGATATGGTGGGCTTCGATCTCCTGGCCCTGCTCGAGCACGATCTGGCCGCCGGCGCCCAGCACGTCCTGCGTGGCGCGCTGGCCGGCACGGAGCTGCTGCCGGTCGATTCCGCGGACGACGCCGGCCTCGACCAGCTCGTTGACCGAGGTGGCGAGGTAGAGCTCGGTGTCGGAGAGATTCTGCAGGACGCCGAGGTGCCGCGCGTTGATGACGACGCCAGCGTTAAGCAGCTTCTGGCCGGAGGGCAGGAAGAGCGCCATCTCGAAGCGGGCGCCCTCTTGAATGCCGAAAACATTGATCTGCTTCATGCAACACCGGATCGTGGGCGCGGGGAGGGATCGTGGCTCCCTTTGCATCGGCGTTCAAAGCTTTAAGGTTGAGCACGAATCGATACTTGCGTTCGCCGATGAATTCGAGGGACCACGGGATTACACACCGGGGTTGTCGGAAGTCCGCAAGCCGTTACATTGCACATTCACGCACAATCACACAGGACACAGCCCATGAGCACAGCGGCACTCATGCTTTCGATCAGCGGGTTACGCGGCGTTATCGGTCAGTCGCTCACACCCATCGTTGCGGCGCGATACGGCGCGGCGCTCGGCTCATGGCTGAAGCAGTCGAGCGGCAAGCCGCATCCGCATGCCGTGATCGGTCGCGACAGCCGGCCCTCGGGCATGATGGTGCAGAGCGCCGTGGCATCGGGGCTCATCGCCACGGGCTGCCGCGTGACGACACTCGGCATCGCCACCACGCCGGGCGTCGCCGTGATGGTCGAGCATCTCCAAGCCGACGGCGGGCTCGTCATCACCGCCAGCCACAACCCGATCATCTGGAACGGCATCAAGGCGCTGCGTCACGACGGCCTCGCCCCGCCGCCGGATCAGGCCGCGCAGATCATCGACCGCTTCAACCGTGACCAGGTCAGCTACGTGCCCGTCGAGGGCTATCAGACGCTCGCGCAGGACGACACCGCGGGAGCCGTGCACGTCGATCGAATTCTGCGGCATATCGACGTCCGCGCGATCCGTCAGCGGAAGCCGAAGGTCGTGCTCGATTCGGTCCACGGCGCCGGCGGACCGTCCACCGCGCTGCTGCTCAACCAACTGGGCGTCGAGCTCATCCACCTCTACGGCGAGCCGACCGGCCAATTCCCCCACACACCCGAGCCGACAGCCGAGAATCTCGTCGGCCTCAGCGCCGCGGTGAAACAGCACGGCGCCGACATCGGCTTCGCGCAGGACCCTGATGCCGATCGTCTCGCGCTTGTGGATGAAAAGGGAAACTACATTGGCGAGGAATACACACTCGCGCTCGGCGCCCTGCACGTCCTGGCCCGCACGCCCGGCCCCGTCGCCGCGAACCTCTCGACTTCCCGCATGCTCGACGACGTCGCCGCGAAGTTCAAAGTGCCCGTCCACCGCACACCGGTCGGCGAGGCACACGTCGCCGCCGCCATGCGCCGCAGCGGAGCCGCGTTCGGCGGCGAGGGCAACGGCGGCGTGATCTGGCCCAAGGTCATCCACGTCCGCGACAGCCTCGGCGGGATCGCGCTCATGCTCGAACTGTTGGCCACCAGCGGCAAAACCGTCTCGCAGCTCGCCGCGTCCATCCCCGCCTACGCCATCGTCAAGGACAAACTGCCCATCCAGGAAGGCATGGCCCAGCGCACGATCGCCACGCTGCAAAAAGCATTCACCGGCCAGCGCATCGACATGCAGGACGGCATCCGCATCGACATGCCCGAGGGCTGGGTCCACGTCCGTGCGTCCAACACCGAACCGATCATGCGCATCATCGCCGAGGCCGCGGACCGCAAAACGGCGCAGGGCCTGATCGACCGCGTGCGAAAATCCGCTTCACTTTGATGGGGAGTCGGGCTGCGTCCCCGGCTCCGGCTTCACACCCGAATACTTCAGCGGCGCCGATGCGATCAACCGCTTGCCGCTCGGGTCCGTGAGCTGCGCGGCGATTCGGAACTTTTGGCCCGCCGTCGGCGGCTGCTCGAGCTTGAGCTTGAAGACATATGTCCGTGTGCTCGGGTCGTAATGCTGCTGATTCTGCTCCGGCGTTTCCATCGGAGCGTCCCACATGTACAGCCTGACATCCTCGTCCGTGCGGGCCGACTTCTCCTTCGCCTCGTACAGCTCGAACCGGAAATGGCCGACGCCCTTCGTTACGTCCCCCTGCGGGTCGAGCATCTCCATGTGGATCTCCAGCACCATCGTGCGGTGCTGCGGATCGCTGACGACGCTGGTAAAAGGATGAATCCGCATCGCGACGGGAGCAAATGGCCATGACTCCGTCGCACTCGCCGATGTCGCCGGTCCGCCCTTGAACACGCTGTCGCAGCCGCCCAGCGACGCCGCCGCGACCGCCATCAGTATGTAAAGCCCACATCGCATGACTCCAAGATAGAACCGCCCATCACGCTCTTCAAGCGTGCGGGTCGCCATCCGTCGCATCCGCGGCACGCTGACGCCCCGCACGGTCCACCGAAGCCTCCGCCGAAACATAGCTCGTCCCGCTCAGTAGAATCACCAATAAAGCCGCCACCGACTGACCCGCCGCGACAATCGCATCCCCACGCGATGGCCAGATCAGTACCGCGATCGCCGCCACCTGCGTCGTCAGCGCCACAAGAAATTTTCGGCTCGTCCATCGACTGTTCATCGCATCTCTCCCGTTAAATCCCCAGCATTCGCCGCACCCAAACATCCACGATCGACCGCAGCTCGCTGCCCGCCGCAAGTTCCGTCTCATCGACGCCCGCCAGTTCCATCGCACGCCGGTACTGCGGGTCATCGCTCAGCCGATCCACCGCCGACTCGACGAGTTGCACCCGGTCGATCGACGCCGCCAGCGCCGGGTGCTCGCGTGAGAATTGATCCCACTGCAGACCCAAACGCTCCGCCAGCAGATCCCGCAGCACCGTCACCTTCGTCGCGTTCGTGTCGCTCATCGCTTCGTCTCCTTCAATTGATTGACCACCCACCGCCGCAGGTCCGGCACACCGGCCAACAACTCATCCTGCCTCTCAAGCAGCACCGCCCCGCGCTCGATCGCCTCGCCGGCGAGCTTCATGTTTTCCCGTCGCCGATCGATCGCCTCCTGCATCTGCAGTTCGCTGCGCATCAGATGCTCGCGCACTTCCGTGTACGCCGACACGCCCTCCAGGATCCACTGCACATCGAGCGATGGCCGCCCTCGCACATCCGACTCAAACCCCGCATCGACCGCCGCACGCCGCTGCGAGGCCCACGCCACCTGCCGCTGCGCATCCTCGTCCAGCAGCTTCTGCTCTTGCGCAATCGCCGTCTCCGCGCTGCGAAGCAGCAGGTTCACCGACGGCGGCGATGCGCATCCGCTCATCGCCAATGCCGAGACCGACAAACACAATCCCCTTGTCCAACCGTTAAGCCGCCCGATCCTCACGCCGTATCTCATGACTGATCTCCTGCAAAAGTTCGCACATCCGCCGTTGAACGCGCTCGACTTCCACCATCGCGCGCGTGTTCTGACGCACCAGGTCCACCAGCACGGTCAGCTCCTCGCCCCGCTCGGTCAGCCGATTGTGCGCTTCCGACAACTGCCGCTCGCGCTTTCGACTCAGCATCCGCTCCCACACCCAGAGCACACCGGCGATTCTCGTCACCCCCGGAAAAGTCGAGTTCGTTCCTGTAGTAGTCCCAGAGCCGCTGCAGTGCCGGGCGGACGCTGGTTCGCTGCTCGTCGAGCAGCGTGGCGAGCAGCTCGGGGCTGATGGTCGTTTCGTCGGCTGTGTTGATCGCATCGGTGTGCATGGCTTGCCCTCGTTGGTCCTACACCTAGGGACGAGGCGTCACACCCGTGCGCACGGCGGTGACGCATGCGGACGGGGAATTGACACAAGCCCCGCCGCCGCAAGGCGCGAAAATATTGAGAAATTTTTTCGCGTTCCCCGGCGGAGGTCGCGCCCGGTGCGCGCGGCCGGGAAGTTGGACTATCGCCATCGGTTGCTCTACGATCTCCCTCCCCCAAGCCTCTAGAAGGAGCTCGAAAATGCCCTATCCCGAACTGATGATCAGCCCGATGCGGCAGGACCTCGTCCGCCTCGGCGTCACGGAACTCAAGACCGCCGCGGACGTCGATGCGTTCATGGCCGACAAGACCGGCTCGGCCCTGCTGGTGATCAACAGCGTCTGCGGTTGCGCCGCCGGCGCCGCGCGCCCCGCCGTGCAGATCGCCCTGCAGCACGCCAAGAAGCCGACCCGCGTCGTCACCGTCTTCGCCGGCCAGGACACCGAGGCCACGCAGCGCGCCCGCAGCTACTTCCCCGAGCTGCCGCCCTCGAGCCCCTCGTTCATCGTCCTCAAGGAAGGCCAGCTCGCCGACTACATCCCCCGCCACCGCATCGAGAGCCGCGACGCCCAGTCGATCGCCAAGGATCTCACCGCGGCGTTTGATAAGGTGGCGTGAGAAAAAGAGGTCAGAGGTCAGAGGTCAGTAGGAAATGCTGCCCCCTGCCTTAACTGACCTCTGACTTCTGACCTCTGACCTCTCTCCCATGGGCACTTTCCACGACAATCTCGGCGCCCTGCACGGCATCACGGTGCTGGTGGAAACCACCGCGCAGCAGGCCGTCGTCGGCCGCTGCCACGAGGCGAACGAGGAGCACGTCCTCCTCATGGACGCCGCGGTGCACGAAGACGGCGACCCCGCCGTGACGCGATCGCAGTGGATCGAGCGCGCCGTCAAATGGGGCGTGTTCCCGAATCACAAGGTTTTGAAGCTCGACGCGAAGAATGTGACGAAGATCACGCCGCTAAATCAGCTCTGATGTGATTCACGACGTCACTCCGCCAAAAGCTTGTCAACGGTCTCAAGCAATTTCGCCACGTCGTTGGCGACGACATTCCACACCTTGGCGTGGTCGAGCAGGTCGTAGCCGTGAATCAAAAGGTTGCGGAACGCGATGATGTGCGGTGCATCGGAGATGCGATCCGCAGTGGGCTGGTCGCCGCGTCGCAGGCGGTTCAGGGCTTCGCCGATGATCTCGAAATTCCGCTCCACCGTTTGTCGTAGCATGCGGTCCGTCTCGTAATCCGCGAGGGTCTTGCCCTGTGTGATTTGCAGGATGTAGCCCGCCGCGTCACGCACATCGGCCAAAAGCTTCGGACTTTTAGGCTGCATAGAGCAGCCTCCGCGTGCGGTTCATTTCGCGGATGAAGTAGGGATTGCGGGGCGCGGAGGCCAGCACCAGATCGATGGGCCGGCCCAGCAGCTGCGACGCGGCGTCGCGGAACTCGAAATAGAGCGAGAGCCAGGGCCCGAGGTCCTGGCCCGGGGCAAACTCGACGAGAAGATCTATGTCGCTGCGCGCGGGATCAAACCCCTCGTCCGCGGCGGACCCGAAGACCTCCAACCGCGCAATGTGATACCGCCGACAAAGGTCGGCAATGCTGTCACGCTTTTCTTCGAGCAGGGGGATCATGCTTACCACATGATATCGAGGCGAAGCGCGTGGTGAAATCCGCAAGGCCCCCCCCGGCTTCCGACCGGGTGGCACACAGCGTGTTCCCGAATCACAAAGTCCTGAAGCTCGACGCGAAGAATGTGACGAAGATCACGCCGCTGAATCAGCTTTGATGCGTCTGTGCATTTTGCATCGCCTTTCATAGGCCCAAAGGGCCGCAACTTTAGGTAGCCGGGGTCGTGAGGCCCCGGAAAGATGCGCGTTGCGCATTGAGGCCCGAAGGGCCGACACATTTTCCGTGTGTTGACACATCACGTGTGGCACAAGAGAAAGTGTCGGCCCTTTGGGCCTCAATCCGTTTTGCGTTGCTCACCGTGGCCTCACGGCCACGGCTACCAAAGGTGACGGCCCTTCGGGCCTAAAACCCGCCGGCAAAAGCCGCCGACCGCAAGCGGCGTCCGTTCACACAGCGGCCATCAGCGGCCATGATGTGTGGCACCCGACATCTCTATTCTGTCTTCTTCGTTTTTGACTTCGTGAACTTATACCAGACGCTGAGCGGGCAGAGAATCACCAGGAAAATGCCGACGGGACGACCCCAAAGCCAAAGGACAACCTTGTCTATCAGGCTCCTTGTGTGCTGGTGCTCAATGTATCCCGATACCGCGTCGGACCAAATAATCATAGCCGCACCGAGAACTAGAAAAGCGATAGCCCAGAGCACTGTAAAGATTCGTTCTTTTTGGGTCATAGGCTTTGTGTTATCTGGGTAGCTGCTTGACTCAAGTTGCCCCATTCGTAGTGTAGTGACGATGAAAGCCACGCCGGAGAACCCTTACCCTCGTAGATTCGAGGAGTTTCT
>JAYVTU010000145.1:0-17291 GCA_043788485.1 Planctomycetota bacterium
GCAGTTCACGTCGGTACTTGGTTCAGGCCCCAGCATTAAGCGATCGGGTTAGTTCCTTGACGACCGCCATATGCTTTGATTTTCCCGACGAAAACCTACCCTTTGTAGCAACAATGAGGCGTCCCTTCCCAGCCCGGATTATTTTCGCAGATCGTGGCACGTTTAAATCTCGCTTGAAATAATCAGAAACATAAGTAATCCATCCAGCTTGGTGTTCCAGTTCCCGGTCCCCCAACGCAAGGCAGCAATTCGTCGAAGTGATTATTCCAATATCTGGGTTCCAATTTCGTATCACGACTTTGGCGATTCGTATCAGCTTAGGCAACCGAAGAATCCTGTCCGCGACTTTGCCGACGCTTGGCAGGCCGACCATGCAATTGTTCTTCACATGAGGACTTGTGCCGCCGCAGAGAATTTCAACATCGCCTCGGCTGGCAACAAGATGAATGGAAAACCCGAGAGCGTCAATCACTCTTCGCGCCTCGCCTTTGCAGGGATCGGTCCAATTCCTGCCCCGTAACAGATGCTTCGTCAATTCCTTGGGATTCAAAGGCGCAAGTTTTCCACCCAATGCAAGAAACCTGAGATCATCTGAATTACTCGAACGACCAGCTACAAAGACTTCCCATGGCCTGAAGGCGGCATCAACCGAACTAAGTTCGCGAAGAAACTGATTCAGTCGCACGGCGCTTTGCCCCGCGCTTTCTTTGCGTGGCCCCCAGTTGAATCGAATAAAAAATGCTTTGTCTGGTTTAGGCAAACTGGCTAGCGAATTTTTGGCTGGTACTTTCATCACGGCCTCCACTATCAATCGAAACCCTGGCTTGTGCGATTCGGACTAGAGGGTGGGTCCCCGTCGGGTGGCAGAAGTCGCACATGATTTCGCGCGGCGATTGTGATTGTACAGGCCGTCTGTCACACTGCATCCATGTTAAACAATCTGCTTCTCCCCGCGTTGCTCGCCGGCTCGCTGTTGTTCGCCGCCGTCCACGCCGCCGCCGCCGCGGAGCCGGTGGCGGTAGCGAAATCCGGCAATCCCGTCTTCCCCGGCTGGTACGCCGATCCTGAGTCTGCTGTCTTCGGCAAGGAGTATTGGATCTATCCCACCTACTCCGCGCCGTACGAGAAGCAGACGTTCATGGACGCGTTCTCATCGCCCGACCTGGTCACGTGGACCAAGCATCCGCGCATCATCGACACGAGTTCCATCAAATGGGCGAAGCGGGCCATGTGGGCGCCGGCGATCGTTGAGAAGGACGGCAAGTATTATCTGTTCTTCGGCGCCAACGATATTCAGAATGACAAGCAGCTCGGCGGCATCGGCGTCGCCGTGGCCGACCGTCCCGAGGGACCGTTCCGCGATCATCTCGGCAAACCGCTGGTCGATGCGTTTCACAACGGCGCGCAGCCGATCGATCAGGCCGTGTTCAAGGACACCGATGGCCAGTACTACCTCATCTACGGCGGATGGCGTCACTGCAACATCGCCAAGCTCAACAATGATTTCACGGGCTTCACGCCGTTCCCCGACGGAACCCTCTTCAAGGAGATCACGCCCAAGAGCTACGTCGAAGGCCCGATGATGTTCCTCCGCAACGGCAAGTACTACCTCATGTGGTCCGAGGGCGCGTGGACCGGGCCCGATTACTGCGTCGCCTACGCCATGGCCGACTCTCCGCTCGGCCCGTTCCAGCGCCTCGCCAAGGTGCTCCAACAGGATCCCGCCGTCGCCACCGGCGCCGGGCACCATTCCGTGATCCACGTCGCGAAGGATGACACGTGGTACATCGTCTACCACCGTCGCCCGTTGGGCGAGACGGATGGCAACCACCGCGTCACCTGCATCGACCGCATGACCTTCGACGACGACGGCCACATCGCGCCGATCAAGATCACCAAAGAAGGTGTGCCGCGGCAGGTGTTGGAATCAGGAAAATAAAACGGCGACACCGGCCGCCCGCGCACCCTCGGCCCCGCAACGGCGCGTCCCGTGACTAAAAACTGTTGCTCGCTCCTCCAGCAGGGTAAACTCGCCAAGCCCAAATCGCGGGCCGGCATTGTGCCGGCTCGAGTTCATCTGGGAAACATCGAATTACGGAGACACCTCATGCGGAACTGTGCGCACCGGAACGGATTCAAATGGGCGGCGGGGTTGATGGTGGTGTTGACCGCGGCGGCCTTCGCCGCCGATGAGACCGAGCCGGGGCTGGTCGAGGAGGTCTTCGACCTCGGGGCCGCGGTCGAGAATTTCCCGGAGATCGCCAAGGACAAGAAGCCCGAGTTCCCGATCGTCACCCCGCAGGTCAACGTCGCCAGCACCGACGACGCCTGGCCCGGCACGAACCTGACCGACCATTTCTTCATCCGCTGGACCGGCAAGCTCCACGTCGCCGCGGCCGGCAAGTACACGCTCTTCACCGAATCCGACGATGGCTCGCGCGTAATGGTCGACGGCAAGCAGATCGTCGACAACGGCGGCATCCACCCGATGGAGGAGAAGAGCGGCGAGGTCGAGCTCACCGCCGGGGACCACGAGATCACCATCGAATTCTTCGAGAACGAGGGCGGCGCGGGCTGCATCCTCTCCTGGCAGAAAGAGGGCGGCGACAAGGAAGTCATCCCCGCCTCGGCGCTGTTGCACAACAAGAAGTGAGTGAGCCCTGACGGCACCGATCCAAGCCCGGCGAAAGCGCCGGGCTTTTTTGTTGACCGCGGTCCCCGCATCCAGCCCCTCGGGCCTCACGGCGCCCGGCCACGCGAAGTGGCATCCTGCGATATGATTTTCGAAATGACACCCAAACACTTCGTCCATCTTGCAAAACGTGAGCGGGATAATTTCTTCGAATCGGCGTTTACTTCGCCACCGGCTACGGCCGTGGCCGCGAAAATCGCTGCGATGAAACTCGACCCCGAACGAATGACGATGATGCGGGACGTGGTTGATTTGTTGCTTACTGACGTTTTTTACACATGGCTTTTGGCAATTGACGGCGAAGCGGGTCTCGGTCCAGAGCAGCACCCCTATGTGCTCAAAGACGAGAACGGAAACCTTCTGACCGATTGTGGTAAAATTGAGGCCGAGGCGTGGGAAGCGTTTCACGGTGATTCAAAAAACGGGGCCTAGGTCAACCCGTTCACTTCTCCGCGATCACCGGCTTGAGCGCTTCGGCCCAGATCGTGTAGCCCTTTTCGGTCGGATGGCAGAAGTCGGACATGATGGTGCGGGAGATCGAGCCGTCGGGTTGGAGGAGTTTGGGGGCGATGTCGAGGAAGGTGATTCCGGGGGTGCCCGGGATTTTGGCGAGGTCGGCGAGGAGCGTGTTGGTGGCGGTGATTTTGGCGCGCATCGGATTGTTCGACTTTTCGCCGCGCGGGAAGATGCCCATCAAAATGATTTTGGACTCCGGCGATTTCGAACGGACGCGGATGATGATGGCGCGGACGGCGTCGGCGATTTCGGCGGGGGTGCTCTCGCGCGCGTTCTTCGTGCCGGTGAGGTTGTTGGTGCCGATGTTGAGGACGACGCATTTCGGGTGCAGGCCATCGAACTCGGCGTGGTCGAGACGCCAGAGGACGTTCTGCGTGCGGTCCCAGCCGAAGCCGAGGTTGAGGACGGGCCGCGGGCCGAAGAGATCGGCCCAGGCTTTGGGGCCATGCGCGATTTTGGATGCGGGTTCGCCGGCCCAGAAGTGGGTGATGGAGTCGCCGATCATCACGACTTCGGGTGTGATGGTCTGCTTGGCCTTGAGCACGGCTTCGTGGCGGGCGTACCAGTCGTAGTTGTCGTTTTCGAGTTTCGGGACCGGGATGAGGGCGTTATTTTCCGGCGCATCGGCAGCGAAAGCGCAGGTTGCCGTGAACATAATCACAAGGGCGGCGAGGATGCGCGGCATGGGGGGCTCCAGGATTCGGGATTCAAGGTCTCATTGCAAATGGAAAAATGCAACTTGCCGATGTCACGGAGCTGTCGGCTTGATCAGGCGGGGGTCGAATTGGACCGGTTGTTTCGGACTGATCTTGATCTTTGTAAAACCCGGGTGGGCGGGGTTGAGCAGGTAGTTCCACTCCGTGGGCACGATCGAACTCGGCACGCGGAGGACGGCTGAACGGGCGCCGGCGATCCAATGATCGCCGAGGCGCTGAATCGCGGCAGGGGGCGGCGATTTTCGCCATGTCCGTGGCAGCGCGGCGGGATCGACCTTCGACAGCAGGGCATCGTCGAAGGCCACCTCGAAGATCACGTATCGCTTCATCAATTCCTGGGACTGGAGATGCACGAGCATTTCCAGGATCGCCAGCGAGGCGGAGCCGGCGGTGTAGACCATCGGGACGCCGGGCGAATTCCATCGTCCGCCGAACTGCTCGGCTCCATCACCGGAAAACGCGGCGGCGGCGTGCCGGGCTTTGACGATACGCCAGGAGTGCAGCGTCAAGCAAAGACCCCGTGTTCGAGTCGGCCGATGAGATTCTCCACTTCGCGTGCGCCGACTTCGGTGGACGCGAACTCCAGTGGGATTTCGCCGCCCAATGCCGTCTGCGGTGTTTGTAGCCACTGACTCGCCGCGGCGACATCGCCCTCGAAGAGGTCCACCGCCATGTCGAAGATCGCCGAGGCCCGCCACACGCGATCCGATTCGTCGGGCTGCAATCGGCCCTGGCTCTGCCTGCGGGTGAGTGTGCGCTGCGGGATGGCGACGAATCGGGCGACGGTTCCCCACGGGAGCGCGGTGGCCTTCTGGAATTTGGTCAGGCGGCTGAAAGGGAAGCCGGTCCGCACCAGCCGGGCGATATGCTGCGAATCATCATCGCCGATCCCGAGCATGCGAACGCCGGGGCGGCTTTTGGCGAACTTGGGCTTGCGGCGAGTCACACGTGTTTTCAGGGTCGGCATAACAACTCCTTGTTTGGCCATCTGGCTTGATTGTAAGCGCCAATCGGCCACAGAACAAGATATCGGTCCGATCACTACGCCACATTGCACTCGAAATCAGACCTTGAGTTCCGCGCCGCTTTTGAGGCGGCCGGCGTAACGCGTGCGGATCGGGGTGACCATCTGCTTGACGAACTCATCGACCTGCTGCGGGGCGCGGCCGATGAATTTCGCGCCGTCCATTTCGGCGTTCAGGTCCACGCCTTTGAAGACGGGCTCGCTGGCGAGGCGATCGAGGAGATCGTTCGAGGCGCCCTCGGCTTTGACGCGCTGGGCGGCGGCCTGGCTGTGGGTGCGGATTACTTCGTGGACTTCTTGCCGATCCGCGCCACGCTGCACAGCGGCCATGAGGAGATTTTCGGTGGCCATGAACGGCAACTCGGCGGCGAGATTGGCGCGGACGGTTTTTTCGTAAACGACGATGCCGCGGCTCACGTTGTTGACGATGTCGAGAACACCGTCGAGCGCGAGGAAAGGTTCGGGGAGGACGAGGCGGCGCGTGGAGGAATCGTCGAGTGTGCGTTCCATCCATTGCTCGCTGGCGGTGACGAAGGGGATCTGCGTTTGGCCGACGACGAAACGGGCCAGGCCGCAGATGCGTTCGCAGCGCATCGGGTTGCGCTTGTACGCCATGGCGCTGGAGCCGATCTGGTCGGCCTCGAAGGGCTCTTCGAGTTCCTTGCGGTGGGCGAGGAGTCGGATGTCGGTGGCGAATTTCGCGGCGGCGGTGGCGGCCATGGAGAGCGTCGCGCCGATGGGGCCATCGATGATGCGCGGGTAGGTTTGGCCGGTGATGAGGAATCGGCGGTCGGGGTTCCAGCCCATTTTCTGCGTGACGAGGCGGTCGAGCTGCTCGCATTTCGCATGGGATTCGGGCGTGTCGCCGCCGAAGAGGGCGAGGAAGCTGGCCTGGGTGCCGGTGGTTCCCTTGACGCCGCGGAAGCGGAGCGAGGAGATGCGGTACTCGACTTCTTCGAGTGCGAGGGCGAGGTCGTGGGCCCAGAGCGCGGCCCGCTTGCCGACGGTGGTGGGTTGAGCGGGCTGGAAGTGGGTGAAGCCGAGCGTGGGGAGGGCGCGGTATTTCACGGCGAAAGTCGCGAGGGCGTCGATGGCGCCGGCGAGCTTTTCGGCGATGAGCGTCAGCGCATCGCGGATCTGCAGGAGCTCGGTGTTGCAGACGACGTACTGGCTGGTCGCGCCGAGGTGGATGATGGGTCGGGCGGCGGGTGCGAGGTCGCCGAGCGTGTGGACATGGGCCATCACGTCGTGGCGCAGCTTCTTCTCGTAGGCGGCGGCCTTGTCGTAGTCGATGTCGGTGAGGTGCTGGCGGATCTGCGCGATGGCTTCATCGGAGATGTCGAGGCCGAGCTCTTTTTCGGCTTCGGCGAGTGCGAGCCAGAGGCGGCGCCAGGTGGAGAATTTGCGGTTGGGGCTCCAGATGGATTGCATCTGGGGCGAGGCGTTGCGGCTGGCGAGGGGGGATTCGTAGGTGTTGCGGTCAGACATGGTGATTCCCGGGGAGAATGACGAATGACGAAATTCGAATGACGAATCAAATTCCAATGATCAAATTCCAATGGGGAAAAGCGGCCGTCGTTCTCGTTTCGTCATTGGCATTTGGAATTTGATCATTCATTCGTCATTCGAATTTCGTCATTCGTCATTGCCTTATGCTCTTGCTCGTGAGGTGCAGAACCGTCATATTAGCAATGCCCTTCAACGCGCGACAGCCCCCGTGAATGCCCCGCGGATTCCCGCTTCGAGAGTGCAATGCCCCGCAACCCATTGCTCAGCCCCGAGAGAGAAAGGCAACTGGTCGACCTGATTCAACGGGGCGACCGTGGTGCATTGGGCGAGCTGCTGGGTGCGTATCACAAGCGGGTGTTTCACGTTTGCCTGCGGATGGTCCACAACGCGGATGACGCGGCGGAGCTCACGCAGGAATCGATGATGCGTGCGATCAAGCACGTGGACGGGTTCCGCGGCGGGTCGAGCTTCGCGACGTGGCTTCTGCGGATCGCGATGAATCTGTCGGTGAGCCATCTGCGGCGGGGGAAGTTGCGGGGGACGGTGAGCCTGGACCAGGAGATGGGCAGTGGGGACCAGGCGACGCCGCTCAAAAATATGATTGCGGGAGACCGAGAACCTTCGGCCTCCGAGAGCGTCGAAAAGAGAGAGCAGATTGGATTGTTAACGGCGGCTTTGGACCATTTGGAACCGCCGCTGCGTAGCATCATTCTGCTGCGGGACTTACAGGGAATGGACTATCAGCAGATCGCCGAGGTGCTGTCCGTGCCGGTGGGCACGGTCAAGAGCCGATTGTTCAGGGCTCGCCTGGCGCTGCGAAGGGCGATGGATGGATCGGCGGTCCGACCGACGACGGAGCTGAGCGATGGCTAACCCATACGACGAACAACTTTTGCTTGACTATATCGAGGGCGATCTGAGCCCCGCTGTCCGTGCGCAGGTCGAACAGATGGCCCGCAAGGATGCGCGGCTCGGGCAGCTGCTCGAGAGCCTGATCGCGGACCGCAAGGCCCTGCGCGAGATGCCCGATCCGCCGGCGCCGGAGTGGCTGATGGACGAGGTCGATCGGCAGCTGGAACGCGTGATGCTCATGGACGCCTGGCCCAGTGAGGCGAAGGCGGTGGTGCGCCAGCGGTATCTGCTGCGTCGGCTTGTCATGATCGGAGCGGTCGCGGCCTCGGTGGCGGTGATTGCGACGGTGGTGATTTCATCGATGACGATCGGGACTTCGCCGGCGACGCCGAGCACGGTTACGACGAATAATCCGAAGAGCACTGGCACGCCGACGGTTGCGTCGGCTGATCACGGCAAGGGTGGAAACGCGACACGGTTCAACGCGCCGTCGGTGGATGTCGCGCCGGTGGTTCCGCCGACGCCGCCGGTGGTTGAGACGGACACGCCGCCGAGTGTTGCGGTGGGGCCGGTCGTGCCGCCTGTGGTGGATGTCACGCAGCCGCCGACGGGTGAGACGCCTGCGCCGCCGGCCGTTGCGGAGATTCCGAAGCCGGACGGCACCGGTGTGGGCCCCAACGTTGGCGCGACGATCGAACCGACAATCACGGACACGCACGCCCGCCCCGTGTCGGATCCGACGGCGATCCTCAAGCCGATGGACCCGTTCGCGAAGCACATTCTCAAATCGCCTGCCGAGGAGCAGCGTGAGACGCAGAAGATGCTGATCATGCTGCCCGCGCGGCCGGACCTCGCTCCGCGTCTCGAACTGCACATCGCCAGCAAGGACCCCGCGGCGACGCGCAAGCTGCTCGAGAATCTCCGCGCCGCCGGCAGTGCCGCGTACACACCGGAGAAATCCGGCAGCAGCGCGGCGCTCGACAAGAGCATGCCGCTGACGTACACGTGGCACATCGTGCCGACGGAGCTGACGAAGGCGATGCTCAGCGTGCAGACCGCGCCGATGCACACGGGGACCGAGTGGCGTCAGCGCAACGCCGCCGCCGCGCCGGTGACGCCGACGACGATTGCTCCCAAGATCGAGTTGAACGCGACGCCGACGCCCTGGCCCACGCTGCAGCCCGATTACCTGGCGATCCTGCAGCAGCAGATTCCTCCGGCGGAGAAGCCGGCGGCGGCCGCGAGCGCGAGCGTCAGCAATGCGGTGGATATTGCGGTGGTGATTGAGCCGGTGGGTGTGAAGAAGTAGTGAAATGCTCGACAGCACGGTGAATTGAAATTGCTCACGCGGGAGTCCGCGTGAGTTTTTATTTGGGTTCGCCCGCGAAGCCGCAAGCGGCGGAACGAAGAGCACTGGTCTGCGGAGGAACCGCCGACCAGTGGCACCCCGAGTATCAGCGCAGTTTGAGTGTTGCGAGACCCAGCGCCGCGAGCAGCGCGGTGATGAGCCAGAAGCGCACGACGACTTGCTGCTCGGTCCAGCCCGAGAGGTGGAAATGGTGGTGGATCGGCGTGCATTTGAAGATGCGCGATCCGCCGGTGGCTTTGAAGTAGGTGACCTGCATGATGACGGACACAGCCTCGAAGACGAGGATGCCGCCGATGACGACGAGCAGGAATTCCTGCCGCAGCACGACGGCCATGTAGCCCAGCAATCCGCCGAGCGGCAGCGAGCCGGTGTCGCCCATGAAGACGTGCGCGGGGTGGCAGTTCCACCAGAGGAATCCGAGACACGCTCCGACCATCGCACCGGCGACGACGGCGAGTTCCTCCGAGCCGGGGATGTAGGGGATGAGCAGGAACTTGGACCAGCCGACGAGGCCCGTGCCCAGCGCGAGGACGATGAAGGCGAAGCTGACGATGCTCATGATGCCGCTGGCCAGGCCGTCCATGCCGTCGGTGAGGTTCACGGCGTTGGACGAGCCGGTGACGACGAGGATCGTGACGATGCTGAACGCCCACGGCCCGAGGTAGATGAGATTCTTCTCGAACTCGAATGTGCCGGGCGTGAAGGTGCGCTGGAAGGGGAAGTTGAGGACGTGGGCGGCGGGGGTGTTGGAGCCGTAGTAGTGCGTGAAGAATCCGAGCATGAGGCCAAGGCCGACCTGGAAGAGCAGCTTCTCCCAGGCACGGAGGCCCTCGCGCGTTTTGATGCCCGTGGCCAGCGCCCGGCGAGCGCTGGTGAGCTTGAGCCAGTCATCCCACCCGCCGAGGCACGCGAGCCAGACGAGGCAGACCATCGCCATGCGGATGTAGAAGTTCGAGATGTCGGCCAGCAGGAAGATGGCGAGCAGGATTGCGCCGGCGATGAGGATGCCGCCCATCGTCGGAGTGGCGCTCTTGTTCTTCATGAGCTGATTAAGGTCGGCGTGGTAGAACTCGGGATTGTCGCCGACCTTCATCTTGAGCAGCGCCTTGATGACGCGCTTGCCGTTGAGCACGACGAAGAAGAAGGAAAAGATCAGAGCGCACAAGGTGCGGAACTCGATCTGGCGGAAGACCTGCAGATAACGGTAGATCCCGATCTTGTCGAGCAGGTCGTGGAAGTAGCTGATGAGGAGATAGATCATCGGGGCAAAACCTAATCAAGAGGCTATAGCGGAACCGGCGCGAGCGGCGGGCTGCGCAGCGGGGTCCATGCGGGTTTCAATCACGGGGATCAGACGTTCGAGGCCCATGCCGCGCGACGCCTTGATGAGCGTGACATCGCCTGGGCGGAGCAGGGCGGCAACGTGTTGCGCGGTGTCGGCACTCCATGCGGCGATGGCGTGCACACGAGTCTGCGGCCAATTCTTCGCCAGCGCAGCCGCGGCGAACTGGCTCAGTTTACCGATGAAGACCGCTTCATCGATCGGCATCGCGGTGATGAGTTCGCCGAGGCCGCGGTGCAGCTCGGGGCTGCGCTCGCCAAGCTCGAGCATGTCGCCGAGGATCGCGATTCGGCGACCGTCGGCGGCGACCGGGTAATCGGCGAGTACGGCGAGCGAAGAGGCCATCGAATCGGGATTCGCGTTGTAGCTGTCGTCGATGAGCACGAGCGGCTTGTCGGTCGGGCCGAGTTTGCGGAGATTGAGCCGCATGTGCGGGGCGGCGGCGCTGGCGAGTCCCTGCGCGATCTGCTCATCGCTGAGATGCATGTAGCGTGCGATGGCGATGGCGGCCAGCGCGTTGAGCGCGTTGTGCCGGCCGAGCAGAGGGATCTTGTAGGTGAAATGGTTGTTGACCTGGAAAGTCGCGGTGACGCCGTCGGCGTGGTAATCGGTGAGGCGGAGGTCCCACTGCTCACCGGCACCGTACGTGACGGTGTTGGCGACGACTTGGCGGTAGCCCGTCAGGCCGTGTGCATCGGCGTTGAGCACGGCGAGGCCGCCGGGCGCGACGAAGTTGAGCAGCGATGTTTTTTCGCGGAGCACGCCATCGATGCCGCCGAGGCCTTCGAGATGCGCGTTGCCGATGGTGGTGATCACAGCGACATCGGGTTGCACAATCGCGGCGAGCGATGCGATTTCACCGGGCGCATTGGTGCCCACTTCAACAACGAGATAAGCATCGCCCGGGTCGGCGGCGAGGATCGTCAGCGGGACGCCGATGTTGTTGTTGAAGCTCTTGGGGCTCGCGGAACCCTTGTGTTTGGCGGCGAGGACGGCGTGGATGATTTGCTTGGTCGTGGTCTTGCCGACGGAGCCGGTGATGGCGATGACCTTGCCGCGGATCAGTTTGCGGAACGCGATCGCCAGATGCGAGAGCGCGGCGAGGGTGTCGGGCACGAGGAGGATCGCGGAGGCGCCGGGCGGCAGGGGAGTGCCGCTGGCGGGCTCACGGTCGATGATGAGCAGGGGGCTGCCACGCTCGGCGGCGGCGGGGAGGTGGTCGTGGCCGTCGAACTTGTCACCGTGGAGCGCGAGGAAGACTTGGCCGGGTTTCACGGTGCGCGAGTCGGTGCTCAGCCCATCGATCGGCACATTGTCAGCGGGGCGGCGGAGCCAGCGGCCGGCGGTGACCTCGCGGAGGTTTTCGGGTGCCCAGAAATTCATTGCTGCTGCGCTCCGGCGGCGGCGATCGCGGCGCTGCGGGCGGCGGCGTTCTGGAGCGACTTCATCACGTCGGCCGCGACGAGGCGGTCGTCGAATGGATGCTTCGTCGTGCCGATGATCTGGTAATCCTCGTGGCCCTTGCCGGCGAGCAGGATGATGTCGCCCGGCTTGGCATCGCGGATGATCTGCGAAATGGCGCGGGCGCGGTCGGGTTCGACGCTGACGCGGTTCATGTCGCCCTTGGCGACGCCGGCGACGATCTGACGCAGGATGTCCTGCGGTTCTTCGGTGCGCGGGTTGTCGCTGGTGATGACGATACGGTCGGCCAGGGCGGTGGCTGTTTTCGCCATGCGTGGGCGCTTGGTCGCATCGCGGTCGCCGCCGCAGCCGAAGAGGACGCGGAGCTTGCCGCGCGTCAGCGGGCGGAGGGCGCGAAGGACATTCGCCAGGGCGTCATCGGTGTGGGCGTAATCGACGAGCACCTCGAACGGCGGGGCGGGGCGGTCGGCGAGGACGACGCGTTCGAGACGACCGGGCACCTGCGGGCATGCGGCGATCGCATCGCCGAGCTTCGAGATGTCCGCGCCGACACCGTACGCGCCGCAGATTGCGGCGAGCATGTTCGAGACGTTGTGCGCACCGATGAGCGGGAGCGTTGCGGCGACTTCGCCCCACGGCCCGCGGAAAATGCACTCGGCGCCGCGCGACGTGGCGGAGAGCACTTCGGCCGACACGTCGAGCTTTTTGCCCGGTGCGAAGAATCCGAAACGCAGGACGCGGGCCTTGCAATCCCGCACCATGCGGTCCGCGGCGGCGTCCTCGGCGTTGACGGCGGCCAGCGCGCCGGGGGCGAGCGACTCGAAAAGCTTCGCCTTCGCCGCGGCGTAGTTGTCCATCGTCTTGTGATAGTCGAGATGATCGCCGGTCAGGTTGCTGAAAAGCCCGACGGCAAAGTTCAGCGTCGCGACGCGGCCCTGATCCAGCGCGTGACTCGAAACCTCCATCACGCAGGAGTCGCAGCCGTTGGCGACCATGCGGGCGAAAAGGCTGATGAGCTGGAGCCCGCCGGGCGTCGTGAGCTGGGCGGCTTCCCGCGTCGCGCCGTCGTCGATCTCGACGGTGCCGAGCAGGCCGCACTTTCGGCCGACCGCCGCGAGGAGGTGGCGGATCATGTAGGCGGTGGTGGTTTTGCCGTTGGTCCCGGTGACGCCGATGAGCTTGAGCTTCTTGGCGGGGTCGCCGTGGAGCTTGAGGGCGATCTGGATGGCGACGGCGGCCGGATCTTCGCAGAGGATCAATGGCACGCCGGGCGGCAGCTCGATTGGCGCATCGGACAGGATGGCCGCGGCTCCGCGTTGGATCGCATCGGCGATGAAGCGCCGGCCGCTGGTCTGCGTGCCGGTGCGAGCGACGAAGAGCGTGCCGGTTGCGACGAGCCGCGAATCGTCGGCGACGTCGGCGATGGCCGTGGAAGGGTCGCCGACGTGAAGGCGGATCGGCCACCCCGTGATGAGCTGCCCAAGCTGCATGGTCCGGGAAAAGTCCGTTTGGGGGTGATTGGTAGGCATTGTATCGGCGCAAATGGCCGTTGGACGCCAAGTTTACCCGCGGCTGCCGTAACAGCCGATGTCTATTATTGTTGACGCGGCGGCTTTGGGGTCGCTACGATCATTCGCTTCTAATTCGGCCCTGCCTCCTGTCCCGTCCCCTTCCCGCTTCGGTCTGGACCACTCCATGAACGAGCAACGACCGCGGGTTCTGGTTTTATCCGGCAAGCTTACCAACCAGCAGCAGGTGATCACCGCGCTCGGGCCTCAGTTTGAGCTCGACGTTTTCGCCGATGTCGATCAGGCGATGGCCGCCCTGCGTTCCGGGCAGATCTACCACGCCGTCTTCGCCGACGTCGGCGACTTCCTGCCCCTCGAACGCGCCCTGGTCGATCAGCAGGCCAGCCTGGTGCTCAACACGATCGGCGAGGGCGTCTGCGTCGTCAGTGACCGCGGGCAATGCGTCTGGTCCAACAACAAGATGCAGAGCTTCCCCCCCGAGGTCTACGACCGGGTCAAGCAGACCTGCGCCTCGGCGATGTCGATCTTCACCCACCAGGTCACCCCCGGCCGCGGCGTCGAGAAGCCGCGGATGCGCAGCAAGAAATTCGGCTTCCAGGTCGGCGAGGATCGCTACTTCGAGGCCTTCGTCTCGCCGGTCATCGACAACGAGGGCAAGGTCAAGCAGGTTGTCGCCGTGGTGTGGGACGCCTCGAGCGGCCGTCGCCTCCAGCAGAAGATTGATGCGATTGACGCCGCCGGCCGCGAGCTGGTGCGTCTCGAAGCCGAGGCGATCAGCAAGCTCAATGTCGCCGAGCGCCTGCGCCTGATGGAAGAGAAGATCATCCGCTACACGTCGGAGCTGATGCACTTCGACCACTTCATCATCCGCCTGCTCAACAAGCGGACCAACAAGCTGGAGCCCGTGATCGCCGTCGGCGTGCCGCAGGAGGCACTGGAGGTCGATCTCTACGCCGAGCCCGAGGGCAATGGCATCAGCGGCTGGGTCGCGGCGACGGGCCGCAGCTACATCTGTCACGATGTCGAGAAGGACCCGCGGTACGTGCTGGGCCTCGGCCACGCCAAGAGCTCGCTGACCGTCCCGCTCCGCCTGCACGACAAATGCATCGGCGTCTTCAACATCGAATCCTCCGACCCCGGCGCGTTCAACGAAGACGACCGTCAGTTCGCCGAGATCTACGGCCGGTACATCGCCATCGCGCTCAACGTGCTCGACCTGCTCGTCGTCGAGCGCTATACGACCAGCGGCCGCATCGCCGACAACGTGTTCCGCGAACTCGCCGCACCGCTTAACGACATCGAGACCGAGACGCAGACGCTCATCGAGGAATTCATCGGCAACGATGAGCTGCGACGCCGCCTCAACAAGATCACCGAGCACATCGAGCAGGTTCGGCAGTGTGTGCGCGACGTGATGAGCGGGCCGCGGGCCGTGCTGGGCAAGGATGAGGTCAAGACGACCAACGATCCGCTTCTGGCCGGCAAGCGTGTGCTCGTCGCCGACGACGAGGCGAACATCCGCAACACCGTGGCCGGTGTGCTGGAAAAGATGGGCTGCATCGTGACGATCTGCCGCGACGGTCACGAGGCCGCGGCGGCGATCGAGAGCGGCCCGCTGGACCTGATCGTGTCGGACATCCGCATGCCTCACCGCAACGGCTACGAGATCTTCGCCGCCGCGCGGCGTGTCAGTGAAACGCTGCCGGTGATCCTGATGACGGGCTTCGGCTACGACCCGAACCACGCGATCGTCCGGGCCAGCCAGGAAGGCCTGCAGGCCGTGCTTTACAAGCCGTTCAAGGTGCAGCAACTCCTCGACGAAGTGCGCAAGGCGTTGGGCGCGACGGCCGGCGGGACACCGATGCCGCCTCCGGCTAATCCCGCGCCGACCGACAATCCCAACACCAAGTATTGAGTCACCCGCTGATCTCATACAAGGACTTTTCACCCATGCGAATTAAATTGATCATCGTTGCCGTACTGTCGTTGCTCGGCTCCTTCGAGTTTGTCGGCGCCGCTGACGCGCCGCCCGCCCCCAAGTACGCCGCGCTCGCGACGGCCCAGCGCGGTGCCGCACCCAAGGACGGCGAGATCACGGTCTCAGTTCAGGTGGTCAATCGCGGCGCTAGAATCACAGCGCCGCGCGTCACCGTTGTCGAGGGCCAGAGCGCGACCATCGAATCAGGCACAAAGTCTGCGAACGGCCAGTTGAGCGACGGCGTGCATATTGACGTCATCAGTGTCGCGGGAACGGATGAAGTGATCCTGCTCACCACACTGCGTGAAAAGGGTCTGATCGTTTGGGCCGAAACGCGGACGATCCCGGTTGCCCAACCCAATTGATGCAATGGAGGAATCGGCTCGTTTCGACTATCCTTCAGTAGCACGAAAATTCGGGGCGTAGCTCAGCTTGGTAGAGCGCTTGCCTTGGGCGCAAGAGGTCGTCGGTTCGAATCCGGCCGCCCCGATTTTCCAAACCACATCCAGGTCAGGTCGTTACACGCGGCAACCAACGTGGTTGCCCATCCGTGACCCCACAACAAAACCGGTAGCACTACCTGTTTTCCCCGGGGTATCTCGGGTCACGCGGGTAGGAGAATTCTTTGACGCCAACAGCTACCGACACGCCATCGCGCGGGCGTGCGATCTGGCGTGGTTGCCACCCGAGCCTCTACGCCCCACAACGCTGCCATGCGGCCGTACGGAGCGATTGGGCGTATTCCTAGCGCCGTTGGCCCCCAAACAGCGACAGGCTTTGGAATCGTGGCAGCGGGCACACCGCCGGCACCCACACCAAGTGCGCCACTCGGCCGCTACCCGCCTCCGCGCCGAACACGGGCTGGAAGTTGCGGCGCTGGCCTTGGGGCACTCCTCCGCGGTGATAACGTGTCAGCCCGAGGTCATCTGGGAAATGTCGGTTCAGAGAGTTTTCGGGAAACAAAAACCCCGCCGGGGCGGGCGGGGTCTTGATTCGTGATGAACTTCGCGGTGCTTCACCGACGCCTGCGCAGCCCGACGATGCTCAGGAGCATCAGACCGCCGGGGAGCGCCAGCGGCTCGGGGATGACGGCGAACTGGCTATTGTGGTTCAGCACGGCCCAGACGACGTTGTTGGCCGAGTCCACGCCCCAGTCGCCCAGGACGTAGGAGGCGTTCCACGCGCCGAAATGTTCGGTCGTGCTGAGGTTGCCGGTGTTGCCGGCGATCGCATTGACCCAGACATTACTGTTGTTGAGGTAGCCGAGGAACAGCGAATTCTCGCCCTCGCCGTTGGCGGCGGCGGCGGCTTCGTCGTAGGTCATCTGCAGGACGAAGGTCGTGCCATCGAGGCCGGTCAGGTTCACGACGTCGCTGACGAGCAGAGACGATTCGCTCGTCGTGCGGCTGCGCCACGCCATCGTGGCGGTGCGGTCTTGGCCGCCGACGTTGTTCGTGCCGGCAAGGATCGTGGCCGTCGAGCCGAGCACACTCGCCCCGCCGCTGCTGCCGTCGGTCGTCGCGGTTACGGTCGACTCGAGGCCGTCGTACGTCTGGCCGTCGTGCACCAGCGCGGTCAGTGCGGTGCCATAGTTGCCGGGGTCGGCGGACTGCGAGTTGGTGCTGCGTGCATCGGTCAGACCGATGGTCGCGGCGATGTTGACGACGACGTTGCCCAGCGAGCCACCGCCGATGGTGTTGGCGGCGTTGTCGGTGAAGGTGAAGGCCTGCGAACCGCCTGTGGTGTTGGTCGCGGTGTTCAGGCCGTAGCTGTACACCGAGCCCGCGCCGCTGATGGCGTTGCCGGCGGCGGCGTTGCTGGTCAGCGCTGCGCTGCTGGTGGCACCGGCGGTCCAGGCGATGCCCTGAGCGTTGGCGACGGGCGAGCCGAAGGTGCCGTTGCTGATGGTGACGTTCTGCGTCTCGGTGACGTTCTGGGCGTTGCGGAGGTAGTGACCGGTGAACGTGATGTCGCCCGACTTGGTGGGCGTGCCGTGTGCGACGACGAGGAGGTTGATGACATTCGAGTCCGCGGCGACCGAGCCGTTGGTGACGTGCGTCGAGAAGTTGAGCGTGGAGCCGACGGTGGCGCCGACGGCGGTGATGGATCCGCTGTAGGCGTTGCTGTCGCCGGGCGCGACGTTGGGGTCGGGCAGCGTGATGGAGCTGATCGTCGCGCCGCCGGTGCTGGTGGGCGTGGAGGCGTTGTAGATGTTACCGGCGGTGGCATCGTTGGAGACGTTGCCGCTGAGCGTGGACGAAGCGCCGGCGAAGATCTGTGTGTTGCTTCCGGCGCTGAGCGTGATGCTGGGCAGGTATGTGGACTTGATGCTCAGCTCGATG
>JAYVTU010000146.1:0-19311 GCA_043788485.1 Planctomycetota bacterium
ACTCCTTGGCCCGTGTCGGGCCGATTGGGGGTTGTGATGAACACCCAGAGTACGCCGCCTTTTTCACGATCTCATCCACAACTTTCGGTTATAGCCCACAGCAGGCCGGCACCAGAGATTACAAAATAGCGTTGAGACGGCTTATCAATTGGTATGGCCACGTATTCAAACTCCGGTTTAGAAAGATTCTGAATCGGTTGTCGGAATGTATTTTAACGTAGATTGGGATCGGTAAAAGGACCGAAAATGGGGATATCGTTTTTGGCTCTAGCGGACGGTTGACCGCCACTTTGGGAAGAAAAGAACACCGGTCGGAAAATATTTTTGATGCGACGGAGCGGTGCGCGCGGGGTGGTGCGGGGTTTGCGCTGGCGGGAGTTGGGGCGGAGGGGACAAAAACCGGGAACGAAAAATCGAGACTTATGGCGATCCGGGTCGGGGAAGAGGTAGGGGGCCAGAGCGCGGCGGGAAGGGGTACTTGGACGATGGGGTTACAGGAGTTACGGCGAATCTTGCGAAAAGGCCGATCGGCGACGGGGATGTGCGCAGGAACGTGTCGCGGGCACGCCGGCGGGGTGGGTGCGAAATTGACGTAAGTCGCTGTTTTTGGTTCTGGATTGTTTTTTTTGGGGGGGTGTAGGGGCGCCGGAGCCCTTACGGGAGAAATCCGGAAATCGAGTACGAGTACGAGTACGAAAAAGGCAGTTGCTGACCTCTGACCTCTGACCTCTATTTTTGCACGAACGACGGATACCCAAGCTGCTCGTGCAACTGGGTTTGCATTAATCGTAGCAGGCGCAACGCCTGGGCATCGTCTCGGGTGGCGGTGAAGGAGCCGGTGGCTTTGGAGAGGCCGAGGCGGTCGATGAAGGTGGGGGAGGCGTCTAAGAGGCGCATGGAGCTGGACTTGAGGTCAGCGGTGAAGGAGGAGCCGCCTGGGGAATTTTTGGGGAAGAGGAACCCGGCGCCGCGGTAGACGCCGGCCCCTTGGCCGGTGAAGACGACGTAATTGATTGTAGCGTTGGTAGCTAGGAGATCGATGGGCGTCTTGCCGGCGACGGGGAGCCAGAGCATCTGGACGTGGACGAGCTGGGTGGGCTTCTGCTCGGTGCCTTCGAGGAGGATGATGGAGAGCGTGTTGTTATCGCTGAAGTTATAGATGGCGGTGGTGAAGTCCCCTGTGAGCAGGTTGCCGGAGGGGGATTCGGAGCGGACCGCGAACTTGCCGCCGGTGCAACCTGCAAGGCAAATGACCAAGCACCAAATCCCAATGACCAATGGAAAACGCTGGAAAAGACGGGGAATTTTAACGCAGAGGCCGCGGAGAGCGCTGAGGAGGAGTGGGAAATGGCTTAAAACAAGGCCCTTCTCTGCGTTCTCTGCGAGCTCTGCGTTAAAGTGTTTTCTTGTTTGCAATGGGATTTGGGATTTGGTCATTGGTCATTCATCCGGTGGAAAGTCTTGTGGGGAATGGACGTAGGGCGGCGGGGGTGGGGAGACCCCGGGGATTCGCAGACTCATCCCCGGGCTTGCCCCCGGTCGGGGAAGTGGTGCGCAGGCCCAGGGCGGCGAGGGTGTCGCGCTCGACGATGGAGCGGAGCTTTTCGCGTGGAATGTTCGGCATCCCAGTGCTTTGCGCGAATTTTGTCAGGTTGTAGATCGCCTCGATCGCCTGCTGGGGGGTTTGGAGGGGGAAGTCGCTGGCCAAGAGGAGGCGGTCGAGGACGCCGGTCTGGTAGGCGTGGAGGATGACGTTGTAAAGCTGGCTGGGGCGCGAGATAACGTCGGAGAGATCGGTGAAGACGTTGCGGTGTTTGCCGAGGAGGATGAGGGTTTGATCGATCCAGGGGTAGCCGACGTTAGTGATGATGAGCTTGAGGTTTGGGAATGAGCGGGGGATCTCGTCGAGGAGGACGGGCGAGGCGAATTCGAGGCGGGAATCGCGGGCGTAGAAATTGCCCATGTGGACGTAGACGGGGAGGCGGAGGGCTTGGCACTTTTCGAGCAGGCGGAGAGGTTTGGCGTCGCTGGGGTTATAGCCTTGCTCCGCAGGGGAGATGACGACGCCGGAGAGGCCGAGGGCGGGGAGGGCGTCGAGCTGATCGAGTGCGGAGTCTTCGAGGGGATCGATTCCAGCGAATCCGAAGAGGCGGTCGCGGCGGGGGTTAACGTAGGCGGCGACGAGCTTGGCGGGCACGCTGGCGTCGAGCATGACGGAGCGGAAGCCCAGGACGAGGGCGGCATCGACGACGGCGGTGGCTTCTTCGTGTGCGGAGGGGGAGGCGTCTAAAGTCTCGCCGGGCGAGGAGTAACGCTGACGGAGCTGCGCGGTGATTTGGGGGCCGAGCTGATCGGGGTGCTGCCAGAGATGGGTGTGGGCGTCGACGATCATGGGAGGCATCCTAACCGGAAATGGCTGAGGCTCAATGCTGAATTTCAGTCGTGCACGTGCTCGTGCTCGTAATCGTAATCGGGGCAGTGGGTTCGGGGTTCAGGGTTCAGGATCAAGGCAATCGATTACGAGTACGATTACGAACCCGAGCACGAGCACGAAGCCGGGCTACTTGCTGCGTTCGCGGGCGCGTTGCAGGTCGTTTCCTGTCAGAGGTTTGTTGGGGTCGAGGTAGGATTGGTCGCTGATTTCGAGGGCGCGTCGGTAGAGGGGGCGGGCTTGGTCGGGGTGGCCGGCGTCGTAGGCGAGGTCGGCGAGCATGAGGTGGGCGGCGAGGCCCTGGGGCTCGAGGGCGAGGATGCGGGGGGTGAGGTCGAGGGCTTGCTGCAGAACTGCTGAATCGTGCGTGAGTTCGAACTGGAACTGGCGGAGCATGAGGAGCGTTCGCCAGAGCTGGGGGGAGTCGGGGTGGGTGGTGACTCGGTATTGGAGACCGTTGGCGGCTTCGGAGAACAATAGATCGCGGGACTTCGTGTCGCCTTGCTGCTGCGCGACGGCGGCCATCTGGAGTGTGAGGCGGATCCGGAAATTGGTGATGCGGGGATCGAAGGTGCTGCTGGTAGCGATTCGTAGCCACATTTTGGCGGTGGGAATGTCGCCGCGACGGGCGGCTTTTGCGGCACCATCGAGGGCGGATTCGTGGAGGAGGATCGGCCAGACGGGGAAAATGAAGAACACGATGAGGAGGGCAAGGAAAGCGATGGGGATGAGAGCGGAAGCCCATTTGGGGTGAGGCTTTGCGGGGGTGGAGCTGGGAGCGGCGGCGAGGGCGAGGATGGTCAGGAGGAGCGGGGCGGCCATGGTGTTGGTGAGGGCCATTTCGATCTGGTTGTGCATGAGGAGGGCGATGGCGGCGACGAAGAGGCCGCGGGCGGCCCAGGGGGAATCGAGTTCGGGGCGGCCGCTAAGCCAGCATGCGAGGGAGGTTGCGCCGAGGGTGCCGAGGAGCCAGACGAGGGCGCCGTTGATGTCGTAGCGCGGGAGTTCGGCGATGTACTGGAGGGCGAAGGCGGAGATCAGGGCGGCGAGGACAATGGTGAATCGCCAGTGTTTGGCGGAGTCGGATTCGGGGGTAGGCGGATGGATTGGAGTTGCGGGTAAGGTGAGGCGGGTGAGGCTTTTGCCGGCGTGGAAGAGGAGGGCGAGGAGGAGCGTGGCCCAGGCGACGCCGCCGAGGCCGAGGGTGGCGATGTAGGCGATGAGGATGTTGTGGGGGTCGGAGACTTCTTCGGGGTTGAGGGGGTTTTTGTAAATGAGGTATTGGTCCTGGAATCGTCCGGGGCCAACGCCGAGCAGGGGTTGCGCGGTCCACATGCGGGTGGCGGCCTGCCAGTAGTGCCAGCGGAAGAGCATGGAGCGTTCGCCGGTGGCGGTTTTGGGGGGGCCGACGTAGCCGCGGAGGGCGACGGCACCGATGGCGAGCGCGACCATGGCGACGCCGAGCCAGGGCCAGATGCGGCGGGGGATCCATTGCAGGGCAATGAGTAACGCCAGGCAGATCAGCAGGGCGAGGTTGGCGCCTTTGGATTGGCTGCCGACGACGATGGCGGCGCTGATCGCGGTGACGGCGATGACGGCGAGGGAGCCGGGGGTGAACCAGGGCTTGCGGCCGCTGCGGATGAAGGCGAGTGCGACGCCGGTGGTGAGGAGCGTCAAGGTCATTGCGACGGAGCCGAGGACGTTGGAGAATCCAAAGCGTGCGGTGGCTTCGAGTTGGAAGAGGCGTTCCTCGAACTTGCGTTGCTCGATGGAGCCGGAGGGCCAGCCGTGCTCGGCGGCGATTTCGGCTTTGCGTTGCTGGTAGTCGTTGACGGTCATGCGGTGCTCGACGCCGACCTGGAAGGCGGTCTCCGCGGCGAGCGGGATGGCGATGGCGATGGCCCCGGCGATGAGGATGCGGCGGATCATCGCATCGCCGGCGAGGTGGAATGCGGCGATGGCGATGGCGAGGGATGCGATCCAGTCGAGGCCGATGCGCATGGATTCGAAATCGCGGGTGGCGTGGTAAATCGCGATGCTGCTGCCGGTTGCCCAGAGGGCGAGCATCCACCAGGCGATGGACTGATTGCGGATGATGCGGACGGTGATGGCTAGGCCGAGGACGGCGATGGCGAGGAGGTCGGTGATTGCGGCGGCGGCGGGGCCGAATTCGGTGGCTTCGACTTCGCCGGCGTGGGGCATGGTGGCCCAGTAGAGCTGGGGCGTGAAGACGACGATGCAGCGTAAAGCGATGATGGACAGGAGCATGGCAGCGGCGAGGCCGATCATCGCGGCGGCGAGGAGGTCGCGCGCTGCGGTGGCGGGTCGTGCTCGAGTGGGAGCGGCGGGCATCTCAGGGATTCCAAGGCATAGGGGACTTTAACGCAGAGAACGCGGAGGTAGCAGAGTTCGCAGATGAAATGCCTTTGTATTGCCGAACCATTCGTTGCTCTTTTCAGCGGCCTCTGTGAGTCTCTGCGGCCTCTGCGTTAAATTCTTTTGCTATCAGATTTCCGAGCTGTTTTCGGTGCGCTCCAGCAGCGCGAGGACGATGAGGATCACTGCGGTCTGCGAGACGATGAGGGCGGCCTGCCAGGCTTCGACGCGGCTGAGCATGATGCCGCCGATGCCGGTGGCGAGCGTGCAGGCCCAGATGACGGCGACGGCGGCGCGTCGGCTAAGGCCCTTGCGGACGAGGCGATGTGAGAAGTGCTGCTTGTCGCCGACGAAGGGGCTTTTGCCTTGTGCGAGGCGGATCAGGGTGACGCTGGTGAAGTCGTAGAGGGGGATGGCGAGGACGACGAGGGGCGTGAGCACGGCCCACCAGCCGACGCGTGGCTGCTCGGTGGCGTGGAAGTAGGTGATGCGGACGGAGAGCAGGGCGAGCATGAAGCCGATGACGAGCGAACCGGCGTCGCCCATGAAGATTGACGCCGGATGGACATTGAAGACGAGGAAGCCGAGCAGGGCGCCGACGAGCAGGGCGAGCATGGCGGCGACGAACCATTGCTCGTTGACGATCGCGGCGGCCATGAAGATGGAGCCGCAGATGGTCGCGACGCCGCCGGATAGGCCGTCCATGTTGTCGAGGAAATTGAAGGCGTTGGTGATGGCGACGAGCCAAATGATGCTCACGGCGCAGCTTCCGACGGGGCCGAGGAGCACGAGGAGGCGGACGTCAAAGCCAATGACGAGCACGGCGGCGACGGCGAGCTGGATGGCGAGCTTGCTGTAGGGGCCGAGGGCTTTACGGTCGTCGATGAGGCCGGTGATGTGCAGGGCGAGGATGGCGCCGAGCAGAGCGAGGGCCATGCCGCTGACACCGCGGGCGCCGTCGAGATACGTGATTGCCTGCGGCAGGAATTTCGACCAAACGGAGTTGGGCAGCCAGTTGATTGCAGCCAGCGCGCCGATCATCGGCACGACGATTCCCGCGACGATGGCGATGCCGCCGGTCGCCGGGATCGGCTGCGTGTGGATCTTGCGGTCACCGGGGTTGTCCATCTGCCCGAGCCGCCGGCCCATGCGACGCATCACCGCCGTCATCGGACAGGCGATGACGAACGCGACGGCGATCAGACTGAGGCAGGCGGTAATCAATCGGCTTCAATGTCCATCGCCAGCAGTTCCGCGTCGGCTTTGAGCGGCGTGGCGACTTTCACGTGGTAGGGGTGCTGGAGGTAGCGGGGGAGGTCGTCGCGGGTTTCGACGGTGACGATGAAGCCGTGCGTGTAGCCGTTGGCGCGGTCGGTGAAGTTGACGCCGACGCGCATGGCGGAGATGGCGGGGACGTGTTCGGGAAGTGAGGCGAGATTGTCGAGGTGCTGCTGGATCTGCTGGGGCGAGACGCCGGGTCGGAACTTGAGCCAGACCATGTGTTCGACGGCCATACTTGGATTCCTTGATGCGTGGATTCGGGTTGCCTCGGGCCACCGCGTCGGGTTGAATTGATGCGGGAAGTTGAGCATTTATCCTCGATTTACGCTAAGTTCACAACCGCGATGAGCAGTCGGACCATCCTCATTACGGCCGCGGTGACCGCCGAGATCGGTCCGCTGGTGCGCAAGCTCCGGCTGAAGCGCGATCCGACTCTGCTGCCGGGATTTCTGATGTACGCAGGGGAGTACGTTCGGCCCGATCATCGGGCCGGCGGCGAGGCGGGCGAAGAGGTGCCGATCGTGGTGGTGGTGACGGGAGTCGGACGGAGCCGGGCGATGCAGGCGGCATCGGTGCTGTTGGAGCGTCACGCGCCGCGACATGTGTTCATCACCGGCTTTGCCGGAGGTTTGGATCCGTCGCTGAAGGCGGGCGATGTGGTTGTGCCGCAGACGCTGATCGATTGCGAGACCGGCGGCCGATTCACCACTGCGGCGTCTCATGACGACGCGACGTCAATCTGCACTACGGATCGGTTGATCGACACGCCCACGGCGAAGGCAGCGCTTCGGCGTCGCTACGGCGGCGCCGCCGTGGACATGGAATCGGCGGCGATCGCGGCGCAGTGCGTGGTGTGGAAGATCCCGTGGACCTGCGTGCGTGCGATCAGCGACACGGCGGGCGAAAAGCTGCCGCCTTTCCTTTTGAAGCTGACATTTGAAAATGGCCGCGCCAATCCGCTGCTCGCGGCGGCGCTCGCCGTGAGCCAGCCGAAGCAGATCGGCCCGCTGATCCGATTGGGCCGCCACAGCAGCGTGGCGGCAAAAAATATGGCGGCGCGGTTGATCGGGCTTTTCTGATCGCATCTCTTGGCCATATAATGTGACAACACACGCGGCCGCGTCACCCGTGGCCCGACAATCTCCGCCGGTATCCGCTGCCCGACTCCGCCCGCGCCTTTGGCAAACGCACCCACCCCCGATATCCTTCTCCTCGGAGGTCCCGTGGAACATCCCGCTGGCGATCTGACCCTCGATAAGCGCACACGCCAGGCGATTGGCGAAGCGCTCGGCCGCATCCCGCAGGGGCTGTTCGTGATGACCGCGGAGTTCGAGGGGCGTGTGCTGGGCGTGATGGTCAGTTGGGTTCAGCAGGTTTCATTTGAGCCGCCGATGGTTCTTGTCGCGCTGCGCAAGGGGCGGGAGATTGTGCCGCTGCTTCATGATTCTCACCGCTTTGCGCTCAATCAGATCGCCCAGACGGATCGATTGACCCGCCGGAAATTCTCCGACGCCAAGATCTCCGAAGAGGAGCGTCTGCAGGCGCTGGAGATCGTGCGCAAGACGACGGGCTCGCCGGTGCTGGCCAAGAGTTTGGCGTTCATGGACTGCGAACTGGTTCGCCACATCGATATCGACGGCGATCACGACCTCTACGTCGGCCTGATCCGCGACGGCGGCATCCTCCACCCCGGCGAAGTCGATGTGCGATTGCGCACCGACGGGTTTGCCTACTGAGAATGCCGATTCAGCGTTACAAAATGACGATCGCGTATGACGGCTCGGACTTCTGCGGGTGGCAGGTGCAGAACAATCCGCTTGCGCCGCCGCTGCGCACGGTGCAGGGCGTGGTGCATGAGGCGGTGATGCGGACGATCGATCAGCCGACGTTTGTGCAGGGCGCCTCGCGGACGGATTCGGGCGTTCACGCGCTGGGGCAGGTCGGGCACTTCGACGCCGACACGCGAATTCCGCCTGACAAGCTGGCCAAGGCGATCAACAGCCGGTTGCCGGAGGATGTGGAGATTCTCAGCGTCGAGCCGGTGGCGGCGGATTTTGATGCCTGCCGCGGCGCGGTGGAGAAGCAGTATCGATACAGGATCTGGAACTCGTCGCGCCGGCCGCTGCACGTGCGGCGTCTGGTGTACAACAACTGGGTGCCGCTCGAAATTTCGCTCATGCGTGATGCGGCCGCCCGGCTCGTCGGTGAGCACGACTTCGCGGGGTTCGCCGCCGCGGGGCACAATCGGTTGACGACTGTGCGCACGATCTTCGGCTGCGAGGTTCAGGAGCTGCGCGGCGAGCCGCCGCTGCACGCCGAAGAGGTGCACATCGTCGTGCGCGGCTCGGGGTTTCTCTACAACATGGTGCGCATCATCGCCGGCACGCTGCTGGATGTCGGGCGCGGGCGGTTGCCGCTGGAGCAGGTGGACCGCGCGATTGCCGAAGCGAAACGTGAGTTGGCGGGGCCGACGCTTCCGCCGCAGGGGCTTTATCTGGAGTGGATCCGTTACGGCGAGGGTTCGCCGCCGCCGTATCCGGTGGAAGCGGGCGCGGAGTCGCCGCTGGATCAGATGCCGGAGTGATGTGCGAGGGGCGTGGTGGAGGGTTTAGAGACGTCCCGGTCTTGACAGAAGAAGCGTGAGGGATATCATTCGCCGTTCACCTTCGGACTGGGGGCGTAGCTCAATTGGTTAGAGCACCGGACTGTCGATTCGGAGGTTGCGGGTTCGAGCCCCGTCGCCCTCGCTTTTCAAGAAACCCCGCCTCATCGGCGGGGTTTTTTGTTGGCCTGTCGGGGTCTGAATCCGAGGAAGTGGGGGTAAACATATCTTGCGGTTGCATCGCTGGGCGAGGTAATCTGTTGCACCCCCAATTCGACCCATTCGGGTCGCAGCAACGAGAGAGGCAGGCCCCATGCACGAGCGTAAATCCGCTGCGCTGATCGTCGGACGCGCCCTGTTGAATCCCCGTAAGCGTCCGATGCGCCGGAAATCCGCCGCGGTCGTGCAGGGAATCGAAACGCTTGAGCCGCGTCTGATGCTCAGCGTGGTGCCGCAGTACGATCACGTCGTCATCGTCATCGAAGAGAATCACAGCAGCGGCGAGATCATCGGCAGCCCGTCTGCGCCTTACATCAATTCGCTCGCGGCACAGGGCGCGAATTTCAGCCAGTATTTCGCCACCACGCACCCGAGCCAGCCCAATTACCTCGTGATGTTCTCCGGCACGAATCAGGGCATCACCAACGATACGCCGCCTACTGTCCCATTCACCACCGCGAACCTCGGCGCTTCGCTGCGCACCGCGGGCTTCAGCTTCGCCGGTTACTCCGAGTCGCAGCCCTCGGTCGGCTTCCTCGGCACGAGTTCCACGACTATCGCTGGTCAGAATCAGTACATGCGAAAGCATAATCCCTGGTCCGACTGGCAGAATGATGTGAGCCCGACGGCCAATCAACTTCCGTCGTCGACCAATCAGCCGTTCACCACTTTGCCCGCCGATTTCACCACGCTGCCGACGCTCTCCTACGTCGTGCCCAACGAGCAGAACGACATGCACGACGGCAGCGTCGCGCAGGGCGACGCCTGGCTCCAGAGCCACATCGACGCCTACGCTCAGTGGGCCAAGACGCACAACAGCCTGCTCATCGTCACGTGGGACGAGGACGACAACTCGGCCAACAACCAGATCGCGACCTTCATCGTCGGCCAGGGCGTCAACGTCGGCACGTACTCCGAGACGCTCAATCATCTCAATCTCCTCCGCACCCTCGAGGACATGTACGGCCTGCCTTACGCCGGCGCGAGCAACACCGCCACGCCGATCACCGACATCTGGGCCAACGCCGGCCCGACGATCTCCGTCGCCGCGACCGATGCAACTGCCGCCGAGCAGGGGCCCGATCAGGGGCTCTTCACGTTCACACGCGTCGGCGACACGACCGCGGCGCTGACGATCAACATCGCCGTCAGCGGCACGGCGACCAGCGGCACTGATTACGCGGCGCTCCCGGTGGCCGTCACGTTCCTCGCCGGTTCATCGACCGCAACACTCTCGCTCAATCCCATTGACGATACGACCATCGAGAGTAGCGAGACCGTCACCGTCACCGTCTCGCCCAGCGCCACCTACAACATCGGCACGCCGAGCGCAACCGTCACCATCGCCGACAATGACGGAGCCGTTCAGTCGCTGATCTCCACCGGCTCGACGTGGAAGTATCTCGACGACGGCTCGAACCAGGGCACGGCGTGGAGCGCACCGACGTTTAACGACACCGCGTGGAAGTCCGGCGCGGCACAATTGGGCTACGGTGACGGTGATGAAGCGACCGTCGTCGGCTACGGTCCCGATGCCAACAACAAATTCATCACGACCTATTTCCGCAAGGCATTCACCATCACCGATGCCGCCGCGGTCAATGCACTGAACATGAGCATCCTGCGCGACGACGGCGCCGTCGTGTACCTCAATGGTGTCGAGGTCTACCGCAGCAACATGCCGACCACTGTGATCGCGTACAACACGTTGGCGACCGTGGCGATCGGCGGCGTCGATGAGACGACGTTCCTCAATGCCGCGCTCAGCAAAGCGTCACTCCTGACCGGCACGAACGTGCTGGCCGTCGAGATCCATCAGGCGGCCCTCACCAGCAGCGATATCAGTTTCGATCTCAGCCTGAGCGCAGATACGTCGATCAACCCCGCGCCCAACGCCCCGACGAATCTTGCGGCCACCGCCGCGGCTGTGAATCAGATCAACCTCGCGTGGACCGACACCAGCGCCAATGAGACGGGCTTAAAGATCGAGCGCGCGACCGACAGCGGCTTCACCGCAAATCTAACCGCGTTCACCGCCGCCGCGAACGCCGTGGCCTTCAGCGACACCACCGGACTGAATCCGCTGACGACCTACTACTACCGTGTCCGCGCCACGAACTCGACCGGCGATTCGCTCAATTCGAACACCGCCAGCGCCACCACGCCCGCGGCAGTCGTCACCGTCGCCGCCACCGATGCGACCGCGTCCGAGCAGGGGCCCGATCAGGGCCTGTTCACTTTCACCCGCACCGGCAGCACGGCCGCTGCCCTGGTCGTCAGCTTCACGCGCACCGGCACCGCGACCAGCGGCTCCGATTTCACCGCGCTTCCGGCCACCGTGACGATTCCGATCGGCGCCGCGTCCGCCACGGTCGCCGTCAAGCCGCTCGATGATGCGACCGTCGAGAGCACCGAGACCGTGACTGTCACCATCACCGCCAGCGCCAACTACGCGCTGGGCGCCACCACCGCCGCCACGGTTAACATCGCCGACAATGATTCCGTCCCGCAGACTTTCATCGCCACGGGCTCCACGTGGAAGTATCTGGACGACGGCTCGAACCAGGGCACGGCGTGGACCGGGCCGACGTTCAACGACACCGCATGGAAATCCGGAGCCGCACAGCTCGGCTACGGGGACGGCGATGAAGCGACCGTAGTCGGTTACGGGCCCGATGCGAATAACAAGTTCATCACGACATATTTCCGGCAGACGTTCACCGTCACCGATGTCACCAAGGTCGCCAGCCTCGCTATCAATCTCCTCCGCGATGACGGAGCTGTGATCTATCTCAACGGCACCGAGGTCTACCGCAGCAACATGCCGACCGGCACGATCACCTCCACCACACCGGCCACCGTCGCGATCGGCGGTGTTGATGAAACGACGTTCCTCGCCGCCGCCATCAGCAAGGCCAAACTGGTCAACGGCATCAACGTGCTCTCCGTCGAGATCCACCAGTCCGGCGGAACCAGCAGCGACATCAGCTTCGATCTCTCGCTCATCGGCGCGATCGCCACCGCGCCGATCCCCAACGCACCGACCAGCGCGACCGCCACATCCGTCTCCGAGAGCCAGATCGATCTCAAGTGGACCGACACCAGCGCCAGCGAGACCGGCTTCACGATCGAACGCGCAACCAACAACACCTTCACCGCCAACCTGACCACCTTCACCGTCGGCGCGAATGTCCTTGCCTTCGGCGATTCGGGGCTGAGCTCATCGACTGCATACTTCTATCGTGTCCGGGCTACTAATTCCGCGGGCGCTTCGCCCAATTCCAACACCGCCACCGCGACCACCAAGGCCGCGTCGGGCATCGTCGCCCCCAGCAATCTCCTCCTCACCGTCGCCACCAATCAGCAGATCAATCTCAACTGGACCGACAACAGCAGCAACGAAACCGGCTTCAAGATCGAGCGCAAGACCGGCATCAACGGCACCTGGGCCCAGATCGCGACCGTTGGCGCGGGTGTCACCACCTACTCGAACACCGGCCTGACAGCCGCCACGCTCTATTACTACCGCGTCCGGGCCAACACCGCGACGGCCAACAGTTCCTACACCAATTACGCCAGCGCCACGACCGCCGCGCTGCCCGCGCCGTGGGTCAGCAGCGACATCGGCGCCGTCGCCGCGACCGGCAGCGCTGTTTCGACGAACGGCCTATTCACCGTCAAAGGATCCGGCGCCGACATCTTCGGCACGCTCGACGAGTTCCGCTTTGTCTACCAGGACCTGACCGGCGACGGCACCATCACCGCGCGCGTCGTGACGGTGCAGAACACCAACTCGTGGGCCAAGGCCGGCGTGATGATGCGCGACACCCTCGCCGCCAACAGCGCCGCCGCCACGATGGTCATCTCGCCGTCCAGCGGCACCGCGTTCGAGCAGCGTCTGACGGCCGGAGCCGCCACCACCACCGTCACTACAGCCGGCATCGTTGTGCCGTACTGGGTCCGCCTGACACGCAGCGGCAGCACATTCACCGGATACCGCTCGGCCGACGGCGTGACGTGGACGCTCGTCAGCTCCGCCACCATCACCATGGGATCCACCATCAAGATCGGCCTGGCTGTCACCAGTCACGCGGATGGAACGCTCGCCAGCGCGACGTTCGACAACGTCGGCGTGAGCAACCTCGTGCTCGCCCCCGCTGTGGCGTCTTTGCAGCAGACGGCGTCGCTCGCGCCGGTGACCGCCGCGGACACCGCGGCGCTCGACACGACGACCGGCGCCACGAAACCCAATTCTCGCGGCAAGCACACCGCCGCACCGCAGACTTCCGTGCTCCAGGCGATCGGCACCCGGATCGACGGTCGCGTCGATGCGCTGGTGCGGAGCGTGCTCTGATGCGAAGAGGACTTTTGATCGGGCTTTTGATCGGGTTGGCGGCGCCGTGTTTTGCTCAAGCCCCGTCAGCGGCGCGGCGGACTGAGTTGGGCGTGGCGCACGTCGGCGGGCTGTATTGCTTTTCCGATACCGATTACCTCAACGAGGGAGCGGCGACGGCGCGCGCGATCGGCGCAAGGTGCATCAAGGTCAGCCTGAGCCTCGACACCGACAATCCGTCGCCGAAGCTTTATCCCTTTCACTCGCAGTGGCCCGCCGCGGCGACGCTCGAGTCGCTGGCCGATGCTCCCTACTACCGCGCCCTGTTCGCGCGGGACTTCGACACGTTCATATTGACGACCTTTCGGCCGGGACGCTCCGCGGGCTACTGGAGGGAGAGCTTTTCAACGGAGGATGAGCGGGCCGAGGAGGAGTGTTTCGCCTCGCTGAGCCGGCACCTGCTCCGCACCTACGCCCAAACCCGCAAGACATTTATCCTGCAGAACTGGGAGGGCGACTGGGCGATTCGCGGCAGCCTTGATCCCGCGACCAAGCCCACGGCCGGCGCGACGGCGGCGATGATTCGCTGGCTGGCCGCACGGCAGCGCGGCGTGGCCCGTGCCCGCGCCGAATTTGCGACCGGAGGCGCACGCGTCTTTCACGCCTGCGAGGTGAACCTCGTCAGGCAGGCCATGGTGCACGGGGCGCCCAGCGTCACGACCGACGTGTTGCCGCATGTCGCCGTGGATCTGGCGTCGTACTCGGCGTGGGACACGAAGGATTCTCCGGCGCAGTTCGCCGAGGCTCTGGCGTTCATCGCCAGGCACAAGCGCCCGACCGAACCGTTCGGCGAGCACGGCGTCTACGTGGGCGAATTCGGCATGCCCGAGTCGGAGACGACTCCGCAACTGGCTTTCGATCGCACGGCCGCGTTGTTGGCGGAGGCACAACGTTTCGGCTGCCCTTATGCTGTTTACTGGCAACTCTACTGCAATGAGCCGACCACGAAATCCCCGAAAGTGAACGCGGACTTCAAAGGCTTCTGGCTGGTGCGGCCCGATGGGACGCGCAGCCCGGTCTGCCGGCTGTTCCAATGAAGGCGGCGCGGCCTGAGCGTGCGCGACCGGGGGTGCTTGCGGTGGCTTGGCCGCGCTGATATTTCATGCGTGGCGCGGTGACATGCGCCCGGAGAAACGCGCATGATCCATTCGGCGATCACGATCAGTCTGGTGGAACAGGCCCGGGGCGGGCCGTTTGTGCTTTGGGATGATCTGGCGACGTCGTGCGCCAAGGCGGCGGCGCTGGGTTTTGATGCGGTGGAGATCTTCGCGCCGTCGGCGGAGCATGTCGACCCGATCAAGCTCAAGCCAATCCTGCAAAAACACAATCTCAAAGTTGCGGCGCTCGGGACGGGCGCGGGTTGGGTGATTCATAAATTGCACCTGTGCAGTTCGGACGCCGGTGTGCGTCGGGCAGCGACCGATTTCATCCGCTCGATCATCGACCGCGCGGCGGAGTTCGATGCCCCGGCGATCATCGGCTCGATGCAGGGCAAGGCGGCGCCGCAGTTGCCCGATGCCGTCGAGAAGACGCAGGCGATGCAATACCTTGCCGCGGCGCTGGAGGAACTCGGGGCCCACGCCGCGAGCAGGGGGCAGATTCTGATCTACGAGCCGCTGAATCGTTATGAGACGAATCTGGTGAACACGATCGAGGCGGGCGTGAATCTGCTGAACTCGCTCAAGACCAAGAACGTAAGACTGCTGGCCGACCTGTTCCACATGAACATTGAGGAGCGGGACATCGCCGCGGCGCTGCGGGCCGGGGCAGGTCACGTGGGGCATCTGCACCTGGCGGATTCCAACCGTCGGGCTGCGGGTTGCGGGCACACGGACCTCGCGCCGATCGCAGCGGCCCTCCGCGAAACGGGTTACGACGGTTACGCCTCCGCCGAGGTGCTCGCCTGGCCGAATCCCGACGAAGCCGCGAGGCTGGCCATGGCCGGATACAAACGATTCATGGCCTCGTGACCGGTTGCCTCCAGTTGACGCGGCTCTACAATAACCCGCCCGATTCAACGTTATTCCGGATGAAAACTTCACCCCTGTTAGAGGTCCAGCAAATGAACAGTTCCGTTTTGAATCGTCGCACGCCGTGGATGATCGCCGTCGCGCTGGTCGCTTCAGGCGCGATGTGGATGAGCGGCATCACGATCGCCGCCGACGAGAAGCCCGCCGAGAAGCTCCCGCCGCATCCGCTTCAATCCGCCGACGGATTCGACGCGACCGACGGTGAGCTTGAGAAGCTGCCGCTCGAGTTCCCGAACCCCGCCTTCGCCGGCACGCCGAAGGACAAGCCCGCCGGCGCGCACGTGCTCAAGAGCACCGGCAAGCCCCGCCCCGATTTCATGGCTCCCAAGGGCCTCAAGAACGTCGCCGAGAAGAAGACCGTCACCTCCAGCGACAAGAACCCGATCATCGGCGACCTGAGCCTCGTGACCGACGGCGACAAGGAAGCGCTCGACGGCCGCTGGGTGGAACTCGCCCCCGGCAAGCAGTGGATCCAGATCGACCTCGGCGAAGAGCAGAATATCTTCGTCGTCATGCTCTGGCACCACCACATCGAAGCACGCATCTACAAGGACGTTGTCGTGCAGGTCTCGAATGATCCGGAGATGAAGAAGGACGTCAAGACGATCTACAATAACGACTACGACAACACGCTGGGCTTCGGCGCGGGCGACGGCTGGGAGTACTTCGAGAATTATGAAGGCTTCCTGATCCCCATCAAGCACGGCGTCAAGGGCCGCTACCTCCGCTGCTGGTCCAACGGCAACACGTCTGATGACCAGAACCACTACACGGAAGTCGAAGCGTGGGCCAAGCCCGCGAAGTGATTGCGGGATTGACGATCCGCTGATCGCTAACCCTTGAGCCCCGGGATTTGAATCCCGGGGCTTTTTTGTACGCATCGTCAATGGCCGGGTGTACGCCGCTGCGGGCTTCCCGCGTTAAGATGCTCGCCACATGGTCAAGCGAGGCGTGTGGTGGAGCTGGTTCGTGGCTGGCGTGATGATCATCGCGCTCGCGGCGGTGATGCGCTTCACATCGCTGGACCTGCGCGTGCTGCACGGCGACGAATCGGTCAACGCCGCGAAATTCAATCAGCTATACACCGGCGGCCAGGGCGGCGAGTATCACTACAATCCGCACGAGTTCCACGGCCCGGCGCTCGAATACCTCACCTATCCCGCGGCGTGGATCAGCGGCAAATACCGCTACGCGGACACCGATGAAGCGTTCTTCCGGCGCGTGACGGCGACGTTCGGCGTCGCGCTGGTGGTGCTGACGTGGCTGATGGGCCGCTCGATCGGCAGGGCGGAGGCGGTGGTCGCGGCGTTGCTGGTGGCGATTTCGCCGTCGATGGTTTTCTACAGCCGCTATTACATCCACGAGATGCTGCTGGTGACGTTCACCGCGGCGGCGCTGATGGCGGCATGGCACCACATCCACGCCGTGCACACCGGTCGGCGCGACCTCTTCTGGGCGGCGGTGTGCGGGGCGTGCATCGGGTTCATGCACGCGACGAAGGAGACGTTCATCCTCGTCCTCGCGGCGGCGGCGATGTCGGCGGCGATCAAGGCGACGCTTCGCGCCCCCGGTCATGTCTACATCCTCCGCAGGCATCTGAATCCCTGGCCGATTCTCGCGGCGTTCCTCGCCGGCGGCGTCGTAGCCGTGACGCTCTTTTCCAAGTTCTACACCGACTCGCAGGGCCCGATTGATTCGTGGCTGACGTATCTGTCGTGGGTGCAGCGCGGCGCGGGCATCGATTCGCCGCACGTGCATCCGTGGGACTGGTACATCGGGCGGATGCTGTACAGTCACGATGGCCCCGGGCCGACCTGGAGCTCGGCGCTGATCGTGGTGCTCGGTGTTGTGGGGATGGTCGCGGCGATCTCGGGGCGTGGTTTGCACGCGTCACATCGGCCGATGGCGCGCTTCTTCGCTCTCTATACGCCGCTGCTGATCCTGATCTATTCGCTGATCCCCTACAAGACGCCATGGTGTGCACTTGGCTTCACACACGGCCTGACCGTCCTGGGCGGTGTCGGGGCGATGGCGCTGGTGCGCGGGGCGCTGAGCCTGCGGATCGGTTCGCCGTCGGTGGGGCGGATCGCGGCAGTGGTTGTCGCGCTGGCGCTGCTCGGCGGCGCGGCGCAGCTCTTCGGGCAGGCGTATCGCGCCAGCTTCGTCTTCCACACCGACCGGCGGAACCCGTACGTCTACGGTCATACCTCGCCGGGATTGCGACGCATGGCCGACCGCATCGCGACGCTCGCCGCGCTCTCCGGCCAGAACGAGCGAACGCCGATTCTGGTTATCAACGCCGACAGCATCTGGCCGCTGCCCTATTACCTGCGGAGCTTCCCGCGTGTCAGCTACCACGACAGTTTCGACGCCATCCGCCCGGCTGAATTCAAGTCGCCGATTGTCGTCGTCAGTGCGGAAATGGAGCACGAAGTAGAAGGGCGGCTCGATGAATATCAAACCGAAAGCTACGGTCTGCGCCCCGGTGAGGTGCTGATCCTGCATGTCGAACCGGGCCTTTGGAAAAAATTCCTCGCTACTGTTGAAAACCCTGATATTCTGCCCCCTTGAGCCGGGCTATAATAGGGGCCGCCATTTCGCCACCGATCCGGGGAAAGTTCCGCAGATGACAGCGATCGCAAAACCGCCCGAAGTCCTGCTTGCTTCGGCTGAGGATTATCATGGGTCCGACTATCTGTGCCCGTGGCGGATGGCGTCGATCGGCTATCAGCTCAAGTTTGTCACGGAACATTTCGACGGCGGGTCGGTGCTGGAGGTCGGCGCCGGTTCGGGCGTGACTTCCTCGTTGCTGCGGAAACTGGGCTACAAGGTGTTTAGCGCCGATCTGTCGCCGGGGGTCGCCTGTGAATTCCGCGCGGATGTGCGGAGCATGGCGCTGGCCGACGGGGCGCTGGATTCGTTCGTCTGCTGCCAGGTGCTCGAGCACATCCCGCTTTCGGAGGTGGATGATGCGCTGGCGGAACTGCGGCGTGTGACGCGGTGGGGCGGCGTGATCTCCGTGCCGACGACGCGGCCGACGCTGCTGCTCATGCGCTACTCGGCGAAACGGTGGGGCACACGCCGTATGGTCACGTCGGCGACTGCGAGCCAGCCGATGCGTGCGCCACACGCGCACTACTGGGAACTGGAATCCAATTACTCGACGGCAGCGTTCGAGAAGAAATTAAAGAATGCGGGCTTCAAGATCGAAACGCAGGTGCAGCCCGTGGAGTGTATGTACCACCATTTCTTCGTTGTCCGGCGGGCCTGACGTATCGGCAGCGCCTCGCGACGGCTCTTTGCAGCTCTTATTTTGTTGCATTCAACTCAACTTCACGGACGTTAGACACGGGACGCGCGTTGCACCCCATTTCAATGCCTGACCGGCGAACCCCCGGAGGTAGGGTGCGTAACGAATTGTGGCCCGAACCCTCGCCCGGTAAAGTGTCGGACCCTTCCAACCGGGCTCCAAGGAGCAATCGATATGCAAAGCGGACGAATCACGGCGATCATCGTGGCGACGGTTCTGGCGATCGGCATGGGCTTCGGCGCGGCTAAGGCCGAGGACCGCCCGCTCAACATCGCGCCCGAGGGCTTCACCAATCTCTTCAACGGCAAGGACCTCACCGGCTGGCTCGGTCGGCAGCAGGGCGTCTACGACCCCGCCAAGGAAGCGGCCCTGTCCAAGGAAGAGCACGCCAAGAAACAGGCGGAGTGGAACGCCGACCGTGATAAGAACTGGAGTGTCGATGCCGCCAAGGGCGAGATCGTCAGCACCGGCCATGGTGTGCACCTGGCGACCGAGAAGGAATACCGCGACGTCGAGTTCTATGTGGACTGGCTGATGGTCAACAAGAACGGCGACTCGGGCATCTACCTCCGTGACACGCCGCAGGTTCAGGTCTGGGATCCGGCCAATCCCAAGGAAGTCGGCAACGGCGCGCCCAAGGGCTCGGGCGGCCTGTGGAACAACAAGAAG
>JAYVTU010000147.1:0-22671 GCA_043788485.1 Planctomycetota bacterium
CTCCTCGATGTGGATCGAGGTGAAGACGTCTTCACGCACGAGCTTCTCGGAGATGACGATGGCGTCTTCGAAGTTGTAGCCGTCGAACGTGTTGAACGCCACGAGCACGTTCTTGCCCAGGGCCATCTCGCCCTGCTGCGTCGCGGCGCCGTCGGCGATGATCTGATTCTTCTTGACCTTCTGGCCCAGCTTGACGATCGGGCGCTGGTTCAGGCAGGTCTTCTCGTTGAGCCCGGTGAACTTGCGGAGCACGTACTCATCGGCGTTGTCGATTACGATGTGCTCGGCGTCGATCGCGGTGATCGTGCCGGCGTTCTTGGCGCGGACCACCATGCCCGAGTTCTTGGGCACTTCTTTTTCCATGCCCGTCGCGACGACCGGGGCGGACGTCTTGATGAGCGGCACGGCCTGGCGCTGCATGTTCGAACCCATCAGCGCGCGGTTGGCGTCGTCGTGCTCGAGGAACGGGATCAGAGCGGCGGAGATGCCGACGATCTGCTTGGGGCTGATGTCGATGTACTGCACTTCGCCGCCGTCGACCTGCGCGAGTTCGCCGTCGACACGAGCGAGGACGTGGCCCTGACGGACCTTGCCGGCCTCGTCGAGGACGTCGGCGGGAGCCAGGACGCCCTGCATCTCTTCATCGGCGCGGAGGAAGACGTGTTCGCCGGTGATCTTGTGGTTCTTGACGACCTGGTACGGCGTCAGGAGGAAGCCGTACTCATCGATCATCGAGTAGATGCCCAGCGAGGCGATCAGGCCGATGTTCGTGCCTTCGGGCGTCTCGATGGGGCAGATGCGGCCGTAGTGGGAGATGTGCACGTCGCGGACTTCGAAGCCCGCGCGTTTGCGGTTCAGGCCGCCCGGCCCCAGCGCCGAGAGACGGCGTTCGTGCGTGAGCTGCGAAAGCGGATTGGTCTGATCGACGACCTGCGACAGTTCGCCGCGGCCGAAGAAGAAGTCGATGGAGCTGCTGATCGCCTTGGAGTTGATCAGGTCCGCGATCTTGGCGATCTCATCGGGGTCCTTGATGCTCATGCGCTCCTGGACGGTGCGGCGGAGCTTCAGGAAGCCCTTGCGCATCTCCTCGACCGCCAACTCATCGAGCGTGCGGAGGCGGCGATTGCCCAGGTGATCGATGTCATCGACGTGGGCCTTGTTGCGGTTGGAGCGCAGGTCGAGCAGGTACTTGAGGGTCGCCAGGAAGTCGGCCTGGACCAGCTTCATCTCGCTGTAGGGGACGCCCTCGATGTTGAACTTGCGGTTGATGCGGAAGCGGCCGACCTTGCCGAGGCGGTAGCGGTTCTCGTCGAGGAACTTCTCGGCGAAGAGCTGTTTGGCCTTGTCCACCTGGGGCGGATTGCCGGGGCGGAGGCGGGCGTAAAGACGGAGCAGCGCGGCTTCGTAGTCGCTGTGGTCGCCGGACGTGTCGGCGTGCTCGGCGGCGATGGTGTTGAGGATCAGGGGATCGGCGGCGTTGGTGATCACCGAGACGTTCTTGAGATTCGACGCCTGGATCTTGCCGATCGCCTCGCCGATCTGGCGGCCGGAGCCGACGAGTTCCTCGCCGGTCTCCTTGTCGATGATCGGGGCGGCGGCCCAATGCTCGGGCTTGATCTTGCCGACCGACAGCTCCTCGACCTCGTAGAAGAAGCGGAGCAGCGATTCGGTGCTGCTGATCTTCTCGTTGAGGGCGCGGAGGAACGTCGTCGCGGCGATCTTCGTGGACTGGTCGATCCGCATCGCCAGCACGTCTTTCTTCGTGACCTCGATCTCGATCCACGACCCGCGCTCGGGAATGATTCGAGCCGAGTGCAGCGGGCGATCCGACTCGAGCGACGCGACGGAGAAGTCGACGCCGGGGGAGCGGTGCAGCTGGTTGACGATCACGCGCTCGGCGCCGTTGACGATGAACTCGCCACCGCCCATCATGATGGGGATCTCACCGAGGTAGATCTCTTCCTCGGGCATCTCCGAGACGTCCTTGCGGATCATCCGGACGCCGATGCGGAAGGGCATGCCGTAGGTGAGGCGCAGCTCGCGGCACTCGTCGGGCGTGTACCTCGCCTCGTCGAGTTTGTAGTGAAGGTATTCCAGCTTCATCGTCCCGTCGTAGGACTCGATGGGGAAAACCTCCCGGAGAAGCGCTTCGAGGCCCATGCCCTTTTCGCGCTTGTCGTAGGATTTTTCAAGCTGGAGGAAGCGCTCGTACGCTGCCTGCTGAACCTCGATGAGGTTCATGATGGGCAGCGCATCGCCGCGCTTCGAGTAATCGCGCACTTTGGTCACGCGCATCGATCACCTCGAAAATGCGTCATGTGGGATTGACTGGTGTAGAGACGGTTTGCGATGGATGGAGACCCGATGGAATAATCGCCGTCGGCCGGCGCAGCCACAGCCGCTCTGTTGTTAGCCCAAGAGCAGCAAGTGTATCCATCACGGTATGTCGGGGCAAGTAAACGAGGTCCGCACAGGTCGGCCATGAGATGCTTACCCCTAGCCTGCCAGAATCGGTGAAGCGGGAAACCGACGCCGCCCCGTATCTCGGGGCGGCGCCGGACGATAGTGCGGGTCGGCTTACTTGATCTCGACGTCGGCGCCGGCTTCCTTGAGCTTGGCCAGCAGAGCGTCGGCGTCGGCCTTGGACAGGCCTTCCTTGACGTTCTTGGGGGCGCCATCGACCAGGTCCTTGGCTTCCTTGAGACCCAGGCCCGTCGCTTCGCGGACGACCTTGATGACCGGGATCTTGTTGGCGCCGGCGGCCTTGAGGACGACGTTGAACGCCGTCTGCTCTTCCTTGGCGGCAGCGGGAGCGGCAGCGGCAGCGACGGCGACGCCGCCACCGGCAGCGGCTTCGATGCCGTAGGTGTTCTTGAGGTAAGCGCCGAGATCGACGGCTTCCTTGAGGGTGAGGCCGACGAGTTCATCACCGAGCTTGACGATCTTTTCTGCGACTTCGGACATGACGAGGCTCCTGTTATCTAACCGAGTGCGTCGCCCGATAGGTGATCGAACATTCGATCATTTAATCCGCCGAAGCGGGCCAGTCGGGAAGACTGTATTTTGTGAAAGTGTTTACGCGAGCTTGGCGATGGCCTCGCCCTTTTCGAGCTTCTCTTCGATCGCCTTGATGACGCCGGCGAGCTTGGCTCCGGGGCCCTTGATGGCGCCAGCGAGCTTGCGGGCGGGGCCGAGGATCGAACCGACGACCTGGGCTTGCGCCTCGGCCTTGGTGGGGTACTTGCTCAGAGCTTTGATATCGTCGGCGCCGAAGACGACGCCTTCGAGGACCGCACCCTTGAACTTGATCTTCTCGAACTTCTTGACCCAGTCGATCATCTCACGGGCCACGGAGACGACGCTGTCAGCGCCGTGCACGAGGGCCGTGGGGCCGACGATCATGTCATTAAGGGGCTTCATCGCGGTGTCGCCGAACACCTTGCGGGCCAGGGCGTTCTTGAGGACGACGACGCGGATCTGCTTCTTGGCCAGACCTTGGCGGAGCGTGTTGTTCTCGTTGGCGGTGATGCCGCGGTAATCGACCAGCACGCCCTGGTTGATGTCGCCCAGGTTCTTGCGGTACATGTCGAGGATCAGGCTTTTGACTGGCTTGCTCATTGTTGCACCCGAATCAGAGGTCAGAGACGGTGATCAATCTTCAGCGGCGTGGCTCGCATCCGCGGGCCTCACCGGAGTGCGTTCATTCAACCGGTGATGCCGACCAGCACGCCGGGCGTCATCGTGCCCGAGAGGCTGACCTTCTTGATGTACTGGCCCTTCGAGGAGGCGGGCTTGCGGCGCATCACCTCGTCGATGAAAGCCTGCACGTTGTCCTGCAGTTTCTGGGCATCGAACGAGAGCTTACCGACCGGGGCGTGGACGTTGCCGCCGGCGTCGTTGCGGTACTCGACCTTGCCGGCGGAGTATTCGCGGACGGCCGTGGCGACATCAGGGGTCACGGTGCCGGCCTTGGGCGAGGGCATCAGGCCCTTGGGGCCGAGCACTTTGCCGAGCTTGGAAACCAGACGCATCATGTCCGGCGTGGCGACGGCCACGTCGAAATCCATGAAGCCGGCTTCGACTTTCTTGACCAGTTCATCGCCGCCGGCTTCGATCGCGCCGTTGGCCTTGGCGGCCTCGACCTTGTCGGCGGGGCAGAACGCGATGACGCGCTTGCTCTTGCCGACGCCGTGCGGCAAGGCCACCGCGCCGCGAAGATTTTGCTCGGCCTGCTTGGGGTCGATGCCCAGGTGGACGCAGATGTCGATCGTCTGATCGAACTTCGCGGCCTTGAACGTCTTGAGCTTGGCCACCGCTTCGGTCAGCGGATAAACCGTGCCTTCAACCACGTTCTTGGAGTCGTTGACGTACCGTTTGCCGTGCTTGATCATGTTCTTTCGTCTTCCTGTAAATCAGGTTGACTCCCACTGTTTTCCAGGCCCGTGGTGTGGCACGCGAACGTTTTGAGTCTCGCGTCTGTCGTCTTGCGTCTTTAACCCGTGACGCGAGACTCAAGACCCGAGACAAATTTTTCAGCCTTCGACTGTCACGCCCATCGAGCGGCAGGAGCCCTCGACGATGCGGCAGGCGGCTTCGAGGGTCTGGGCGTTGAGATCGACAAGCTTCTCCTGCGCGATGGCCTTGACCTGCGCCTTGGTGATCTTGCCGACCTTGTTCTTGTTGGGCTCGCCGGAGCCCTTCTCGATCTTCGCGGCTTCCTTGATGAGCGACGCGGCGGGCGGGCTCTTGAGCTCGAAGCTGAAGCTGCGGTCGCTGAACACGGAGACGACGACCGTGCAGACCTTGCCCTTCATGTTCTGAGTGGCGGCGTTGAATTGCTGGATGAACTGGCCGGGGTTCACGCCGTGCTGACCCAGCGCGGGGCCGATTGGCGGGGCGGGAGTGGCGATGCCGCCGGGGGCCTGCAGCTTGAATTTCGTGGTGAGGATCTTAGCCATGGCGTAAGTCTCGCGAGGTCCAGAGTGCGGCGGGTGTGCCCCCGGAATAGCCCGGGGACAATCAAGCCGAGCAGTGTACCAAGGACCGCCCCGGCTCGCCAGTGGCCTTGACTGGAATTTTTTATCGCCTTTCGGATGTGCCCATAACGCACCAGAGCCCCCGAATCTCCCCCACCGCACCCGCATAAACGCTACAGCCCTCACCAGACTCCCAAATCGCCCCCTTTTCCGCCAAACGCCCCACCCGCGGTGATTTCACCCACTTTTCCGGTCGATTTTCAGGTTTGACACGGGTCGGGAGAACCGGACGGATGCCAAGCATTAAGAATCGTTACAGCATCAGGTGGGATCAGCTTTTGCAAAAGCCCCACCACCGCCGTCGGCACACCATGAGCCTCGGGGCTCAAGCCGGCAAGGCTCTCGCATGGCGTGGCGTCGAGCCGCTCGAATCCCGCATGCTTATGTCCGCCAACCTGCTCTTCTCCGATTATCAGCTCAGTCCCGAAATGGCCGCCTCGATCGCCAATTACGATCCCACCGCCACCCCCTCCGCCGATCAGCCCGACCTTTTCGACATCAACGAACTGACGATCGACGATGCACTGATGCTCGATCCCACCGCCAGCGACCCCAACCTCGCCGCAACCTCCGGCTCCCCGTCCCTCGCCGCCGCAACAACATTCAGTTCCACCGGCGTCCCCATCTTCCACTCCAACCCCGGCGCCGCCGCCACACTCTACCTCGACTTTGACGGCGACACGACGACCACCTGGGGCAGCTACAGCAACATCGTCACGCCCGCCTTCAGCATCGACAGCGATCCAAACTTCAGCTCCACCGAACTGACGCGCATGTCCGACATCTGGGCACGCGTCTCCGAAGATTACGCGCCGTTCAATATCGACGTCACCACGGAAAATCCCGGCAGCTTCAACAACAAGCAGGCCCTCCGCGTCGACATCGGCGGCGACGGCGCGTGGCTCGGCTCCGCTGCCGGCGGTGTCGCGTACACCTATACCTTCACCAACTCCATCATCAACACCGTCTACGTCTTTCCCCAGATGCTCGGCAACGGCACCGCCAAATACGTCGCAGACGCCGCATCGCACGAGGCCGGTCACGCCTTCGGCCTCGAACACCAAAGCACATGGAGCGGCTCGACGAAAACTGCCGAGTACAACCCCGGCGGCAGCGGCTGGGCACCGCTCATGGGCAACAGCTATTCGCAGGCCCTGAGCACCTGGTACAACGGCATCAACGCCAGTCATACCGCACAGGACGACATGTCCATCATCGCCTCGTCGATGAACGGCTTCGGCTACCGCGCCGATGACCACGGCGACACCGACACCACCGGCGACGCCCTGACCATCGCATCCAACGGCACCACCATCTCCGGTTCAGGAATCATCGAGCAGCCCAGCGACATCGATGACTTCGACTTCACCTCAGGCGCCGGCCCGCTCTCCATCACCGTCAATGTCGCGAGCCTCGGCGCGAATCTCGATTCCGTCCTCTCGCTCTTCGACGATTCCGGCAATCTCATCGTCACCGCCAATCCTTCCAATTCACTCAACGCGACGATCAGCACCAGCGTCAACGCCGGCAACTATCACCTGCAGGTCACCAGCGTCGACACCTACGGCTACGTCGGCCAGTATTCGCTCACCGGCTCCATCACCGCGCCCGACACCACGCCCCCGCCGCCGCCCGTCGTCGGCCCCGCCATCGGTGTCACGCTTTCCGGCTCAACGCTCACCGATGGCTCGACCATCGACTTCGGCACTTTCACGCAAAACACCGCCGCACCGAGCAAAACCTTCACCGTCACCAACTCCGGCGACCAGACACTCACGCTCGGTTCGCTCCAGCTGCCCACGGGCTTCACGATCACCAACAACCTCGTCTCCTCGCTCGCGCCCGGCGCGTCCGACACCTTCACGATCCAGATGAGCACCGCCACCGTCGCCACGCGCAGCGGCACGCTGACCTTCGCCACCAACGATCCGGCCAACACCTCGATGAGCTTCACGCTCACCGGCATCGTGCAGGCCATCGCTCCCGCGATCGGCGTCACGCTCAGCGGCACTCCGCTCCCCAATGGCTCCACAGTTGACTTCGGCGAGGCCACGCAGAACTCCGCCGCCCCCTCCCGCACCTTCACCGTCACCAACTCCGGCGGACAGACGCTCACACTCGGCGCCCTCCAAATCCCCGCCGGTTTCTCCGTCACCGATGATCTCGTCAGCGCCCTCGCCCCCGGCGCGTCCGACACTTTCACTGTCATCATGTCCACCGACACCATCGCCTCGCTCTCCGACTCGCTCACGTTCACCACCAACGATCCGTCGGACGCCACCGTCACCTTCGATCTCGTCGGCGATGTCCTCACCGCCTCCGATGCCTACGAATCCAACGACTCCAAAGCCGAGGTCGATGCCCTTACGCCCGGCGATCCGAACAGCGCCAACCTTGGCAACCTCACCGACCCACTCGTCATCAATCATCTCAACACCGCCGACGGCACCGAAGACTGGTTCAGCTTCACCATGAACGGCTTTGGCACGCTCGATAACAACGTCCGCATCGACTTCGACAACGGCCTCGGCGACCTCGATCTTGTCGTCTACCGCGCCGATGGCACGACCATCGTCGCTTCGAGCCTCACCACCTCCGACAGCGAAATCGTCACGCTCTCCGGCATGGCCCCCGGCACCTACTACGCCCGCATCACCGGCTTTCAGGGCGCACGAAGTCCCGATTACACCCTGACCATCAACCCCGCCACCGACGGGCTGACCGTCAATTCCACCGGCCGCCAGACCTTTAACGACACGCAGGGCACGCCCGTCACCGTCACCTACCGCGGCGCCGGCGAGGTCAGCGTCCTGCCCAATCTCCTGACCGGCGATCTCGACGTCACCGTCACCGGCAGCGACTCGCTTTCCACGCTCACCATCGTCACCGCCGGCCGCGGATCGCACACCTCGCTCGGCAACGTCACCATCACCGGCTCGCTCGGCAATTTCTCAGCGCCGACCTCCGACCTGCACGGCACATTCACCGCCGCCGGAACCGTCCGCCGCCTGACGCTCAACGACGTCGGCACCACATCGCAGCAGCTCATCTCGATCGGCTCCTCGGTGGATGACACCACGCCGATCATCATCTCGCTCGGCGACGTCACCGACATGAACATCGCATCGCAGACCCCCATCGCAACGCTCTCCGTCCATAGCTGGACCGATGCCGCCGACACCCCCGATGAAATTGATGCGCCGCGCATCGTCTCGCTGCTCAGCGATGGCGACTTCGGCGCGGGCCTGAATCTCACCGGCGATGTCGCCGCCCCGCCGACGCTCCGCCGTGCCAGCATCGCAGGCATCATCACCGGCGGACTGTGGAACATCACCGGCGACGTCGGCTCGATCGTCGCCGCTTCCACCGATGCGGCTTGGCAACTGAGTGTCACCGGCAAAGTCGCCTATCTCTGCTCTCGTTCCACCATGGCTGGCGAACTCACCGCCGGGACCTTCGGCACGATCCGCTCCCGCGGCGATTTCTCCGCCTCCCTCACCGCCACCGCCGCCAATCTCCGCGGCGAATCCTTGCACCAGCTTCTCACCGCCAACGTGCTCGGCTCGGCCATCAGCGTCCTCGGTCGAATCCAGACCATCCGCGTCGATTCCTGGACCGAGGGCAGCATCTCCGCCGCCGCGCTCGGCACCATCACCGCCACAGACGACTTCACCACACAGATCGACGCTACCGACGCCGCCGCCGAAATCTCCCTCGTCCGCCTCACCGTCGGCGGCACGCTCTCGGCCTCCACCATCCGCACCGCTTCCGCCATCGGCTCCGTCTCCGTCGGCGCGATGGACGGAAGCCATCTCTTCGTCGGTGTCGCGCAAGGCGTCACCGACCTGCCCGAAACCCTCGATGATTTCGACGCCCTCTCCTCCATCAATTCCCTGCGCGTCCGCGGCCTCCCCAAAGATCCGACCCCGGCCTTCCGCAATTCCTTCGTCGCCGCGTTCAACCTCCGCGTCCTCCGCCTCGGCCAAGTCCAGACGCAAAACGGAGGCACCCCCTTCGGTGTCGCCACCCACAGCTTCACCCGCATCAACTACAGCGACACCCCCGACTCCTCCGGCCACCACACGCTCACCCCCGTCGCCGACACCACACCGGACAACGACTTCATCATCCGCGTGGTGTAACCGCTTGCCATCTCCCGCCGTGTTTGTCACGCTGTAACGATGGACCCCAAGACCCGCCGCAAAGCGCGACAGTTCATCAAGACCGATCAACTCCTCGGCGCCGACTCCGTCCCCATCTCCAACTTCGTCGCGCCCGTTGAATCCCCCATCGCAATCTCCCACGTCCCCGCTCCATCTTTAAAGCCCGGCGATGCGGTCCCCCGCTTCGCAGCGGCTTCCGCTTCCCTCCCCCCCCCGAACCCTGAACCCCGAACCCTGAACCCTCTGCCTTCCCTCCCCGCCCACCAACTCTCCCCCGCCGAAAAAGCCCGCGCCCTCGCCGAGCTCGAAGCGCAGCACAACGCCCAGTGCCCCCACTGCGTCCCCCAGCGCAAAGCCACCAGCGTCAACTTCGTCTTCGGCGACGGCGACCCCAACGCCGCCCTCATGTTCGTCGGCGAAGGCCCAGGTGAAGAAGAAGATCGCCAGTCCAAGCCTTTCGTCGGCCGCTCCGGCCAGCTCCTCAATCAGCAGATCCAGGCCATGGGCCTCAAACGCGAACAGGTCTACATCGCCAACGTCGTCAAGGTCCGCCCCCCCGGCAACCGCGTCCCGACCCCCGAAGAAGCGCTGCTCTGCATGCCCTACCTCGCCCAGCAGGTCCGCATCATCCAGCCCAAAGCGATCGTCTGCCTCGGCGCCACCGCCAGCAAATATCTCCTCAGCGACCCCGCCCTCGCCATCACCAAAGTCCGCGGCAACTGGCGCGAATTCAACGGCATCCCCGTCATGCCCACCTTCCACCCCGCCTACCTCCTCCGCCAATACACCGTCGAAAACCGCCAACGCGTCTGGGACGACCTCAAAAAAGTCATGGCGAAGATCGGGTTGCCGACGAAGTAATACTCCGCCGTTGAACTCACATGACCACACCCAAAATCACAGACAAAGCAATTCTCATTGGATTCGATCCAAAAGGCATGTGCATTTACAGCGAAATGATCGATCTCTCCGACTACTACGATGGAGAGCATGTTTGGGACCGCGCCGAATCGGTGAAGAAGTTGAAGCTTGAAAAGGTGAGAGGAATGCTGTTTGATTCTGATGGTATTTTGGAACAAGAGTTCGAGAGCGTTTTCGACTTGAAGACCGGAATCTACAAGAGCGGTTACACTCGATATGCTGATGGCACTGTCCGTAAGGACTAGCGTTGAACGTGCTTAATGGCATCGAGATAGCCTCAACTTGCTACCAACTCCGCCCCTCGTTATGATGCCCGGCTCGAAATCTCCCAAGGACTCCGCCATGTACGCGATCATTGAAGACTCCGGAAGCCAGTACAAAATCGGCAAGGGCGACGTGATCCACGTCGATGCCCGCGAACTCGCTGACGGGGCCAAGACCGTCAAGTTCGACAAGGTGCTCCTGATCGGCGGCGACACCGCCAAGATCGGCACCCCCTACCTCGCCGGCGCCTCGGTCACCGCCGAACTCCTCGCCGAGGAGCTGGGCGAGAAGGTGACGATCGTCAAATTCAAACGCCGCAAGAACTACAAGCGCAAGCGCGGCCATCGCCAGCAGTACCTCAAGGTCAAGGTCACCGAGATCACGGGCTGATCGATCTCTACTCACAACGCCACTCAAAACGCCGTCCGACCCCGGGCGGCGTTTTTCTTTGAAGGTAAAAAGGGTTCAGGGTTCAGGCCCGTGCCAGTTGAATCCGATCCCCTGCCTTAACCTGAACCCTGAACCCCGAACCCTGAACCCTCACTCCCTATGATCCGCGGCATCTCCCTCCGCCAACTCGCCCTGCTCCTTTTCGGCCCGATGCTCGTCGAGGGCATCAACACCGTCATTAGCACATGGATGCTGCTGGAGGCCTCGCGCTCTATGGGCCGCGAGCCGCGTGAGCTCATGTACATCGCCATGGTCGGCTCGGCGACCTACGGCCTGAGTGCGCAGATCACCGGCCGGTGGGTCACCGCACGCGTCGCACCGCCGCTGATGATCGCCGCCATCTTCGGCCTGGGGCTCGCGGGCCTGATCGCCTTCGGCGTCAATACCTTCCCCGCCTTCCTCATCGCCGCCGCGGTCACGGGCATCAGCACGGGCCATTACTACGTGCCGTTTCAGATCAATATGTCGCACGTCCAGCCTTTCCGGACGCTCGCGTTCTCGGTCGCCTTCTACAACATCGCGTGGGGCATCGGCGTCTCTTTCGGCCCGCTCATCGGCGGATCGCTGCGGCTCTCACCGGTCTGGATACTGCTGACCTCGATCGGCGTGATGATCGCGGTGCACACAGTGATCGGCCTGCTCGCCGCCACCGCGCCGCCGCCCGTGCGCGAAGAGGCCGCCGCGCCCGACTTCGCCTCGACGCCGCGACACCGCCGCCTCGGCCTCATCTGCATGTTCGCCGTCGCCGTGATCGTCCGAGGCCTCTTCGCCACGATCTGGCCCGACCTCGGCAAGCAGAATCATTGGACCGATGCGCAGATGGGCATCGGCCTGCTGCTGTTCTTCGCCCCCATCCCGTTGCTGGCGCTGCCGCTGGCGTGTATGCGCCACACGCTCCATCAGCCGTGGGTGATGCTCGGCTCGATGGCGCTGGGCCTCATCGGTTTCGCCCTGCTCCCGCTGGCCACCGCGTGGCCGATCGCGCTGCCCTGCATCATCGCCGTCGGCATCATGGAGAGCTGCGTCGTCTTCAACGTCATTTACTACATGAACTCCGACCCGCTGACGCGCAGCCGCTCCGTCGGCACCTTCGAAACGCTCATCGGCATCAGCAACATCATCGGCCCGCTCTGCCTCGGCCTCCTCGCCTGGGACAGCGCCGCATCCTGGCGACCCTACGCGTTTGGATGCGTCTTGCTCGCGGCAGTGATTGTGTTCGTGGCGATCGATCTGGTGCGTCACGGAGCGATCAAAGACAAGGGTTCAGGGTTCAGGAAGAACCGGCTCGAACCTGAACCCTGAACCCTCTTCCTCTCATCCTCTGTACGTGCACACCGTCTTGCCCGTCTCCCAGACCCGCACCTGATCCAATTCGACGTGCAGCGATTTCACCGCGCTCTTGAGCATCTCGTAAATCACCCGCGCGATGTTCTCCACCGAGGTGTTGAGCTCCGCAAACTCCGGCACATCGACGCTCAGATTCTTGTGATCCAGTTTCTGCACCACGACACGATCGACAAGTTCGTCGAGTTCCTCAACGGGCGTGATCGCGCCCCCGGAATCGATCGGCGAGCGCACCGTGACTTCCAGGCGGTAGTTGTGCCCGTGTCCCGCGGGGTTGTTGCACTTGCCGAAGATCTCGCGGTTCTTCTGATCGCCGATGTGCTCGACGTGCAGCCGATGCGACGCCGAGAATTCGTACTGCTGCGTGATGAGGACCTGCTGCATCGCGTTCTCCTGGATCGTCAAACTGTAGGACGGCGCCAGCCGCAGCACCACGGCAGTGACCGAGCAGTCGAGCACGGGCTGCAGCGCCTTGATGGTGCACCGCATCACCCCGCCGAGCCGCAGCGAGTTCTCAGGGTCGCGTGCCACTTCCGAAAAACGCGGAAGCACAAATTTCCGGACGACCTCGTCAATGCGTTTGATGTTCATGAAGTAGCCGGTGACCGGGTCCGCCTCCCCGCGGCACGTCACCTCCAACTCGTAATAACGCCCGAGCCCGCGCATCGGCGGCCACCACGCAAACGTGTTGCGCGCCGCCGCCTCCGCGGCGAGCGTGCCGTCGCCGTTGAGACAGAACCGAACCGTGCGCGTCAGCTCAAGCATCGCCGCATCGTAACAAAATTTTTGCAACTCTCACGGCCCCGTTTAGCCGCGACCCGAGTCGGCGAGGGGAGCGTTCTGCCGTATATTGTGCGATCCATGCCCGACGCGCCGCGCCGCATTTTGATCGTCCGACCCAGCGCCCTGGGCGACGTCGCGCGCACCGTCCCCGCGCTCGTGAGCCTCAAGCGTGCGTACCCCGACGCCGAGATCGATTGGCTCGTCAACGACAGCTTCGTCGGTGCGATCGAGAGCCACCCCGACCTTCATGCCGCCGTGCCCTTTCCGCGCAGCCGATTCCGCGAGGCCGGCTGGCTCGCCGGGGCGGAGGCCGTGCGCTACATGCGCGAGCTGCGCGATCGCCAGTACGATCTCGTTGTCGATCTCCAGGGTCTCGCCCGCAGCGGCTGGCTCACGTGGTCCACCAGCGCCGCCACACGCGTCGGCCCCGCCGACGCCCGCGAGCTCGGCTGGCTCGCCTACACGCAGCGCATCGCCGTCGATCCGCAGGTCACGCACACCGTGGACCGCATGCTCGCCGTCGTCGAGGGAATCGGCGTCCCCGCCGTCCGCGACATGCGGCTCTACACCAGCGCCGCCGACCGCGCCTGGGCCACCGCATTCCTCGTCGAAAACAAAATCAAGCCCGGCCAATTCTCCCTCATCGCCCCGACCGCCAAGTGGCTCTCCAAATGCTGGCCCGTCGAACGATTCGACACGCTCATCGACCGCCTTGCCATGCCCGCCGTGATTGCCGGCGCCGCGTCGGATCGGCCGCGCACCGCCGCGCTGATACGCGATGGTCGCCTCGATCTCGTCGGCAAAACGAGCGTCGGTCGGCTCATGGCAATGATCGAGCAGGCCGCGATTGTCATCGCCAACGACTCCGCGGCGCTGCACATCGCCGTCGGCCTCGGCCGCCGCTACGTCGGCATCTTCGGCCCCACCGAGCCCGCCGCCGTCGGCCCCTACCGCTACGATCTGGGCGTCGCCGCCGCCGAACCATCGCTCCGCAAAAATTACCGCAACCTGCGCGATGATCAGTCCATCATCGCTTCCGTTACCTTTGACCTCGTTTGGAAAGTGACTCAGCATGTTCTCGCCTCGCCGCCGCCGCAGGTGCAGTTTTGAGCGCCGCCGCTGCCGCCCCGCCGCTGATCCTCGCCAGCACATCGCCGCGCCGCGCGCAGTTGCTGCGAGAAGCGGGTTACACATTTGAAATCGTCACGCCCCCCTACGACGACACCGAGCACAGCCTCGACCACCTCCCCGCACACCTCGCCGCCCCGGCCCTCGCGCAGCTCAAAGCCGCCAGCGTCGCCGACACGCTTCCCCGCGGTCTCGTTCTCGGCTGCGACACGCTCATCGCCCTCGACGACCACCGCATCGGCAAGCCCGCCGATGCCGCCGATGCCCGTCGCATCCTCAATATCCTCCTCGGCGTCACGCACCAAGTCGTCACCGCCGTCTGCCTCATCGATTGCGCGTCGCGCCGCCAGCACATTTTCACCGACATCGCCGATGTGACGATCCCCGCGCTTCCGCCCGGTGAGCTCGACCGCTATCTCGCCAGCGGCGACTGGCGCGGCAAGGCCGGGGGTTATAATCTCGCCGAATTGCAGCGGCGCTGGGGCATCACGGTCAGCGGTGACCCGACGACCGTCATCGGCCTCCCGATGAAACGCCTCGCCGCCGAGCTGCAACACTTCGCACACACGGACATCTGACTTGCAGTGGATGGACGCCAAAAAAGATTCCACGCCCCGCGGCAAATTGCTGCGCAGCCTCACCGCGCTCGCCGAACCGTTCTACGCCGCCGTCGTCGCGCTCCGCAATAAAGCCTACGACACCGGCCTGCTCAAAACGCACCGCATCGACATCCCCGTCATCAGCGTCGGCAACCTCACCACCGGCGGCACCGGCAAGACGCCGATGGTCATCCACATCGCTCAGCTCCTGCAGAAGAATGGCCGCCGCCCCGCCGTCATCCTCCGCGGTTACAAATCCGCCGCCGGTCAGAGCGATGAAGCGAATCTCCTCCGTGAAGCACTTCCGGGTGTGCCCGTGATCACCAACTCCGACCGCGTCGCCGCCGCAGGCAAGCTGCGCATCGATCATCCCGCCGTCGACGTCATCATCCTCGACGATGCCTTCCAGCACCGCCGCATCCACCGCGATGTCGACCTCGTCCTCATCGATGCCACCAATCCCTTCGGCCACGGCCACATCCTCCCGCGCGGCCTGCTCCGCGAGCGCCCCGCCGGCCTGCTCCGCGCCACCGCCGTCGTCGTGACACACGCCGAGCGCCTCGCCGACAGCCAGCGTGCCATGCTCGAGCAGCACATCCGCGTCAATCATCGCCGCTCGCCCATCGCGTGGTTTTCGCATGTCTGGTCGCATCTTCTCGACGAGCACAACCAGAACGTCACCGCCGCCGGCGCACTCGTCCTCCCCTTCTGCGGCATCGGCAATCCCGACGCTTACTTCGCGCAGGCCGGCAAGGACATGCGTGTCGCCAACCCGCAACCGTTCCCCGATCACCACGCCTACACCGCCGCAGACCTGCAGCAGCTCGCCGACCGCGCTGTCGCCACCGGCGCCGCCGCCCTGCTCACCACCGAGAAGGATTGGGTCAAGCTCCGCCCGCTGGTAGAATCTGCCACGCTGAAACTCCCAATCTGGCGCCCCATCCTCCGTGTCCAATGCACGCGAGATGAAAAATCCTTCGAGCATCTCTTCGCTGACCTCTGACCTCCGACCTCTGACCTCTGGTTTCCCATGAATCCCCTCATCGAACTCATCGACCGCTGGCAGCCACGCCGGATCATCGTCGTCGGCGATTACATGCTCGACCAGTACGTCTACGGCGACGCCGAGCGGCTCAGCCCCGATGCGCCCGTGCCCGTCCTCCGCGCCGGCCGCGAAGAATCCCTGCCCGGCGGCGCTTCGAATGTCTGCATGGACCTCGCCGCTCTCCGCTGCCACGTCGCCTGCGTCGGCGTCACCGGGGATGACGCCGCCGCGGTCATCCTCCGCGACAAGCTCGCCGCCAAGGGCTGCGATGTCACCGGCCTGATCCCCGCCGACGACAACCGCCCCACGACCGTCAAGCGCTCCTACATCGGCCTCGCCCAGGGACGTCACGCCCAGAAGATGCTCCGCGTCGATTTCGAGGACAGCTCGCCCATCTCCGCCGCCGTCCGCGTCAAGCTCATGGCCGCGATCCGCGCCGCGCTCGCCGGCGCCGATGCCCTGTGCATCGAGGACTACAACAAGGGCCTGCTCAGCGAATCTTTCTGCCGCGACATTATCGACGCTGCCCGTGCCGCGAAGGTGCCCGTGCTCGTCGATCCCGCCGCGATCCGTGATTACTCCCGCTACCGCGGCGCGACGACCATCACGCCCAACCGCACCGAAGCGCACCTCGCCACCGCGCTGCCGACCGAATCGATCCCACAGCTCGAGATCGTCGCCCGCAAGCTGCTCGATGAGCTGCAGCTCGAAGCCGTCGTGCTCACGCTCGACAAATCCGGCGCGATGCTCCTCGAGCGCGGCTCGACGAAACCCATCCACGTTCCCACCGAAGCGCGACAGGTCTACGATGTCACCGGCGCCGGCGACATGGTTCTCGCCGCGCTCGCCGGAGCCCGCGCCAATCAGGCCGACTGGCTCACATCCGTCCAACTCGCCAATGTCGCCGCCGGTCTCGAGGTCGAGCGCTTCGGCGTCGTCCCCATCGAGCTCGAAGAGATGCTCATGAGCATCCTCCAGAAGCAGCACAAGCACCTCGGCAAGGTCCGCACCGTCGCCCAGCTCGTCCCCGAGCTCGCCGCCCACCGCAAGGCTGGCAAGAAAATCGCCTTCACCAACGGCTGCTTCGACATCCTCCACGCCGGCCACGTCGAGACGCTCCGCGGCGCCCGCGCCACCGCCGACCTGCTCGTCCTCGCCGTCAACTCCGACATCTCCATCCGCAACCTCAAGGGCCCCGAGCGCCCCATCGTCGCCGAAGCCCAGCGTGTCATCGTGCTCAGCGAGCTCGAGTGCGTGGACTACATCGTCCTCTTCGGCGACGGCTCCGGCGGCGAGAACGACACGCCCGTTCCTCTCCTCCGCGCCCTCAAACCCGAGGTCCTCGTCAAAGGCGGCACCTACGCCCACGACGCCGTCGTCGGCTGGGAAATCGTCGAATCCTACGGCGGCAAGGTGCAAACCATCGCCCCCGTCGCGGGGCTTTCGACGACGAACATTGTCGAGAAGATCAAGCAGCAGGCGTGAGCGGATTGCAGATTTGAGATTTCAGATTTGCGATGGGTATCCCAATCGGGGTGCCACTGGTCGGCGGTTCCTCCGCAGACCAGTGCTCTTGAGCGCACGTGCAGGAAAGGCACACTGGTCTGCCGAGGACGGCCGACCAGTGGCACCCGGAATTCCGCCGGTATCATGATCCGTTCACAACCATTGATCGGAACTCATCATGCACACCCGCCTGCGATCTACGGCGATGTTGCTCGTCACGCTCGTCATTTCAAATGCGGCCCTCGCCGCGACGCCGACGGTGTTTTGGGCGTCGGGGCCGGTCGGGCCGGATGAGACGGTGATGCTGCAGGGCAGCGATTTTGGGGCGAAGCCGGTCGTGGAGATTATCCGATGGGTGTGGAATGCTGATGTGCACAAATCCGAAGTGGTGAAACCGACGGTGATTCAGGGGCGGGATGATTCGCTGAAGTTCACGATCCCGGCGGAGTGGAAGCTCGGCGTGTATGAGTGCCGGGTACTGAGCGACGACGCGGCGTCGGAACCGCTGCTGCTCAATGTCCCGGACCCGTGGTGGATGCAGGGCGACAGCGGCTCGACGGCGACGCCCGGCGGTTACTTCCGCGTGATGGGGAAATCGCTGGCCTACAGCCTTCACGCCTCGGCACTTCTCAAGCGAGTGGGCAGCAATGATGATGAAAAATCAACACATCTGACGGCCGCCGATTCCGACGGCTATTCATTGCGCTTCGATCTGCCTGCGGACCTGACGCCGGGCGAATATTCCGTGCGGGTCCACAACTGGCTGGGCGGCGCGGGTCGGTGGATGACTGCGGGGACGCTGCGCGTCGAGGCCCCGGTGAGGTGGCCGCTGACGGTTTTCAGCGTGACGGAGTTCTACGGCGAGAAAGCCGCGGCGGAGATGCGTAAGACGTTGGTCAAGTATCAGCCGGTGCCGGACCGCACGGAGGGAATCCGCGCGGCGTTGAAGAAAGCGAAGGACAACGGCGGCGGCGTCGTCTATTTTCCCGCGGGGCGGTATGGCGTGCAGGGCGAGTTGAATGTTCCGCCGCGCACGGTGCTGCGCGGTGAGGGCGAGGGGCTCGTCGTGCTGTGGTGGGGATCGGGGCGGTTCAACATGGACGGCGGCGCGACCGACAAGGGCCGGGAGAAGGACACCGAATCGAAGACGCCCGGGACGCTGATCTCCGGCTCGCAGTACGGCATCGAGCAGATGAGCCTCTATTTCCCGCTGGATTACCGCACGGGGATCACGGCTGACGAGCGGTTCTGGATGCGGCACGTCCGCGTGCGCATCGACAAATACTGGACCGCCAACGGCGGGCGGCAGAACTGTCAGGCGATCCGCGCCGGTCAGAATTTCGAGATCACCGACTGCGACATCCTGGCGCGCGGCGATGGCATCGTCCCCGGAAGTTGCGGCATCATCGCGCGCAACCGCATCACCGCCGGCAAGAGCAACATCCCGATGGGCGGGGCGCAGAACCTCATCGTGGAAGACAACCAGTTCATCGCCACGGATCCCACGGCGTACATCAACATCTCGGGCATGGGCAGGAACATTTACTACGCGCGCAACAAGCACGAAGCGGCGATGACGCACCAGTCCGATTTCTCCTTCACGTTCGACAGCGGCCCCGGCGCGTACTTCGGCAAACTCACCGCGGAGGGCACGAAGGTGACACTCGCTGAGGACCCGAAGTATCCCGAGTGGGCGAAAGAGACGAGTCAGCCCTGGAAGCGGTCCGTCGTATTCATCACGACCGGCCGCGGCGCGGGGCAGTACCGGTTCGTCACGTCGAACAAGGGTAAGTCGTGGGAGATCGATCGGCCCTTCGATGTCTCGCCCGATGCGACATCGCTGGCGACGATCGTGCCCTTCAAGGGCCGGGTGCTGGTGATCAACAACGACTTCGAGGATGCCAACTGGGTCAACGCGGGCTACGGCACGACGATCGATGTGATCGTCGCGGGCAACAAATTACACCGCTGCGCCGAGATGCTGACGTACGGCCTGGACGTCCACGACGCGGTGCAGCCCTGCTGGTACGTGCAGTTCTTCGACAACACGTTATTGGAGGGTCAGACGTCGCTGATCGCGCACAGCGGCTCGCGCAGCGAACTCGGCAAACTCGCCGGCCCGCTGACGCGCTGCGTGATCATGCGACGCAACACGATTGGCGCGGACAATGGCGGGGATGTGAAACTGACGGGCAACATCTGCGATGTGATCATGGAGGGGACGGCGCTGAAATATCCGACAAGCGTGATCAAGGTGGACGGCGACACGTCGGGGATCGTGCTGCGGAAGAATGTGTTTGAGGGCGGGACTTCGCCGCGGTATGAGGGTGGTGGCGTGGCGAAGGCGGCAGTGATGCAGGGGAATCCGGAGCGCTAAGCCGCAAGCGGCGGAACTCGCAGGCCCGGAGGGCCGATACTTTTGGTAGCCGGGTGCCGTGAGGCCCCGGAAGATGTGTCGTCACTTGTTTCGAGGCCCGAGGGGCCGGCACATTTCTTCTCACGTCACGGGCATGAAGAAAAAGTGTCGGCCCGTTGGGCCTCAAGAAAAATCACGGGGCTTTTAACCGGGGCCTTACGGCACCCGGCTACCCAAAGTGACGGCCCTTCGGGCCTGAAACCAAGACACATGCCCACGCCGAGCCGAGGGCATGGCACAAGGACACCTCGCCGGCCGATCGCGATATCATGCTTGCGATGACCACAAACACCGTAACACGACAGGCCGCATGGACGTTTCCGCTTTGGAAGAAATCGCTGCTCGGCGCCGCGTGCTTGCTCATGGTCATCGGCGGTTATTTGGCGATGACAAGGAGCGCGACGGTTTCGCAGCCGGTTGCCGCGAAGCAGGGGTTTGCCAGTTCACTGCAGCCCGGCGGGCCCACGCTGCCGCAGTTTCCGAGCGACGCAACGGGGGCGCCTGCGGACCCGGCATGGCAGGCGGGGCTGTTCAAGGTGGGGTTCGGTTTTTTCGTGGGGTTTGCGGCGGGCCACGCGCTCCGCTTCTTTTTTCGCGGAACACTGATTCTGGTCGGGATCGTGGCGATCGCCCTGTTGGCGCTCCAGTACTCGGGCATGGTGACGATCGATTGGCACGCGATGCAGGGACATTTCGATTCGATCACGGCGTGGCTCAACGCACAGACCGCCAGTTTCCAACACTTCGTCGCCGGTGAGGTGCCGAGCGGCGCTTCACTGATCGCGGGCATCGGCGTGGGCTTCAAGCGGTGAGCGTCACGGCGGCGTTGAAGAGCACGGGGCTGCGGAGGAACCGCAGACCCGTGGCACCCGGGGGGATGGGATTGCCCGTGTGCCATGCCGTCGGCTTTGCGTCGGCATGTCCCGGCACGCAGTCAAGGCACATGCCCACGCCGAGCCGAGGGCCTGGCACACGGAGGCGATCGCTTCCGCTCCCTCTCCCCCTGGGAGAGGGCTGGGGTGAGGGCTGCTTTGTTGCCTTGATTCTTTGCAGTGATGTCGAAATGGAAAAAGGCGAAAGGCAGCCCTCACCCTAACCCTCTCCCAAGGGGAGAGGGGACCGGAGGCGTCACTTCACGGGCGGCGGCGGCGACTTCTTCGCGGTTTCGACGATGGACTTCATGCTGGCCAGGCCTTTTTCGAATTCGCCGCCGACCATTTTGTCCATGTTCATGAAGAAGCACATGGTGCGGCCGATGAAATTGTTCTGGCCGTACATGGCCCAGGTGACGAGGGTCTGATCGCCCTGGGGCCTGAAGGTGAACTGGGCGACATTGGTGCCGGCGAAGGGCTTCTCGAAATCGAGGCGGATGAGGATTTTCTCCGCGGGGGTGCTCTGCGTGATGGTCATTGTGCCGACGCCGACGTCGGAGTTGCCATCCCAGTGGAAGATCGCGCCTTCGCCGGCGGGAGTGCCGCTGAAGGCGATTTTGCAGGCCGGGTCCATTTTCGCCCAGGGGGACCAGGGTTCCCAGTTGTGGAAGTCGTTGACCTGCGCGAAGACCTCGGCGGGCGGCGCGGCGATCGTGGCGGACCGCTCGATGCGGAAGTCGGAGGGCTGGAGCGCGATGTAGATCGCGAAGGCGACGATCAGGAGGACGAGGACGGCGAGCGTGATGAAGATTTTTTTGCGCATGGGGGGATTTTAGCACGGAGGGGGCGGAGAGGGATGGAGGACGTGAGACGGGGGCCAGTGCTACGGCGGGTCATGCATCGCCCGCCGAACCGCTGCAACGCTTCTTGATCTCTCTTGTTGCCCGCTTCGGAGCCTCTTCCCATAACTCACCTAGCGGGCGCACATTCTCGATGAGGTGGAGCGACGAGGAGTCACCTACCTTCCCTAATGCGACGATCGCTGAAGCTATCCAGACTTCCGCTAGTGACGAGGAAAGCACGGCGTGCAGGAAATCCCTGAGACGCACGCGAACTGCGTCTGACATCGCAGGCGCGTCCTTCCCTGCGATCGTGTTGTTGACCGTGTATACAACCTTCTGCGCGTCGTCCGTTCGTTCGGCGATATGATCGCGGACGAGATCCGCCAACTCTGTAATGGCAAGTAACGCAACCGGTGTGCGCAACGATCCGAGTACTGACAGGCCAAAATACCACGAGTCATCGGAACGCCGCTGCGCGTAACTGACAAGGCCGTCACACCCGCCAGTAAGATAAATGGAAACCGCCTCAACCCATTTCGCAAAGGGCACCACGCGAGTGTCGCCCTCCCATCCAGTGTAAGACCAGTGGTGCTTGGCAGAAAGTTCGGTCAGCAACGGGACCGTCGATGCGTCCGCAATGCGCGCGACCTTTAAAAGGTGCTCAACCTCAAGGGATTTGTCAGCCGCTTTCCGCTTGAGCGTAGCGACCTGCGATTTGGTGAGGGGCATAAAACCGCCCGGCGATGCCTAACTCTGTTTATCTGATCTGCCCGTCAAATCACGCGTTTGACGATTTTCGGTGATCGTAGTTGCGTGCGGGGAGTGACACAAGATGGAACGGTGCGGCGGGGAGGGCTAGCCGGGCGGCTACGCCGCCCTGGTCGGGGGGATGGGGAGTTGAGATTTCAAACTTGAGATTTCAGACAGGGGGAGGACCTGGGCGGCGGTAGCCGCCCGGCTATTTTTTTAGACGGAATTTCGTTTGGGCGCGCACAGATGTGGTTCGAAAACCGGACGTCCGGGGGGTTTCCCGGATGGTTTTTTACAAGTGATGGGATTCGAGGGCTTAAGGCGCGGAATCGGGGGGTTGGGGGAGGGGGTGAATATGTCCGGTCGACGGGTTTGTGCGCACGGATGGGGCGCGTGAAGAGTTTCAAGTTTCACGGTTTCAAGTTTCAAGTTGGGGAGGGGAAAAAGGCAGCCCTCACCCCGGCCCTCTCCCGGGGGGAGAGGGAGTCGGAGCGCTAAGCCGCAAGCGGCGGAGGCGGTCAGGACTTCTTTTGCTCTTTGGCCCAGGAATCT